>DATBNJ010000299.1:0-4812 GCA_036554385.1 Marinagarivorans sp. | reverse complement strand
CCCTTAAGGCAGCGACAGTATACGATCAACGAAAAATGCGTTTCGCCAACACCGCCGAGGCTCTAGGCATTATTGATCCTACAAGATAACTCGGAGAAAACGAATGCAACTTTATCAAGACTAATACCTTGGTCACAAAATTATTTAACGGGAAATTACGCATATCCCCATCGTTTAGCAATGTGCCTCCACGTCACCAAAAACCACCAAAATGTCGCGTAAGACTACCCAAAATGATTCGATTTTTTTACTGCTAGCAAGGCGAGGTTACGATGTAACAATTAGCGACTCAATAATGGTAATAAAAGCACCAAACCTGCGTGACAACGATGTCTTATGCGAGGCAATTTTTACTGCAAACTCGCAAACCGTTTTTGCTACTTATTGAACAGCTATTGGCACCACACCGCTTTTTGCGAAGCAGTTCTCAAAGATGGCGACATTGTTTAACGCCATGATGAAAATGTTTGAACTATTCATTGCCTTCTTTCTTGAGAAAAATACGGAAAAAAAGCCTACAGCGATCGTTTCAGACGATCCTCTGCATTTCCTCCATCCTTGGAGGTCCACAGAGATCGCTCCAGGCGATCCTCTGCATTTCCTCCATCCTTGGAGGTCCACAGAGATCGCTCCAGGCGATCCTCTGCATTTCCTCCATCCTTGGAGGTCTTAACTCTGCGAGACGTTAGGGTGGGCGCTTCAGGGTAAGGTGTACCGCTAAAGGCTAATTTGAGTGGTACGTCATTTCGGATACGCGCCGCGTGGCATTGCGCAATAACGATTGAATAAGCTGTGCTTCGGGTAGGTTTTTCCAATATTTTTTGGGCATCTCCGACTGCATCGCTTTAACTTTGACGCGGGCAGGGTTAAAAATACTGCCATAGTATTGCAGCCAGAGCTGTTCTGTTTGATCTTCTGGCAGCGGTGGCTTTGCTGTGCCTGCCGTAAATATGAGCCGCTGCTGGTACCAATGAGCGCACTCGTAGGGCGTAAGTACCGACCAGTTCATGGTGCTAAAACGCTTAACAAAAAACTGCGCTGCCAACGGCAATACAAAATGCTCGGGCTCAAACCATGCGATGTAATGCTCTGGCTGCGCACTTAGCAAGCTGGCCTTTTCGCGTTTTTTATTTTTTGCGCGCTTGTCCTTATGCAATTGCTCAGGGTCTATAACAGCATGATGTTTAAAAATCTTATCTAGACCGGTAAACGCGGCGATATCTTGAAAGCGTACAAAGGCTTTCATTTTATGGTAATCGCGCGTTACCGCTTTAAAATAGCGATTAAAACGGGTGACCTGATCGTCCATAGGGTTGGTAAGTAAGTGCTTATCCTCATTAATTAAGCGCCAAGCAAGGCAGTACAGCAACTGCCAACGCTGCGGGTCGCTATGGTGGGCGACCCAATGGGCGCGCTTTAAAAAGTCCCTAGAAATAGTTAACCCTTTAGGGTGATTAACGCGTGGTAGGGTCTCGTTTATGCCCGCATAGTCGCCATCGCCAGCGCTATTAAACAAGTCTCGACTATTGGCCACGTCGCCTAGCATTACGCTATCGGGCAGCACGTTTGCCAGCAGAAGGGCGCGGGCTTTATTACGCCAATCCGCAAAGTCTTCGATTACCCACTCCATTAGAACAACCCTAACTGCTGCGGTGCTGGCATCGAGTTGTTAGCCAATAAATGCTCACGGAGATTCTGAGAGTCTAGTTGTGTTAGGTTGGGGTTGTAATCTAAGGTTTCGATAAAGGGCGCAACTTTTTTTACCGCCACTCGACACTTGGCGAGGTCGTTAAACCGCAACGCTTTAAATCGTCGCGCGTTGATAATGCGGTTGGCACCAACGCTGCCGATGCCAGGAATGCGCAATAATAGACTTTTAGACGCTTTGTTAATGTTAACGGGAAACATATCGCGATTGGCCAGTGCCCACGCAAGCTTAGGGTCAATTTCGATATCCAGCATGCCGTCGGGCCGCGTCTGAGCACCAACAATCTCTTGCACGCTAAAACCATAAAACCGCAGCAACCAGTCGGCCTGATACAACCGGTGTTCGCGCATTAGCGGCGGCGCCGTTGCGGGCAAAGTCGCGGCCGAATATTGAATGGGGCTATACGCGGAATAGTAGACCCGCCGCATTTGATAAGAGCGGTAAAGGCCGTTAGCGGTCGTCAGAATCTTTTGATCGTTGGAGGCATCGGCGCCAATAATCATTTGCGTGCTTTGTCCTGCAGGCGCATACAGCGGCACTTTGGCTCTCCCCTTGCGCGACCCAGATTTAAGCGCGGGCGCCCTACTGCCCAGAGCAATGCCTGAACTTTGAGTAGGGTTGGCCGAGAGGTGATTGAGCTTGCTAACCTGTGACCCTACAGACGGCAGCGAACGGGCTTTAAGCTGGTCTCGCTTGTTTTCGCGATATTCATCAATGCGGCTTTTTAACACGCCCATCGATTGACGAATGGCGGCGCCACTTTTTTCCGGCGCCAAAAGCACCAGCGATTGATCCTCAGGCAGTTCGATATTAATACTCAAACGATCCGCATAGCGGCCAGCTAAAGCCAATAACTCGGGAGCGGCCTCGGGTATGGTTTTAAGGTGAATATACCCTCGAAAGTCGTAGTCTTCACGCAGGCTGCGAGCCACTTCAACCAACTGCTCCATGGTGTAATCGGACGATTGAATAATGCCCGAACTTAAAAATAAGCCCTCAATATAATTGCGCTTATAAAAGTCCAAAGTAAGCTGGACCACCTCGTCCGGTGTAAAGCGCGCGCGGGCGACGGGGCTCGATACGCGATTAATGCAATAAGCGCAATCGTATAGACAAAAGTTCGTCAGCAGGATTTTCAGTAACGATATACAACGCCCGTCGGGTGCATAGCTATGGCAAATTCCCATGCCGGCCGACGTAGAGCCCACGCCCTTGCCACCACGGGAGTTGCGCTCCACCGAGCCGCTACTGGCACAGGAGGCATCGTATTTGGCCGCATCCGCTAAAATTGCGATCTTCGACTGAATATTCATAGACACCACAAAACTGTATATATAAACAGCACACTAGCAGAATCCCGAACAAATAAAAAGCCTTAGTCGAGTAAGGCTAGAACAGCTCGTACACTAGCGCTGACGTGGCAGAACGGGGAACTTCGCGCTGTTATTAATGGCGATTGGCGATCAAATAGAGAACGAGATAGTCAAATGAAATGGTTACCCCGGGAGGACTGCCCCGCGTGCGAAGGGAGCAACGCCGGGTGGCCATATACTGCGAAGGCTAGATACAAAAGGGGAACTTGACACGGCTTACACCACAGTAAATTGCATATAAGTACAGATTAGGCGTGATTGGTCTTTTCGCGAGATAGGGGCTGAATTATGCCGCATATTTATGCACTGCGTTGGCGCACACCCCCTGTGTCAAGATCAGTGCACTTTACCGGGGCCTTTCAAAGCTGGGCATCCGAATCCGTTTGCTCCGACGGGACCTCAACAAGAATAGCCAGCAGCAAGCCCCCAACCAAGGCTAGTGGCCGATATATGCAAACGCGGTCGCAAATTTGACACCCATGTAACCGATTACATGGCAAATTGTGTACCTTACAGGCTTAGATCTATTCGCTGATGGCCACGCCATCTCATTTTGACGAACCAAAAGAGGTCGTGAATAAACTCTATGTCGACTTTTACCACATTCCAATCTGGGCTTTACGGTTACTGGCGGCCGCTTTGCTTATCATCCGTGCTTGCGTTGGCCGCCTGTACTGGCGCAAACGAAGTCCCTACCTCAAGCTCAGCGGGCGCTATTGATAGTAGCAGCGCTGCGCTCAGCGAGCCGTCAAGCGCCAGCGTTGCCAGCTCCTTGAGTACCGTCACTTCATCATCCAGCAGCGCCATGTCAAGCTCCGTGGCGAGCTCATCGCAAGCCTTGGTATCTTCAAGCAGTGCGAGCTCAGAGACCGAGAGTGATTGCGGTATCGCGCGGGATGATGTGCCTTATTGCTTAGGCGGGACTTTTTCCGACCCAGATGGTGACGGTTGGGGCTGGGAAAATGAGGCTAGCTGTGTGGTACCCGATGGGCCGGCTGACCTCAACCCCGGCACTTGCGTGCTAGAAATGCAAGAGCCCGGCAACGGAGCCTCGTCTGGCCGTATTATGTATAACGGTGAAGCGATATACCTTAACGGGTTTAATATTGCTTGGTTTGAGTTTGCTAGAGACTTTGGCAATGGTGTTGATGAAAACCAATTGCGAGCAGTATTACAAGACGTGACTGATGCCGGCGGCAACAGCCTTCGCTGGTGGTTTCACGTCGATGGCTCCATGACCCCCGAATGGGGTGCGGTCAATGGCCAACGTTTGGTCACAGGCCCAGGTGGCAGTGCCATTGCCGATTTGCAACAGGCGCTGGATATCGCGAGCGAATACGGCGTTTATATCATCCCGGCCCTCTGGTCTTTCGATATGCTACGCGATAATGATTTTCGCCAGCCACCAACCCAAGATAATTATCGTTTACTTTCAGACGATGCCGTTTTGCAGTCTTACCTCGATAACGCCTTGGTACCGATGGTGGAGCAACTCAATGGCCACTCTCAACTACTCGCGTGGGAGCTATTTAACGAGCCAGAGAATATGACTGAGACTTGGTTCAGAAACGAAGATGCGTACTACGGCGGCCCGGTGCCGACGCTCGAAATGCTGCAACGCGTGCAAGCCAAAATGGCCGCCGCCATCCATCGCGCTGCAAACGATATCGGCCAAACAGCTCTGGTAACGACAGGCTCTAAGTCCATGGGGAAATATAACTCGGACGTGGC
>DATBNJ010000273.1:0-23391 GCA_036554385.1 Marinagarivorans sp. | reverse complement strand
TTGGCTGCCATGCGTTCATTTGAACTTTTGCAACCTGCAACACTCTCGGGCGCGTCACGAATGGTTAAAAAAGCAACAACGCTAAGGGTTTTGCTTATTTTTGAGCATGGCTTGGCCTTGTTTAATAAAGCTGGGTAGCCTAATCTCAAGGGAGATCTTTCAATGGGAGAACCGCATGCAGTGCCTTTACCCTGAGCTTCGCACCAATCAAACCTATCAGCTGCCGGTTGATGACACTCATACTCTTTACATAGAAGAAAGCGGCGACCCTAGCGGCATTCCAATACTGTTTATCCACGGGGGACCGGGTGCGGGCACTTCGCCGTTCGACCGCCGCTTCTTCGACCCCGACAAATACCGCATTATTGCATTTGATCAGCGCGGCGCCGGCCAATCAAAGCCCCACGCTAGCCTGAACGACAACACCACCGGCCACCTGATTGCCGATATCGAAAAAATCAGAATGCACTTAAACGTTGAGAAATGGGTGCTCTTTGGAGGCTCATGGGGCTCGACACTCGCATTACTCTACGCCCAAACTCACCCAGAGGCGGTGTTAGGCATGATATTGCGGGGGATATTCTTGTGTCGCGATCACGACCTCGCGTGGTTTTACCAACGAGGTGCCGATCGCATCTTTCCCGACTACTGGGAGGATTACCTAGCGCCCATACCCGAAGCCGAACGGGGCGAGATGATCAATGCTTATTACCGTAGGCTAACCGGCGCCAACGAGCTGGCCAAAATGGGCGCCGCGAAAGCTTGGGCTCAGTGGGAAGGCCGCTGCGCAACCCTTCGCCCCAACCCCGATGTGGTGCACCAGTTTGTAGAACCTCATATGGCGGTGTCTTTAGCGCGTATCGAAGCCCACTACTTTGTCAATAAAGCGTTTATAACGAACGATCAAATACTGCGCGACGCGCATAAACTCAAGAATATTCCCGGTACGATTATTCACGGCCGCTACGACATGGTATGCCCATTGGACGGCGCAACCGCGTTGCACCACGCCTGGCCCGATGCCGAGCTCCATATCATTCGCGATGCGGGTCACTCGTCTCACGAACCGTCTATTTGCGATGCATTAGTCAAGGCGACTGACGACATGGCTGAGCGCCTATCCGGTGAAGGAGGGCTTCAAGGCTAGGGTTGACCCGCACCATTATCGCTTGGGGGGAGTTCGTCCAACTCGGGGTAGGGTTCAACCTCGCCGCCAGCGGTGCCATCTTGAGCGGGTAATAACCAATTGCGCAGCACGGTTTCTAGCTCGCCCGTGCCATCGCCATTGTGGGCTGAAAACAATTGCACACTAACGAGATCCGTTAGGTTTTCAGCCGAAAGGTACTTACACACCTCCAATAACGACTTTTTCGCGGCACCGCGCTTTAGCTTATCCGCTTTGGTTAGCAGAATATGCACGGGCATGCCCATTTCAGCGGCCCAGCTCAACATCATCATATCGAACTCCCGCAGCGGGTGGCGGATGTCCATTAGCAACACCAAGCCCATTAAGCTTTTACGCTTCTGCAGGTATTCGGATAAATGCCGCTGCCATTCGTTTTTTTTAGCCAGCGGCACTTTGGCATAACCATAACCGGGTAGGTCAACCAGTCTCAGCGTCGCCTCGCCTAAGCTAAAAAAGTTCAGCAGCTGGGTGCGCCCGGGGGTTTTACTGGTGCGCGCAAGCTTGCCGTTATCGGTAAGGCGGTTAATCGCGCTAGACTTGCCCGCGTTTGAACGCCCAGCAAAGGCGACTTCTGCGCCCTCTTCCGGTGGGCACTGAGCAAACGTTTGGGCGCTGACAAGATATTCCGCTCTGCGGAAGTTAATAGCTGAAGACATGGTATGCACAAAAGGTGAGTTCTAACGAAGGGGTGTATATAATGCCACCCCAAAGCGTTTAGGGCCATCAAAGGGGCCCAAATAGAGAGACTATTTTACTGCCGTTAGTTGCACAAAGGCTCGCAGCCTCTTCTCGTCGGCACTATAGCAGTCTCCAGCCTAAAACCAGCTCGACTTAGTTAATGACTTAATAGTGCGATGGCGTGACCTCGATAGGCGAACAGCCTAGCAGCTAAGTTTTGGGCTTACTTATATTGTGGTTTTGTCGCTAAGACGAGTAAAGTACCGGCATTGCGCAAGCAAGGTTGCGAATAGGTGATAAAGCCATTGTCGTATTTGAGGTAACGCAGCCCAGCGCTTTGGCTACTATGGTAACGTCAGCGGTTAATTGAAAATGGCGCTCTGCGGGGCGCCAAACAGCAATGCACGTTAGGTGGCAGCTCAGGCACTCGATGCTTATTTATTGCGCCAACGATAGCGAATACAACGAATACTTTTTAAACTTACTACTTAACTTACGGATCTAACCCTCGGAATAAGCATGAATAAATTTTTCAGCCCCATTGCCGTTGCGCTCGGCGTAACGCTGAGTTCGACCTTAGCTCCCATCGCCAGTGCCAGTGGCGACGCCAAGAAGGGCGAGGCACATACCGCCGTCTGCACGGCTTGCCACGGCCAAGACGGCAATAGCCCCATGGCGACATTCCCCAAAGTTGCGGGCCTGGGTGAAAAGTACCTACTCAAGCAGCTTCAAGACATAAAAAGTGGCGCGCGCCCGATTGTTGAGATGACGGGCCTGCTCGATAATCTCAGCGACCAAGACCTCGCCGATATCGCCGCCTACTACAACAGCAAAACAACACAGCTGTCGGGCGCCAAAGAGCTACAAGTACTGACCAACGATGGCGTAGAGGTGGACGCCCTAGCACTGGGAGCCAAAATGTTCAGAGGCGGCAACCAAGAAGCCGGCATTCCGGCTTGTATCGGTTGCCACTCGCCACGTGGCCTAGGCAACGGGCCGGCAGGCTACCCGCGCTTGAGTGGCCAACACGCCGATTACGTGGTCAAACAGCTAAAAGCCTTTCGCGCTGGCGAACGCACGAATGATGGCGACACGAAGATTATGCGCAGCATTGCAGAACGCATGAGCGACGCCGAAATTACCGCCGTCGCCAACTTTGTGTCTGGCCTACACTAAGACCACGACGTATCGTCAACGGCACGTGTTAGCTCGTACCCACCCAGAAATGGGGCATACCGCCAAAAACAATAGACCTAAGTCTTTGTTTTTGCGACTCTGCGAAACGCCTAGCATGGCGTTTCAGGGTAAGATCTCGCCAAGCGTGCACTTGGCTCGGCACACCAATGCGTTAAGCTGCCAGTCATGTCACGGCCCATACACTAATACTGAACGCAATTCTCAGCGTACGCCGAAAGCATCGCAAAAGCCCCCCAGTTAAGGAACTTTTGCAAACGCAGCGCTCTACTAAGGCGACGCTTGAACTCAATAACAACCGACTAGGGGAAAACCCATGCGTATTGCAGCACTTATACTTGGCTTGGCCTTGCCACTTTTGGCTTGTGCAGAAGACAAAGCCAGCACAACCACACCCGCGAAAACATTTGAAGAAGGCAAACACTACACGGTCATCAGCGGGGCAACTAAACCTGCGAAGTCTGATGTTGTCGATGTCATCGAAGTTTTTTGGTATGGCTGTGGCCACTGTTACACCTTTGAGGCTCACATAGAGCCTTGGGCAGAAAAAGCCCCCGATTATGTTAACTTCACGCAGTCGCCAGCCATGTGGAAGCAACGTCGCCCCGGTGTCCCTCAAGACATGATGTGGACCCACGCCAAGCTTTACTACGCCGCCAAAGCCATACAAGGCCTTGATAAACTCCACCACGCCTTCTTTGAAGCTATGCACAAAGACCGCAAGTTATTGTTAGACGACGCCGAGATTGCCACCGTGGTCGACAAAGCTGGCTTTGACGGCAAAAACTTTGTGGGCGTGATGAACTCATTTGCCGTGGCAGGCCAGGTAAAACAAGCTGACGACCGTCAGCGCCAATACAAAATTACCGGCACACCAGAAATCGTCGTTGCCGACTACTACCACATTAGCGCCAGCAAAGCCGGCGGCCAGAAAGAAATGCTCGAAGTCGTCGACTACCTCGTCGAAAAGCTTCGCAAATAAGGCTTAGAACCCGCAGTATAAAACCCGCCATAGGCGGGTTTTTTTATGTTTGCCGGTTAAGCGCCAGTACTCGCACTCGTTGCGCACCAGTCATTGCCTTCCGCCATCGACGCCATAAGAGCTACACTTTAAACAACATGCTATAAGTGATTAACTCAGCCATTAAAACCAAGAACCGATTGATGCGGCGCGCGCCATTGGCGCCGCCTAACCTTTGCCAAGGCGAGCGACAAGCACCTAACGACGTTTAGCGCCTTCGAAAACATAGCCGCCTCGGCCATACCGATTACAGGCCCGAGGCGTTACACTTACCCTCCAACTATTTAGTAAGAGGCTTCACGTGGTAGATCGCACGCTTGATTTGCGCAACATACTCACCGATTTACACCAAGACGGTCGCATTGACTCAGAAGCAATGAACCATCTACTCGGGACGAGCCGAACGCCCGAACAAACCGCCATGCACCCCGTTAGCTACATTGCCACCCAAGCCTTGGACGACCTCAAAAGGCCAGGTAAAAAGCTCGATGAAATGGCCATTACCGCATGGCTGGCCGACAAGAGCAATTTGCAGGTCTTTCATATCGACCCAATGAAGTTACAAGTGGCCGACTTGGCCGGTGTGATGAGCTACCAGTTTGCCAAACGCCACGACCTACTGTGCGTCAAAATTAGCACCGACGAGCTTACCGTAGCCGTAGGACAACCATTTGTGGAAGGCTGGGTCGAGCAACTGATGCAAACCAGTCAGCGGCGCATCAAACGCGTGGTCGCCCTACCGTCGGATATTGCCCGCTACCGCGTCGAGTTCTATTCGCTCGCCAAGTCTATTAGCGGCGCCAAAGGCGGTACTAAAGCTGCCAGTAACGTGACCAACTTTGAGCAGCTGCTTGAGCTGGGCAGCATGAAAGACCCAGAAGCCAACGACCAGCATATCGTGAATATCGTCGACTGGCTTCTTCAGTACGCATTCGATCAACGCGCCAGCGACATTCATATCGAGCCGCGCCGAGAAGTGGCCCGCATGCGTTTTCGCATTGACGGTGTTCTACACCCCATTTACGAATTCCCCGCCAATGTGGCCACAGCTATCACTAGCCGAATCAAAATATTGGGCCGCATGAATGTGGCAGAAAAACGCAAACCACAAGACGGTCGCATTAAAACCAAAACCCCTGACGGCACCGAAGCCGAACTACGACTATCGACGCTGCCAACCGCCTTTGGCGAAAAACTCGTCATGCGTATTTTCGACCCCGACGTACTACTGCGCAGCTTTGATGATTTAGGCCTAGGCGGTGATGACTACGAACGCTGGCAACACATGATCGACCACCCACACGGCATTGTTTTGGTGACTGGCCCAACGGGCTCCGGTAAAACCACCACACTTTATTCGACCCTCAAATCATTGGCCACCGACGAAGTCAACGTCAGCACCATTGAAGACCCCATCGAAATGGTCGAAGAGTCATTTAACCAAACCCAAGTGCAACACAACATCGGTTTAGACTTTGCCGCGGGCATTCGCACCCTGATGCGACAAGACCCAGACATTATTATGGTCGGCGAAATACGTGATTTAGAAACAGCGCAAATGGCCGTGCAAGCTTCGTTAACGGGGCACCTAGTGCTTAGCACCTTGCACACCAACGACTCGCCCACCTCAATCTCACGCTTGCTCGACCTGGGTATTCCATCGTATCTGTTGAAGTCGAGCGTGCTTGGCATTATGGCGCAGCGCTTGGTGCGCACCCTATGTCCCGAGTGCAAAGAGCCCGACCACATCTCCCAAGAAGACTGGGACGCGCTGGTAAAACCCTGGAAGGTCGCAAAACCCCAAAAGGTGTTTAGGGCAGTCGGCTGTTTAGAATGCCGAAATACGGGTTATATCGGCCGGCAAGGCATCTACGAGATATTGCGCATGAGCGAAACATTGGGCAACTGCATTACCGAGGTCACTGACCTCAATGACCTGCGCCAACAGGCGATGCGCGAAGGCATGCGGACCTTGCGACTGTCCGGTGCACAAAAAATTGCCAAAGGCATTACAACACTCGAAGAAGTGCTTCGCGTTGCGCCGCCAGTCCAAAAATACACCTAACAATAGCACTGCAAGGTTTACCGAATGCCATCAGCCAAATCACTCCAAAAAAAGCTGCCTCGGAAATTAAAACACTGGGAAAAAGAAATCCTCGACGCCTTGACGGCGGCAACACTATTAAAAAACCAACGCTACTTCGGTACATTTGTCAGCGAGGATGACCCCTCACCGCTCGCTAAAGACCGCGACGCATTTACCGCGCTTGGCGTAATGCACGCCTTTATGTACCGCGACATCACCCATAAAACACAAATGCTCGAGACCCGTCTCGCGGTTTATCGGCACATTTTTGATGAATTACGCGAGGGTAAAATTAATCACCCCGGCGAAATGTTCGTCAGTGCCTATCTGTACACCCACGTGGTGCTTAATCTAATCAGCGAAAAAAAGTACACCGAGATAATCACGCTTTTTACCCGCCAATACGCCGAGCAGCTACGCTGGAATAGTGATGACTACATCAGCGACAGTGCCAATGAACACGCTTAAAAACACCATCGAGCACGCCAACAACACCAAGCTCCGGGTGGCATCGTGATAAGCGGTATTGTTGATAAACTGGTTTTTGGCGCGGTATTGCTGGCATTTTTTCAGCTGCCGATATTGGCCGATCACTACCAACAATACCTGACCGGCTACTTTGATGCGACGCACGAGGAAGTTGAAAAAATCAATGCGATGGTTGTAAAGCACCAATATGCCGATACCGAGGCACTAATAGCCAGCCACCAAAAAAGCTCGATTGCCTCGGTACGGCAAGATGCCGACAACAAAAAACAACTGCTTATTCGTTATAAACAATTAAGTGACGCCGTTGCCCTATTTGAGCGCGGCACCTTAGCAGACAAAGTCACCTACATGCTTAATCCAAGCCGCCACGAAACTTTACAGCGCGTTGTCAGCAACTTCGAGCCCGGCATCCCTCTCTCGCCGCACTACCTGCTGCTATGCGCACTGGCGGCACTCGGCTTTAACGCGCTGGCTGCCAGCCCCGCCAAAGCTGTTCGCCACATCAGAAAAAAACGCCGAAAGGTAAACAAAATCAACGAGAAACCTGTCGAGAATTTACCGCCACAGTAACCCTTTGGTTGTGCCGCAGCTTAAGCCGCTGCGTTAGCGGCAGGTCCTACCTGAAGTCCTGAGCTGTCGACCCAGTTTTGCCTTGATACGCCATCGTCGGTGCTTCGCGGAGTTATAATAAAAGTACGATTTTTATTGCTCACTAGGACTTACTAAAAACCTCTATAGAAGTCGGCTTATAGACGAATACAGAATATGTGCTTGAAGGTTTGCAAATAACCAGAGTACAGTGGACAAGCAGATTACAGGAAGGATACGCTATGATTTCGCAATGCCCTAAATGCCAATACGAGCGCCAAGTTTGGGATAATAAAACCCATCCAGAGGTATGCCCTCAATGTGGCATCGTTTATCGCAAATGGCTGGCCAAACAAGCGGCCGAGGAAGCGGCCACTTCTGCATCCAGCACATCATCATCGAATCGCTCGTCGCCACACGAACAAGGCGCCAAAACGCAACAACAGGCTGAATATTGCCAGCCAAAAACCAAAAACCGCCTACTCGATTTTTTCTCGCATTAGCGCATAGGTAGCTGGGCGCGTCACAATCAAAACGCCTAGCTCATACGCCGTGTGCTCGATCAGGCTTTACGCGACGCAATGATATGTAAGCCAAAAACATCGGCCGAGAATATTCGGCATATGCCTTTTAAATACAACTTAAAGTCTTGCACGTGTTTTTTATTGGTCATCGACTCTAGTTCAGCGCGGTGCGCATTAAGGTTTTTAAGCCAACACTCGGAAATAGTTTTCTTATAGTCGTCAATGGGTATATCGAGCACTTCTTCAAGCTGAAAACTACTGCTATCGACTAAACTGAGTTCATCACTCAGCGTGCGGTAATTGCCCGTATAGGCGTATACTTTATTAATGTGCTGGCTCAGCTTATCGAGTGCGTGCTTATGCTTAGAGTGGCGAAAATGCAGTTCCTTATTCACCATAACACCACCTGGCTTTAACAGCTGATGCGCCTTTTTAAAGAAGCCGCCTAAGTCATTAAAGTGCACAACCACCTCATCACTATATACACAATCAAACTGCTCTTGTGCACGTAGGTTTTTCCAGTGCACAACTTCGAAGGTGGCATTAACACCGTACTTTTTTGCCCGTGCTTCGGCGATGGGAATTGCCATAGGCGAAATTGTAATTCCGTGCCCCTCAACACCGTATTTTTTACACAGGTAAACTAACGGGCCACCCCAACCGCAGCCCACATCGAGAATACGCATGCCTTTTTTTAAGCCCATCATGCGCGCAAACTCATCCAGCTTTTTCTCTTGTGCCTGGGTCAGGGTAAACCCATCTTCCCACATAGAGCACGAATAATTATTCCACTCACCACCGGTGACTATCTTAAAAAAATCGGGATCCACTTCGTAGTGATAGGCAATACGATCAATTTCTTCATCCAAGTTATATTGCTGGTAAAGATTCCTTGCTTCTACAGGTGCTTCTTCTAAAACATCAACTAAGCAACTTTGCATAACCCACCCCTTTTATCATTTATGGTAAAACATTGGCTTTCATACGCTAACTAGTTTTTATCCAAAACTTGCACTTTTGGATAAAGGCTCACCCCACTTAATCAGTGCCGCAGTAAGGTAACGACTCCGACGGCATAATTGATAAATCAATCAGCTTTTTAAACTCACTTTTTGTCGGCATATAGAATGTTCCGTGCATTTTTACAACAACCCGCCCTTTATTATTAAAAATCATTCCCTCTACTCGAACAAAGCGCCAAAACTTTCGCGTGACGACGGCCTTTGCGGTAATATCGCTATCGACTTTTATTCGGCCCAACCACTGGGTTTTACTCGATAGCGTTACGGCAAACGTGCGGTAACGATCGAATACCGAGTAGGCTAGCAATTCATCTAAAATCGCGAAGCTGACGCCACCGTGCAGCGTTTGGGGGTACCCTTCAAAGGCACGCGCTACCGTCCACCGGCAAGAGACGCCCCCTTTTTTATCGTGATGAATCTTAAGCTTTAAACCATTTTCGTTGTTACTCGAAGTGACAAACCCGTTAAAGACACTCGATTGAACACCCGGTGGAATAAGCTCTTCACCTAGCTCTGGCGGCGCAATACGTTCGCGGATTTTCGATGGAAAGTAGCAAGTAATAAGACGATCGGCCAAAATCGTAAGCATGGTCAAATCGGGAAGGTAAGCTAATAGCCTCATGTCACAATACCTCGTAGCTAGCCTGCGGCTTCATGCCGAATCACGCTCATCAATTTGAGCCTTATTACCGCGCTGTTGTGCGCCGCATTAAGCGAATCCTTTCATTAAAAACGCTAATGACACTTAAACTATTAGTAATAAAATTTGGCGTTCGCAATTTTTTTTCGAATATTTTTTATAATTCGACAAAAATTAGGCATTTTTGTGGTGTTAATGACACCGAAATCAATACATCAATGAAATAAACGCCAAACGAGGTTTTTATGACACATAAAAAAATGGCACATGGTATTTTTTACCATATGCCATTGCAGAAGTTAAATACGACTTTTAGCGATGCGCTATTCGCTATGGATTAATTGAATTAGCGCATTTAGCTCTGGAATACAGGAACCGCAGTTGGTGCCACACTTTAATGTCTCACCGAGTGCCTGCGCCGACGCGCAACCGTCGGAGATTGCCGCTTTAATTGCATTTTCACCAATCTGATAACACGAGCAAATAATCGCGCCCTCATCAGCACCACCGTTACCTTCATTCCCAGCGAGAATGGCGTAACGAGTAACATCATCGAGTAGACATCCAATTTGCTTATCGAGCCACCGTCCTTCTTGCGGCATATCGTTACCAACGCATGCATTAAAGACAACCACTAAAACATTACCGATATAGCCTGCTGCGCGATATGTTTTATTTGCACTATCGGTTAGCACTTGCCAATCGGTAATATCAGCAAACTGCGCTTTTAGCCACTGACCGTAATCGACATTCTGAGTATCCGCTAAGCGGTAACGATAACCGGCGTCGCTCGTCATCTTTGCCCAATAATCAGCGCAAGGCTTAATATCGCGAGTGGTCACCAAAAAGCCGGTCCAAGTTGTGGGGTGGGGGCGAATTTTTACAGGGCTGTGCTTGAACTCTGGCTGACCGCATATCGGATCAATAAATGGGTTGACCAACGCATCCGCGCGCGAGCTCGCCGCGTATTTGTCATTCCAGTGCATGGGCGCAAACACCTCACCGGGACGTTGGGCCGTATTAATTTTCACCCGCCCCAGAAATCGAGCGCCTCGGTTGGACAACTCAACAATAGTGTTTTCGCTCAGCCCAAAGCGCTCGGCATCTTTTGGGTGCACATCAAGATAGGGCTCTTCCGTATGGCTCAACAGATTCGCCGACGTGCCTGTGCGCGACATCGTATGCCACTGATCGCGGATGCGCCCAGTATTCATAATAACCTCACCCGTCGCAGGTGCTTGAACCGGCAATCTCGCCTTTACCGCGATAAACTGCGCTTTGGTCGAAGGGGTAAAGAAGTAACCATCGGAAAATAAACGCTTAGAACCTTCGGGCGTCGCCTGTGTTACCGGCCACTGTATCGGCTCTAAATTATCGTAGGCTTCGTCACTGATATCTGCCATCGCCGAAATATCAAAAGCCCGCGTATGGGCATTATCTAATGCCGACAATGCCGCGTGCTCTCGGAAAATTTCCGCTTGATGTCGATAATTAAAGCCGTGCGCAAAACCCATCTTGCGGGCAAACATTGCCATAATATCCCAATCGTGCCTCGCTTCACCGGGCGGCGCTAGAAAGCCTTTTTGCAACGAAATGCAACGCTCTGAATTAGTCACCGTGCCGTGCTTTTCGCTCCAGGTCGTTGCGGGTAATAATACATCGGCAGTTTTGGCGGTATCCGTGTCGGCAATGGCTTCGCTAACAATCACCAGCTCGCATTTTTCGAGTGCTCGTTTTACGAAGTCGGCGTCGGGCATGCTCACAACGGGGTTGGTTGCCATAATCCAAATGGCTTTAATTTTTCCTTCGTCCACCGCCTTAAACATATCAACCGCTTTAAGGCCTTCTGCTTGCGCCATATTGGGCGCCTGCCAAAATCTCTCGACGCGATCAATATCCTCCTGTTTATCAAAGCCCATATGCGCAGCCAGTTGATTTGCCAAACCGCCCACTTCACGCCCACCCATGGCGTTGGGCTGGCCGGTAATAGAAAAAGGACATGCGCCCTCTTTACCAATCTTGCCGGTGGCAAGATGGCAATTAATAATGGCATTGCCTTTATCGACACCCGATGAGGACTGGTTAATGCCCTGCGAAAATAGGGTCACGACTTTTTCAGTGCTGGCAAACAGCTGATAAACCTGATCAATTAAGGGCGCGCTGACATCACACACCTGCGCCACCGACTGCACACTTGGGCTTTGCGTTTGCGCAATGTTTAAAGCCGCATCAAATCCTTCTGTGAATTGTTCGATATACTGCTGATCTAGCGCATTATGGGCCGCTAAATAACTTAATAAGCCGTTAAAAAAGTAAGCATCACTGCCCGGCGCTAGCGGAATATGAATGTCGGCAATATCACAGGTCGGCGTTCGCCTCGGGTCGAGCACAACCACTTTCATATTGGGGCGCTCTTGCTTGGCTTTCACAATGCGCTGAAAAGTCACCGGGTGGGCGTAAGCCGCGTTGGAGCCCACCAAAATTAATAAGTCGGTTTTTTCGAGGTCCTCATAACAACCGGGCACAGCATCATTACCAAATGCGCGCTTGTGCGCCACAACGGCACTGGCCATGCATAGCCGGCTGTTAGTATCGACATTGGCAGTGCCAATAAAACCTTTTATTAATTTATTGGCAACGTAGTAGTCCTCTGTCAGTAATTGACCACTTAAATAAAAGGCCACTGCATCGGGGCCATGCTCGGCAATAATAGTGTTAAATTTTTGTGCGCTGTAATCCAGTGCCTGATCCCAGCTTACCTCCTCGCCATGTAAGCGCGGTTTAAGCAACCGGTCGGGAGAGTATTGTGTTTGATGCAACGACGAACCTTTTACACACAGCCGCCCTAAATTGGCGGGGTGATCTTCGCGGCCCTTTACCGCAACCACGACATCGTTTTCGATTGTCGCGGTCACTCCGCAACCCACGCCACAGTAGCAACAGGTTGTTTGCTCGATGCGCTGTTGCCCAGATGTGCTAGCAGTGGCAATTAATGACGACATAAACAGTCCTGACATAACCTTGTTTGAGCCACCGTGAGTGACTGAAGAACATAAACCGCGTCAATTCGCATAAGCGGTGATACAGACGCAAAAAAATAGTCGCCACTAGGCGGCGACAGGGTCCTGCACGAGTTTCACGTCGGGCAGAGCACTACAAAAGGCGCGCCCCATTAACAATTGAGGTAAAGCCTCGGCGACAGGCACTGCGTGCTCCATCAGTTCAAAAAAGTACTGCCCGTCGCGTACATCGCCAAAAAATACGATGCCGACAATGCGATCATCTCGCAGCAATAATTTGCGGTAGGTATTGCGCGCCACGTCACTGTAAACGAGCTCGCGGTGGGTTTCGTTGGTCAGCCATTCACCGGCCGAAAATACCTGCACCCCCGATACCTTCAACTTGGTGGCAACGGGGGTATTTTTGTACGCCGTACGCACATTCAGGGCAAGCCGATCAGCCAAGCTAATGCAGTGCTGCCAAATGGGCTCTACCAAACCAAAGGTTTGCCCGTTGTGCTCGCTGCACTCGCCGATGGCGCTAATATTAGGGTCGCTAGTGGCAAGGTAATCGTCGACCTCAATACCACGCTGGCCTGCTAGCCCCGCGTTGATACCCAGCTCGGCATTAGGCGTAATGCCCGTTGCAATAACGGCGATATCACAAGGCAGGGTTTCACCCGTCGAAAGAGTTACGCTTTCTACGTGACGCTGGCCATTAAAACAGTCGACCTCAGCACTCAGGCGAAAGCGCACGCCTTTATGGGTCATCACGTTTGCCAGCAAGTCGCCCGAGGCGCCGTCTAACTGGCGATTTAACAACCAGCCACTGCGATGAATCAAAGTCACGTCAATCCCGCGGACTGCCATGCCATAAGCTGCCTCGAGCCCCAGCAAACCCCCGCCGACAACAATGGCGTGCTGTGCAGTTTCACCGAGCGTTAGGATCGTATCCACATCGTCGAGGGTGCGAAATGCCATAACACCGGCGATATCTTGGTTTCTAGCGGGAATGCGCGCAGGCCGCGAGCCCGTGGCCATAATTAGGTGATCGTAAGCGACGGACTCGTCGTTATCGCACTCGACAGTTTTAGCCGAGCGATTAATGCGCACTACACGCACCCCGGCCATAAAGCGTATGCCATTTTCGGCAAACCAAGCGGCGGGCTTTTGCACAATGCTCTGCGCGGTAGCTTCGCCGGCCAAAACCGGCGACAGCATAATGCGGTTGTAACTGCCCTGTGGCTCGTCACCAATGACGGTAATATTGAAACGCTCGGGCGCTCGGATCATCAGCTCGTCGACGATTCGGCCAGCTGCCATGCCGTTACCTACAATAAGAAGCCGTTGCTGGGTCGAAGAAGAGTCATTTTTCATAAATCTGCCGCGTTAAGTCAGGCGTTAACGTCGCCATTGAGTAAATTTAAGCCTGCGTGAACCCCCGATTGATGTTTTTGTTTGGTGCAAGCATGGACTTTATTGGTGCAGGCTTGTGTGCAAAACCTTGGTTTATAAGCGCGAATTGGCATCAACCGAGGCTATTTGTGCACTAGCATTGAGCTTTTGGCTCAATACCGAGGGGTTTACACGCAGATGCTCTCCTCAACAGCAAAAAGTGGGCCGGGGTAATGAATGGGCCCACAAGAACGCTCGCCACGACCAACAAACGAGCACTGGCAAGCTCTGGCATCCAAAACCTCCAAGGCGTCGCCTAAATAACCCAGCAAGATGACGCAGCACGTTTGTCCCGTTATGCTCAAAATTTACGAGCCTACACCCGCCCAATGCGGCGCGTGGCAAAAAAGAATAACAACGAATTTTCACCCGCTATACCCTATATAAAGAAGGGAGCCCTGTGCTCCGCAAGCGCTCTACAGGAAAGCTCATGAACTCGCCAGTAACCACCGCTTTTGCGCCCCTAAAACAACAACTCCAAACGGTGTTTTTAGGGGCCGATGCAATTATCGATCAGCTGCTCGTGGCGCTTTTGTGCTCTGGCCATGTCCTGCTTGAAGACGTGCCGGGCCTAGGTAAAACAACGCTTGCCAAAGCCGTTGCCAAAAGCGTATCGCTGACTTTTAAGCGCATTCAATGCACGCCAGACTTAATGCCAAGCGATGTCTTAGGCGGCAATATTTATCAACCCAATACGCAGGATTTTAAGTTCTTGCCGGGGCCTATATTTACCCATTTATTGTTAGTGGATGAGATTAATCGCGCCTCGCCACGCACCCAATCGGCGTTTTTAGAAGCCATGGCCGAAGGCAGTGTGACCATCGACCGCAAAACAGCCGCCCTGCCCAAACCCTTTATGGTAATCGCCACCCAGAACCCCGTTGAGTTTGCGGGCACCTTTCCACTACCCGAAGCACAGCTAGACCGATTTTTTATGCGCTTGCGGCTGGGCTACCCCAGTAAAGAGCAAGCGCTTACCATCCTTACCAACCACCAACAGCAAGAGCCTATTAACACCCTAAAAGCCTTAGTGAGCAAAGAGCAGCTGAGCGCATGGCAGCAAGCGTGTTTACGCGTTAGCGTAAACAGCGATGTGCAGCGCTATATTGTCGAACTCATTGAGGCTACCCGCGAGCACAAGGATATTCGTCTAGGCGCTAGCCCCCGCGCCGCCATTGCTTTAATGCAGGCGGCCCGCGCAATGGCCTATTTAACGGGGCGTGACTTTGTCACGCCGGAACACGTGCAACACATTGCGCCAGCGGTGCTTAACCACCGGTTAGTGACGCGCGGCCATCAAAGTGCCGAACAGGCCGAAAAACTCATCGTGCAGCTTTTGCGCACCATACCGGTACCTGGCGTAGCTGCGAGCAACGATGACAACCCCAGCCTTAGCGATGCCTAAGGTATCTCGAAGCCACACAACAGTAAGACAGCCACGGCGAGCCTATGAATAACGCCAAGCCAACGTCAAACCTCGCCATCCCAGAGCACTGGCAAGCGCGCTTTTATCGTGTGGTGCAGATGCGCTATGTGGTGATTTTTTTATTCATTGCGCTGAGCTTTATCGCGTGGAACCGAGGCTTAGCCTTGCTGTATGGCATGGTCGCCCTGCTACTCGCGATGTTTGCGATTTCCGTGGTTTTGCCGCAGCTGTACCTAGCGCGCCTGCGGGTGCGCAGCTTGCCCATCGCGCCCGTTCACGCTGGCGACGAGCAAACGCTAAGCCTTAACGTAAGCGCCGCAACACCCGTTTATGGTATTAGCCTACAACTGCCCACTGCCGTTCCACCCCAAGAACCCGAGCAAGCCCTCGCCGCGCTCACCTTTGCACGGCTGCGGTCGCATCCGCAGCTGGTTAGCCAAACGCATACCGCACAGGTGCGCAGCTACGCGCTTATCGACACCGTAGAGGCGCACTGCGCCTACCCCTTTGGCATTTTGCAGTGGCGAAAAACCCTTGGCACAAATGCCGTTTCGCGCACGGTTTACCCCAAACTTATCGCCATTCGCAGCTTACCGGCACAGTGGCTAACCGGAGCGAGCCAAAACGACGCCCACCCCCAACAGCACCAACACGGTGATGACTTGTTTATCGGGCTGCGCGACTACCGCTATGGCGACCACTACCGCCGCATCGACTGGCGCGCCAGTGCCCGGACAGGCGATATCAAAGTGCGCGAGTTTGAACAGCTCGAGCAACCCAGCTTCTTATTAATTATTAACGCCGACACAGCGATGAATATCGGCGACGGCGAGCGCAACGCTTTTGAACACAGCCTCAGTCTCGCCGCTTCGCTGGCCACCTTTGCCTTGCGCCAGGGTTATCACACCGTACTGGCGGGCGCCTGCCACGGCAGCGTTGCCAGCAGCCAACAACTCACCGATTTTTACCAACAACTCGCCGAGCTCAACCCGCAAGATCGCGCCGCCGAGTCAAACTACAACCAGCGCGTTAACGATGCACTGGCCGACCATTCGCGTACCAGTGTCGCCGTCAGCTTTAGCCTTGAACCACTGGCTAGCACACCGTCACAACATCAAAACCACTGGCAGTGTGTGTTTGACAAAAACAGCTATCTCAAGCCATTGATGCGTGTACCTCGTCAACCGGTAACCGCGCAAGGCAATCGCCGGATTATCCCCATTCGCGCCAACGACAATTTAGAGCGGTTATTCAATGGCAGCCCCTAAAGCCTCGATAAAACCACAGGCGCCACCACTGCCGGGTGTCTTAAGCCTGCTATGTAGCGCCTGCGTCGCCATTGGCTTTGCAGGGTTTGCAAGCTTGCAACTGGGGCATTTAGGAATATCGCTGAGCCTAGTTGTTGCGGCACTCATGTGGTTTAGCCTGCGCGCCACCCTCGAAAACACCCAACAACGCCATAAAGTCGCCGAAACCATCGCCGGCGGAGGTATTGTGGTTTTTCTCGGTTTATTGCTAAGCGCCGGCTTAATGCCGAGCTTAATGGCGCTGTTGATCGTGGCTCAGCTCGCGTTAAATATTCGTGCCGACCGCGATAACCGAATCGTCAGCGCGATACTTATTGGCCTTGTCTGCTTACTTGCCGGCGCAGCCGAGGCAAAATCGGGTAGCTATTTAGGCTACATGGCCACCTATGGGCTAGCCGCCGCATTCACCTTAAAAAGCCTCTATTTAAAGCGCTTAGGCGAGCAGGGTTCACCCGCGCACAGTGCTTCTGGGCAAACTGCCGGCATCCCCGTTAAACACAATGCCAAGCTCGCCTGCGGTACCCTCGGCTTAGCCTTGCTTATTTACTTGTTTATGCCCCGCCTCCCCGCCGGCAACTTAGGTGCTAATGCGGGCGGTTCAGACCACTTTTACGAAAACCCCAGCTGGGAGCAAGAAGCCGACAGCCAGCCTTCTGATGATACGCAACCGGCTGGGGCGCCAAACGGTAGCGAAGTGGCCGACAGCACGCGACCAGCCAGCGCAGCCCCTAATGCCAAGTCCCACGCTTCCGAAGACGATGGCTACCGATACAACGGATTTGATGACAGCTTTTCGATAAAAAACCCCGATAGTCACGCCTCTCGATTTAGCGATGGCATCGTAGCGCGGGTAAAAAGTGATATACCTTTATATTTAAAAGCGCGCGTATTTGACCAATTTGACGGCGAGCGCTGGTCGCAATCGAAACAGCGCCTGCGCAAACAGCGATTAAAGCGCGGCCACTACCAAGCGAAAATCTCGTCCTTTACCCAAGCGCTATCAGCCCAAACAATGCTGGTGGATTACCAAGTACATATCGAACGCCCAATGCGCAGCAATATTCCCTTTGCGGAAACCTTAACGGAGCTGGACTTTCCAGCCACGGTGGTCGCCCGCGATGCTTTTGGACAGTGGTTTGCGCCAGGGGCACTGCACGCGGGCACCGTTTACGGCGCACAAGCCCAGCTCGCGATTATCAACAACCGGTTATTTAGCGAGCTCACCCCAAAAACACAAGGCGTAACTGCCGCCAATGCCGAAGCGCAAACGCTATTGGACGAGGCCGTACAGCAAGCGCAACAACAGCGTTTTGCTGAACTGAGTCACTACCTAACATTACCGAGCGAGCTCGACCCACGCATTGCCGAGCTCGCCCGTGACAACGCGCCTCAATCAACCACCGATATGCCGCAACTTAACCAAGCGATCGCGCTCGAGCACTTTTTGCGCAATCATTACGAATACGATTTTGACTCAATTTTCAACTCGCAAAACTACACGCCACTGGCCAGCTTTTTATTTGAAACCCGCAAAGGCCACTGCGAGTATTTTGCCAGCGCCCTCACCATAATGTTGCGCACATTGGATATCCCCGCACGCCTTGTGACTGGCTTACTCGCCCACAGCCAAAACCCACTAACCGGTTACTTTGAGGTGCGCGCACTCGATGGCCACGCTTGGGTAGAGGCCTACGTTGACGATACTGGCTGGGTGCTTTTAGAGCCCACGGCCTATTACCCCATGCCCGAAAAACCAGTACACAATGGCGGCGTAACGGCCGAGAAAATTCAGCAATACATTCGCGAACTAGAGCGAGCAGAGCAAGAAACCTCAACCAATGGGGCCTTTAGCTGGGCCGCAACCCTTCGCCGAGCGTGGTATGCAACAACCTTGGTGGTAACAGTGGCACTGGCCACCGTAAAGTGGTTAGTGCTGGGGTTCTGGTGGCTATGGCTGGCGCTGGCGGTGTTGGCTGTTGTGGCTTTGCGCTACTGGCGCCAGTACGGCGGTCAACTGCGCAACCGCTACCTGCTCTACCGCTTAAACAAAAAACCCGATCTCACTATCAAACAACACCTTGCTTGGTTGCACCAAGCGCTCCAAAACCGCGAGCAACTGCCAGAACGCGGCCTAACCATCGAGCGCTTTATGGCCCTGATTGCGGCCAGCCATTTAAGCAGCGAACAACGCCAACAGGCCGCCGCGCTGTTTAATCAACACTACTATAGCCGCCACCCCTTGCCCAACGAGCAAGCTAACCGCCTGCGGGAGATTTTACACAAGTTATTACGGCAGACGTTGGCTGAGCATCGTTGAGGTGACTGTCAGTATTTGTGACCTACAGCGACGTGACAGACGGCGCAAATCCGCTAGAATAAGGCATACATTAAAGGATATCGCTATGCACCAAGCCGTATGGCTCAGGTTGTGGGCACCACTTAAAGGTCTTCAACCTCGTGATATATCAGCCCGTTTTTGCCTGAAGATGGCGGCCTTAAGCCTTTGTGTGGCTGGGCTCGCTGCTTGTGGTGACGACAGCCATCATGCCGTAGCGGCAAGTGAGCCAACGCGCGAAGCCGCCATCAGTGATGCCGAAGCGGTTACTTTGTCCAAAGTGGCGCTAGCCACTTTGCCCCAACTGCCCGTCAACATTCAGCAACATGACAGCCTTTACAACAATGCCCATAACAGCACCGATGCCACCAGCTCGGATACCGCCGGTCGGCCTGACCTTTTGTTCAATGCCAATACCGGCCTCGATGGCCCGAATGCTGGGCGCGATGTATTTAAAGCAGGCAATACGACAAGCGTAAGCCAAAGCGGCAACACCGATGGCATAAAAGTGATTAGCTGGGAAACACCCGGCGATAACGCCATCCAAAACTGTGCCGCCGGCGGCACAGTTAACATTCAGCGCGAGCCCAAGCGAGTGAGCGATAGCGACACCAGCGCAACCATCGAGACCGCCGTTACACTCGAATTTATCGACTGTGCCACCCAGAGGGGCGGTGCCACCCGGGCGCAAGATGGCACCCTCGCAATCCACACCAGCACGGAGGCCAACAAACAAAGCCATGCTGCCAGCGCCGATGTATTGGCCAATTTTAATGCCTACAGCCTCAGGGAATTCGACAACGGCGCGAGCCAAACCTTTTGGGTCGATGGCGAATTCGGCGTCACGGCTTTACAGCACAGTAGCAACGGCCTAACCGCGACCACCACCATGCTAGCGGCCTCAGGCGCGGTCAATAAGCCCGACGGCAGCCCTGCTACCCGAGTCACTTTTCGCGATTTCGGTGTCGTCTTTGAACACTCACAGCAGCAGCAACTGCTGTATATGATGGGCGATGTTGATGCCACTATCGGTGGTGAATCATTTCGGTATACGCTATCGACAATAGAACCTATGGGTACTGCCAATGGCGTTATTCAAGGCCGCTTCCTTGTCGAATCGGGCCTAAGTAAAGTTTTCATTGATCGCATCAGTGCTGACGAAGTCACCATTTCGGTCGACCGCGATGGCGATGGCACCATCGATTACGCCAACAATATTGAGAGCCCTATGATGACGGCCTTCCCCAAGCTCTCGGTTTCGCCATAAAGGATTGTTAAGCTATGCACCACAGGATAGCTCGCTGACGGAATGCCCGCGAGCGCATTAAGCCTGCCCTCTTGCGCTTTTAATGCATGCGTGTGATACGTTTTTAATAGACAGACGGAATCGAACGAGCAATCTGAACTTTTTGTTTCAACGCTTTCCAACACTGCGCTTTAGGCTCACACTTAACGCTGCTGGCTGGCACGGGTTGTATCGCGTTGCCCTAAAAGCGCTCGATACCGGTGAATGCAACAATTTGACGCATGGGACCTTACCAATGCTTGCGTTATAACCCACACCATCGGCGCCACGGTTAAATTCGAGCTTACGACTATTGATAGGTGTCTATTGCAAATAAGGAAAAGTAGGTTGGAGCAGTTCGTTCACCACTTATCGTGTTGAAGCCGTGAATAGCGAGTCAGTACTCAAGGTGCAAACGTCCAAGCACACCAGTAGGTTTTAACGCGATGAAAGATTTTGACCCCGCCGCTAACGATATCCCCGTGCCGATTATCAAGCGCCGCTTTATTGTGCCCGACCGGCACAGCGCAGAGGAAGCTTGGGCCGCAACCGAAGCCCTTGAGCAAGAACTGGAGCCCAGTGACACCGACGGCGTAGTAAAGCCGCAGCCAGATTATACCGTGCCGCCCGAGCGCCGCGACCAACCCCATCAGCCACCCGATAGCGGCAGCTCGCGGGATGCCCCTAGCGAGATCCCCCACGCGCCAAAGGCCAGCACGCGCAAAGCGAGCAGCGAACCTGAACTGAACGCCCCCTTAGCACCGCCGGAGCGAGACGCTCAGCCTATTCAGCCCACAACCGCGCGAAAGATGCATCGCTGGTTCTTCGCGACAGCGGCCGCCGTTATTATTGCGTCAGGGCTATGGTTCAGCGACGCCGGCCAAATTCTCCATAGCGCCGAGCCGCTCGCACAAATTACTAACAGCCAAGGCAGTTACACGCGCAATAACCGCGCCCATAAAGAAGCTGTCGAAATCTTCCAGGGCGACACGCTTAGCACCGCCGCGGGCGGCGTGCTGGCCATCCGGCTGGGAGACCACACGGTGGTAACTCTGGATGAAAATACCGAAGTCGCGCTGCTCGCAGAAGATGTGCTTAAAGTCGCCAATGGCCGCGTGTATATCGACTCACCTAACCCGAATTCGGCGATTCTGGTATCAACCCCGTTTGGCGATATCGTTGATATCGGTACGCGGTACGCGGTGACCGTCGCGCCCGAATCGCTGAATGTGGCCATGCGCGAGGGCGTAGCCAAGGTGACCACACCAGCTGCCACCCTATATGCCTCGGTGACCAACGGCTTAGGTGATGTCATCAGCATCGACAAAGACGCAAATGTTGAAACGCGGCACCTTGCGACCGCCGACGAGCAGTGGCAGTGGACTCAGAAAGCCATCCCCGACTTCGATTTATACAGTGCGTCTATTCAAGAGCTACTGCAATGGTCGTCGCGGGTAACGGGGAAAGAAATAATTTACGTCACCGAATCCGCACAAAAAGCAGCGCAGCAAACCCACCTGCCCGACGGCCAATTAAGTACTGACGCCATTAGCCAACAGCTGCCAGAAATCCTCAAAACCGCCGCCCTCATCGTAGAAGAACGGCGCAATGCCTTTGTGATTGCGACAACACCGATCGACGAACTAGTCCCTAGCCTTTAGCTGAGTTTGCGGCACAGCCAAAAACACCGACAGCACAACGCAAAACCCCAGCGTAAAGGCTGGGGCTTAAACATAGGCCAAAACGACGCTAGTGTGGTATATCAAAAACTAGTGCGAATAGAAAGCTCCTCAGTGGCCTGTAGCAAGGCGCGGCCCGCGGGTAATGGTTCTATGACCAAGGGGCGCAACGCCGCAACGGGCTGCTGAGGCGCTTCCCGAAGGCTGGGGTGCCGGAAACCTCGTTTATATCACCGGCTTGAACTCAAATAGGCGCCCCATATATGTGTGCTATTTGTTTAATACACCGCACTAGTTATTATTAACCGGCGGGCAACAACATACCGCGCAGCATAAAGAACATCATCGCGCCGAGCAGTGCAGACGCCGGTACAGTGATAACCCAAGCGGCGGCAATTTTATAGAGGTGGCGGCGTTTAACGAGCTCTTGGCGGTAAACCTTCTTCAGGCGCTTGCGCTCTTTTTCGGTGATGGGCAAGGTCGCTTGCACGCTAGACTTTTTCAGCATCGCGCGCATTTCTTCTACCCCAGCCGATTGGAACTCCTTTAAGAACTGCTCGATTTGCACGCGCGCTTCACCAGTGTGATCGTCGATTGCTTGATGCAGTTTACTGGC
Organism: Marinagarivorans sp.; assembly: GCA_036554385.1. GTDB lineage: Bacteria > Pseudomonadota > Gammaproteobacteria > Pseudomonadales > Cellvibrionaceae > Marinagarivorans. Next base: position 861 of record DATBNJ010000273.1, on the reverse strand, counting down.
ATAACGGGTTTTTAAGTATTCACGCAAAAAGCCCACACCAAAAACGCCCCCCAGGGCAATATGGGTAGAGCTAACCGGCAAACCCAGTTGTGAAGCAATAATCACGGTAATGGCCGCGGCCATGGCAATACAGTAAGCTCGGCTTTTATCGAGCTCGGTAATTTCGCCGCCAACGGTGCGAATCAGCTTGGGGCCAAATAATGCCAAGCCGACCGCCAGACCCAGTGCCCCAATTACCATCACCCAAATAGGAATGGGTGCTTTACCGGCAATGGCGCCAGACGACAATGCTTCGGTAATGGCTGCTAGGGGCCCGATGGCGTTAGCGACATCGTTAGCGCCGTGGGCAAAGCTCAACAAGCCTGCCGCAAAGATCAACGGTATGGTAAAAAGCTTATTGACGCCAGCGATACTATTTTCGATGCGATCACCCATCGCAAGCAAACGCTTGCGGGTAAGAAAGTAAGCCAGCGCCGCAACCACCAAAGCCCAACCAAATGCTTCTGGCGCGCTCGGATTCCAGATTTTCTTTAAGCCTTTGGTCAGCAAATAACTGGTAAACGCCCACGCCATCAATGCAACCAACCAGGGCACGAAGCGCTGAGCTGCTGTCTTCACGTCATCTTGATAAAGGATTGTACGCTTAATAAACATCAGCAAGGTGGCGGCTATCACGCCGCCCATTACCGGTGAAATCACCCAACTGGCGGCGATGGCGCCCATCTTGCTCCAGTTGGCAATCGCAAAGCCACCGGCGGCAACACCCGCGCCTAAAATGCCACCGACGATTGAGTGAGTTGTGGAAACCGGGGCGCCCATCCAAGTGGCAAAGTTTAACCAAACGGCACCGGCGGCTAAGGC
>DATBNJ010000246.1:0-13069 GCA_036554385.1 Marinagarivorans sp. | reverse complement strand
AAGCGAACGGTTGCCAATGCCGTTTGTTCGATAAAGCCATTATCCGTCACCGTACCTTCATCGTTAGTTTCTACGGGGTTAACTTTACTGTGTGATTGCAAAGTCAACGTAATTCGAATAGCCCTAGTGTCGTCTAGGTTGGTACCCGCGTTTTCAATGTTAACGTCGGTTCCGCTCACGTTCACCGGTTGTAGCGTCATATTACTTACGCCCAATGCCAGCTCTTCAGAGCGGGTGGTGCCATCGGCCAGTATTATCTCCCGCTTTAACGCCGGCATGCCTGTAACCACCGACGATGTGCCTATATAGTAGGCATTAACTTGCACGGGGCTTAAGCGGGAGCCCGCGGTAAAGTTCTGTTTGGCAAAGTTGCCTTCGGGCTTATCGGCCGAGGCCCAAGTAAACACATTGGCTAACTCACAACCCGGCGATACCAAGGCTACCGGCTCGCCATCTTTGATCGCGTCACCAGCAGCAGTGGTAATGTCTGCCGTTTTCGCCAAAGACTCCAGCAGCATGTATTCACGGTTTGGGTCCGTGTGGCGGACGATTAACACATCGCCGGCCACTACGTCACCGGCAATTGCCATTGGCAACGACGTGCCGGTGCCTTCTAGCACCTCAATGCTCGGTAATGTGCCACCACTCGTTAAATAGCCATCATATCGCGCATCGCTCACGCTGGATTCTGCTTCTCCGCCATCGAGTGGCATACAGCCAAAATAACCCGCAATTTTAATTTCACGCCCCAATATATCGAGCGCAAAGCGTGCGTTCTCTTGAATTTGTGAAACCGCCTGGTTATCCAAGTAGCTGCGTTTGCTATTGATAACAACCCGAATGACGCCGTTAAGCACAATTAAGCCGATTAACATAGCAACCATTAATTCTATTAACGAAAAACCCGCTGCACGCTTGTTTAGTTTGAAAGTATTCATGTTATAAGCTCGTGAATAAGACATAGGTAACGTCTTCGCTATCGCCGTCTACCGTTTTGTTCTCGTTAGCGAGCACTTGCTGAGGGTAGGTGATGGTAACTTTAAAAGACGAGCCCACTGGATCAACCGTGCCCACACCCCCAGGTACACTTTGACTAACGTTGGCTTTCCACTCATTTAGATCGGCATCTGGGAAGACTTGCGCCTTTGTGGGTGTCGCTTGCTGTTCCTTAGTTAAGGTGAGCAAGTTGGTACGCATTCGCTCAACCGCATCATTCGCCATAAATAGCGCCTGAGTAGAGCCGTAAGACTGCTGGTTATACTTGAAGGATTCGGCCTGCATCGCCAACACTCCCAGCAAACCAACACCTAAAATAAACAACGCAATCAGCACCTCAAGCAACGAAGCGCCGATTTGTTTACTACTTTTTTTAGTCTCAGGAAACGTCATTAACTGCACCCCAAATCTTTTGTCTCAACATTGCCATCACCTTTGTCAAAGCGTGCCTCTTTTAACGTGCCATTGCGGTCCGTTTGATAGGCTCGCCCACTAAGCTCAACCGTCACACCGCGCATAATTTTGACGGGGGTATTGGGCTCGCATGCGGTAAAAACATAGCGCGATTGCTCTTTGTTGTACCCTTGGGCCGTGAACACAATAGACGTTGTCGCCGATTCCGTGGCTCCCTCATACTTTTTGAGTGCTATTGGGTATTCTGAGCTGTTATCAAAAGCCGCTATTTGCTCTAGATCTCCATCTGCATCAGTCGTCATCACGAACCAACCATCTGACCATGTTGTGCCCCTGCACGCATCGTCAGCACATACCATCACTTCACGCCCACGGCTCGCCGCCTCGGTCCGCGCCGTAATCACCGCCGTGGCGAAGTCATCCACTAAGCTATCAATATTCGAGCGAATGACCATGCTCCTAAACGAAGGTGCAGCGACAGCCAACAAAATTGCGGCGATGGCGATAACGATCATCATTTCAATGAGTGTCACACCTTTGTATGAATTCATAACTCTAAACACCTAAATCTTTATATTTGGTCACACTGTCACCAAAGCGCACATAGCGCATAATTGATAGGCAACATAATCCTTTATGCCTTCACTTCTCAAGCGGAAACTTGGCAAAAACGTGACAAATTGGCGTTTTTTGTCTCTAATGGTCAAAATTTAGACGCACGTCTAATTCACTTACAGTCACCCGCTTATTAAGACTAAAGCCTTAATTATCTCTGGGAATATAAGATGCAGTAGGTTCAGGAAGCCGGCCGCACTTTCGGCTACCGGTGGGTGGAATATGCGGCTTTTTTAGCGCGGCAGCAAAAAAAGCCGCTTGGAGAACCTTGCGCATAAGGCCTCGATGTCACTACGCGGCCACTACGCGCCTGCATAACACCAAAAGCTATACGGACCTTTTTAGCAACACAAAGCCAATCAAAAAGCTAAGGCCAATCGGTGCTAATACGGCAATTAACGGGGAAAAGCCAAACAACAAACTGCTGGGGCCGAGTAAGTCTTGGGTGGTTTGAAAAACAATGCCCACAATAACACCGGCAAACACCCTAAAACCCATGGTCACTTGGCGCAGCGGGCCAAATACAAAGGAGATGGCGATCATTACTAGGCTTAAGGTCGCCAGCGGTTGAAACAGTTTTTGCCAAAAGGCCAGCCGGTATTCGACGCCGGTTTGCCCTTGTTTTTCGAGGTAGCCCGCATAGGGTAAAAGCTTTTGCATTGGCAGGCCGTCGGGGCGCAGGGCAATAACCGATAACAACTGCGGTGATATTTCGGACTCCCAGCGGCGCGAATCGAAGTGTTCGGTTTGTACGCCATCGGCAGTTAAGGTGGTAACGACGCCCTCCTGCTCAAACCAATGGCTACCTTGGTAAATGGCCGATTCGACATAGGTCATGGTGAGCAGGCGGCCTTTGTCATCAAATAACATGCGTGTCATGCCGAGTAACTTGCCGTTGGGCAATACGGCACTAAAGTGCATGTACTCTTGCCCTTCGCGGTTCCACACCCCGCGCTGCCCCGTTAGTGCGGTGGCGTGGCCTAAGGCAATGGCGCGCCGGCTTTGCGCGTATTGGTCTAATGTGGGTGTCACATATTCACCCAGCACAATGGCCAAGGCAATAAAGCCCAATACGGGGCGCATAACGGCCCAAATAATGCGCTTAACCGACACTCCTGCGGCGCGAATTACCGTTAGCTCGCTAGTATTCGCCAGCAAGCCCAAGCCAATCAAGCAGCCCACAAGCGATGCCAGCGGTAAAAATTCGTAAACACTGGATGGCACCGATAGCAGTGTAAAAACAACCGCCTCGAGGAAGTTGTAATCGCCACTAATGTTATCGAGTTGGTCCACTAACATGGCGATAACATCCAGTGCGACAACCACTAAAAGTACAACCAGAATCGCCCCCGCAACAGATATTCCGATGTACTGATTAATTCGACGCATCGGAGCCTCCATTTACAGGTGCATTGGTATTGTTAGCCTTGCCCGATGCGCGCCAGCGCGGCAGGTGTATCGCTGGCCATGCCAATAGCAGCAGCGCCAAGCCTAAAAAGCCCAAATGCACAAACCACAACAACCAAGGCGTGGGGGCTTTGCCTTCATCTAACAGACCGCGCGCCGCGTTGCACGCCACCAAGTAAATAACGTAGAGCAAAATGGCGGGTATCATCTTGGCGTAGCGCCCGCGCCTGGGCTGGGTGCGGCTGAGCGGCACCGCCAGCAATGCAACCACCATAACCAGTGCGGGCATCGACAAGCGCCACTGCAAGGCAGATCGCGCTTGCGGTGAATCGACTGCCATTAACTGTTGGGTGGACATAGCATCAATAATATCGCGCTGTTTGGCTTGGTAATCGCTGTCGGGTAAAAATTGCGCGTAGGAACGAAAGCTGACCACCTCGTAATTGGATTGCCCCGGCGTGCCGTGGTACTGGTAGCCATCGCTTAACACCAAATACCGCCGCCCCGATAATTGATCCACTATGGTTTCGCCGGTTTTTGCCGTCATTAAGGAAACGCGGCGTTCTTGATCGCCCGGGCTGGCCAAAAAGACATTTTGCAGGCGCTTTTTATCTTCGCTGACTTGCTCGGCGTAGGAAACCCCACCGCCACTTAAGCGGTGAAAATACGCCGGTTTAAGGGTTTCGAATTCCGTGCGGCTGCGCTGTTTTTCAATAAGCAACGAGGACGCTTTAGCCCCCACAGGCCCTAAATACAAACTAAAAAAGCCGACCAACACCGCTACACTCAGCGCAATAACCACGGTGTAACTAACCAACTGCTTTTCGCTCATGCCGCAGGCTTTTAGTACCGTCATCTCGCTATCGACGTACAAACGCCCATAAGCCAGCAAAATACCGATAAACAAGGCCAGCGGGATTATAAGCTCGAGGTAGGACGGCAGGCGAAAGCCCATTAAGGTAAATAATATCGACGCTTCCAATTTGCCCGCTGCCGCCTCGGCTAAATAACGCACAAAACGCCCGCTTAAAATAATCAACAGCAATACCGAGCACACTGCCACCATGCTGGTTAATACTTCTTTAGCAAGATACCGAAAAATTATCACAATCAACCTTAATGCGACGGCGCTTTAGGCACGCGTTGGAATGGGGAATAATCAAAAGCATGGGCGCTCCCAGTGCGCGAGAGTCGCAAAAAACCGCTTCGCTGAAATTTGCCACAAGCTAATAACATTGCCACGGATGGCGCAAGTGCAAATAAATTGCCTGCAGCAGCCTTTGCCCCTTTGCCGCGTTAACACCCTTCAAAAACCTAAAAACCGCAGTTACACGCTTATTGGAATGTTAAGCTATTGGCCACAAAGCAAAATTGGCCAGCGCTTAGCCACCCTATGGACGAGCCAGGCATTCGCTCGACGGTTTTCCAGCGGCATTTAGGTTAAACTATCATGCGATTATGGGCGTTAGCGACAATCAAGTCCACGATAAATCCGTTTGAAACTCACCCCTTTTGTTTAGGTAAGCTATGGAATTCCTTTGTAAAACTGCTTCGTTTGACCAATACAAATCCGATTGCGCTGTGGTATTTATTGCCGCCGGCAGCACGCTTTCTGAATTCGCCAAAAGTGTGGATTCACAATGCGAGGGCAGCTTGTCTCGCCTGATTAAAGCCGGCGATTTAAACACGGACATCGGCAGCACCTTGTGGCTGTACCCCGCCAACAGCAAAACGCCGCGGTTACTCATTGTGGCCACAGGTCAAAAAGCCAGCCCCAAAGGCAAGGCTGCGCTCGCCGTTAAAGAGCTTCACAAACTGGCCAATGCCGCCGCCAAAGGGCTAACTAAAAAAGGCATTAAGCAAGCTAGCATCCATGTGGATGAACTTACCGCTAGCGATGCCGACACCACGCAAATCGCACAGATTCTAAGCCAAGAAATTGTCACCGAGCACTACCGCTACACCCACACCAAACCCGGCCACGACCCGCTGCCCGAACTCGCGAAGGTGACCCTTTCACATACTGACCGCAGCGCCCTTGCCGCGTTGAAAAAAGGCAGTGTGCAAGGCAACGCGCTGGGGTTAGGTATTAACCTAACTAAAGAGCTTGGCAATTTACCGGGCAATATTTGCACCCCCAGTTATTTGGCCGAGCAAGCCAAACAACTGGCCAAAAGCAGCCCTAAGCTCACCACTAAAATTGTTGACGCCGCCGAGATGAAAAAGCTGGGCATGGGCTCGCTACTGTCGGTGGCAGCCGGCAGCGACGAACCGCCCAAACTAATTGTTATGGAATACAAGGGCAAGGCCTCTAAGGCGCCCAACGTGATTGTGGGCAAAGGCATTACCTTTGACACCGGCGGCATCAGTTTAAAACCCGGCCCCGGCATGGACGAAATGAAATTTGATATGTGCGGCGCCGCCAGCGTAATGGGCACCCTGCAAGCGCTAATCGCACTGGATGCCAGCGTTCACGTGATTGGCGTGATTGCCGCCGCCGAAAATATGCCGAACGGCCGCGCCACCAAGCCCGGCGATGTGGTTACTTCGATGTCTGGCCGTACTATTGAGGTATTAAATACCGATGCCGAAGGGCGTTTGGTACTGTGCGATGCGCTCACCTACGTGGAGCGTTTTAAACCCAAAAGCGTGGTCGATATCGCCACCTTAACGGGCGCCTGTGTTATTGCCTTGGGCAATCACGCCACTGGGCTTTTTGCTAACGACCAAGCCTTGGCCGATAAATTACTGCAGGCCGGCACCGAAACGCACGACCGCGCATGGCAAATGCCTTTGTGGGATGAGTATAAAAAGTCGTTAAAAAGCAATTTTGCCGACTTGGCCAATATTGGCGGGCGCGAAGGTGGCAGCATTACCGCCGCCTGCTTTTTAGCCCACTTTACCGAAAGCTACCCCTGGGCCCACCTGGACATTGCCGGTACCGCCTGGAACAGCGGCGGCGCCAAAGGTGCAACGGGCCGCCCGGTGCCTTTATTGGTGAATTACTTAATTAACAACGCTTAACGCTACCGGCAAACCCGTAAAAAGCGCGCGTGTGTTGGGCGTTTAATAAAAGCCAGCGCACTGCCGCTTTGCCAATCACTGGACGGGCGATAGCGCGCAAGCTGACCTTGTTTTATTCTGCACCCTAAACGCACCTAAAGCCCACCTTGCCGCTGCTGCAGGCGGTGGGCTCACTGAACCGCATCGATTATGGCTCGCATTGATTTTTATGTTTTGCAACACACCAGCGCCGACGCGCGGCTGGACTTCGCGGTAAAATTGAGCCAAAAAGGCTTAAACCATCAACTCAAAACGTTAATTTGGTTAGCCGACCACAGCCACGCCAGCGCGCTGGATAGCAAACTGTGGCAGGCGCAACCCGAATCTTACCTACCCCATGCGCTGGCACCGGCAGCGGCGCCAAGCCCACCGATTATGCTTGCGGTTAACCACGATTTACCCGACTACCGGCAACTGCTTATTAACTTGCACCCTAAGCCCCACCCCCACAGCAACGATTTTGAACGGCTCGCCGAGATTGTGATTCAGCAGCCCGAGGTTTTAACCCAAACGCGCGCCAACTACCGCCACTACCAAGCGTTAGGGCATAAAATTTTTATGCATAATTTGTAGATTTCTATAAAAGCGCTATAACTATAACTAATAGCATTTTGTCGACGCTTCACAGCACTAGACAAAGGTATGTCTCAAAACCGTCGTTTTACGCCATTAATTTGTCACAGCGGTTAAAAAATAGGCTATATTCTACACGCGTTAAAAAATACAGAGTTGTGAATCAGAAATGAGTAGTAACACCAAAGAGCGACTATTAAGCGACTTGGAAGCCCTGCGTCACCAGCTGGCCGAAATAGAGGCCTATGGCAATGGTGATAGTGTGGAGGCTGCCACTGTGGTCGCCATTCCGACCCTCGAAGTCGATAACATTCCGCTATTGGGTGATGCTGTGCCTGCCGACCGCGACGAAGCCATTGCCGCACACCACGAAGCCATGGCAAAGCTCGATGCCGAGCTTCGGGAACTGGATAATGCACAAACCGCAACCAACGACGAAGCCGAGCCCGCTGCGCAGGTACCACCCAGTAACGGCGTTAGTGAAACACCCTCTGCCAGCATAGCTGAGGCACAAACTCACGCACCTCAACCGAGTAGTGCGGGTAGCCAACACGTAGAAGACTTAGCCGCTGTTGCCGTCAATGCTGCGATGCAGCAAATTGGCGCCGCGCCGCAACACCCTACCAACACGTTACATCCACATTTAAAGGCTTATACAACGCCCATGGCAACAACACCCAACACGGACGACAACCCCTTTTTACCTCAACACCTGCGCGAAAGGTTAAGCAAAAGCAAAACATCATTGCTCGAAGAGATTGCCCGTTCAAGCGAATCGCTTGACGCCTCAACCGCGATGCTGCGTAGCTTTGCTAGCGATCCCGCAAAAGCGCAAGCCGCCGCTGCCGTCGTTAGCACGCCCGATAACTACCAAGCCTTGGTGGATATGCTGGTCGCCAAATACCTACCCTTAATAGAAGCCGATTTGCGCCAACGCTTGTCAACGTCGCTGCAACAGCAGGCCGCAGCGGCAAAAGCGGGAACGCTAGAACCGTCTCATTAGCAGGCGCCTTAACCGTAAGCCCCGCAATCGCCAAGCGCCCCCTACTGGCGCTAAAATCTTCTTGGCGGCACAGCGGGTGCTTATTGTGCCGAGTTGTTAAGCCAGTCACAGTCACCCCGCTCTGCCACCGATAGAATGATCTCAAAACGATAAGTGATTTGGGGCTGAACGGGATATGCGGACAAAGATTTACAACCAACAAGCCCACTGGCAGCGCGAGTTCACCGTCACCGCAGATTGGCAAGAACGGCTGCCGTCACTGTGGCAACTACAGCAGGGTTTTTCGCTAAAAGTTATTCAGTGCATCGACCCACTATCATCCTGCGGTGAGCGCACCTTTTTGCTAGCCCATGAAACCACCTGCCACAATGGCGTGCGCACCATAAGCGGGCTGGTTTATCTAACCCCGTCTTTTAATGCCATTACCCAGTTAGAGCATCACGTACGTGAACACTCGGTGCAAATTCTTCACGCGCACTTTTACGGCGACCAAGAAAACGGCTTTAGCGAGATATCTGTCGCGGGCTAGTGTTATGGGCTGCGTGATCAAACGTCGACATCTCTGCTGTACTGGATGCCAGAAGCATTGGATATCAAAAGCACTGGATATCAAAAGTACTGGGAACCAAAACGCCACCCATGCAACTAAACTCAATACATGAGGGCAATGATGGGTTTTACGCATGCTAGCACTTGAAACACAACCACCACGACAGCACTTGGCCAGCCTTCACAAGCTATTGGCAATGGCGATGGTTGCTATCTTGTGGTTTACCGCGCAGGGTGCTTGCGCACGACCCGACATTTTGCACGCTGGCGAAACAGCACCCAATTGGATGCTGCGCGACAGCCAAGGCGAGCCCGTTTTACTCTACGAGCAAATCGAAAAAAGCGCTGTGACGGTTATGTTTTTTTGGGCTAGCTGGTGCCAAAAATGCAGCGAACTCCTGCCCGAACTGCAAAACCTAGCACAAGCCACAGCCCCCGAAGCCGCCACCTTTTTCACTTTAAATATTTGGGAAGATAAAGACCCAGAAGAACACCTCGCAGCGCTCGGTGTAACACTGCCGCTGCTGGCCAAAGCCGAAAGCGTTGCCCAGCGTTACGGGGTGGGCGGCACCCCCAGCTTGATCGTCGTGGATGCCAATCGCAAGATTTTACTCAGCCAGCAGGCCGGCGATATTAACGACATTCAACGGCAAGTGGGCAGCCTGCTGGCCAACTCCCCCCCCCAAAGCAGCGCTACTGCCCCTACCGCAGACAATACCGATTCTGGCATAGCCGCTAAACGCTACCACACGCCGACCGCAACCTCGATGACGCCAGAACCGCAACCTCGATAATCTTAAAACCCCTGAAAGCAGAGCGCCAAAAGCCTGCTTGCCGTTAAGCCTCAGATTCAAAGTCTTCCAGTAAATCGAGCGGCTCCACCTCGTCGCCCTCCATGTCGGCATTCCAATTAACACCAACCAGGAGTAAATCGTCGTGCATTCCCGGCAGCCACTCGTCTAGCAACTCCTCCAGTGCAACGGGCACCGGTTTGTAATCGGCCCATTCATCAACGCAATGCAGCTGAGCAAACTCCGGCTGCGACCACAGCGGCATAACGTCAAGCGTTTCACTCACGTTGGACGGGCACAACGCAAAGCCCTCTTCCCCCTCTAAAGCCCACACACAGCCCGTTTCCTCGGCCTCAACGATAAAACGATCATAGTTTTCGTCGAGGTCATTCGATAATGCTGTATCAGTCATAGCTGTATCTGTCATGTAAGTCTCCGCAAATGGATTAGCATTGTGCTCGCTCGGTGTATCAATCTAACCAGAAAACCCAACGGATCGACCCGAACGGTTAACCAAAATTTTTATCGGCCACAAAGGGGTTGGTTTTGCGCTCGTCGCCAAAGCGCGACATCTCGCCGTGGCCCGGAATAAAGCGTACATCACCGCCTGGGTCCACCACTGCCGCTTCGCGCGTGCGCTCGCACCAAATAACGGTGCAGTTTTGCTGGTAATGGGTAACGGGAACAATTTTGAATTTTATAGCCATTTGGTGCCGGGCCCAGCTGCTTAGGTTGACGTCGATGTAATTTATCTTGGCGCTATTCGGCGTGGCCAATCACTGAATCGGCCCAAGCGCGCGGCAAAAATCCGCCATCAATAGCCAAATGCCGCAGATGCGCCGCTGAAGGCGCTGGCACCGCGTTTTGACGGCCGGCCAAGTCACAACTTTCGGCGCAATAGCTGAAATTGCTGAAAAATAACGCGGCATTCTAACGTGAGCTGTCTAGAATAGATATTAATAGCACTGGTTTTGGGGTTAGCGGCGCATGAGCGCAATACTGAACATGAGCGAGGATCAACGCGATGCCTTGCAAGAACTCACCAACGTCGCCATGGGGCAAGCCGGCGATAGGCTGGCGCGTCTGCTCGATACGTTCGTAGTGCTCTCCATTCCGCATATTAATATTATGGAGCCGCAAGATATCGCCATGACGCTCCAGTCCATCGATACCAGCGATACCATTTCGGGCGTCTGCCAAGGCTTTATTGGCGGCGGCATCGCGGGCGAGGCCATTTTACTGTACAACGACACTAGCTTCGTCGATCTGGCAAGGCTGCTGCAATACGACGACGAGCTCGACGAGCAGGCCGAGCGCGAGCTCCTTATGGACACCACCAACGTACTATTTGGCGCCTGTATTAAAGGCTTGGCCGAGCAAATCGATATGGACTTCAGCTTTGGGCCGCCAACGGTGCTGGGGCAACACCAGCAAATTAGCGAAATGTTCAACCCCAATACCAGCGTTTGGCGCCATGCCTTAGTCACCGAAATCAACTACAAGCTCGAGGGCTATCACGTCAACTGCGACCTGCTGATCTTAATGACCGACGAGTCCATTGCGCGGCTAATGCATAAAATCGATTATCTTCTTGAGTAAGCCATGAGCAAAGACGAATCCATACATGATTTTCACTGGCTAATGGACGTCCTGCAGCATATCGACGTGGGGCTGATCATTCTGGATGAAGACTACAACATCCAGCTGTGGAATAGCTTTATGCAAAACCACAGCGCCAAGCTACCCAACGACGTGCTGGGTAACAACCTGTTTATTACCTTTCCAGAGCTACCCAAGGAGTGGTTTAAGCGCAAAGTCGAAGCTGTGCGAGTACTGCACAACTCCGCGTTCACCACCTGGGAGCAACGCCCCTATTTGTTTAAGTTTAGAAACTACCGCCCGGTAACTGGCATGACCGAGTTCATGTACCAAAACTGCACCATCATGCCAATTACCAATGCGCGCGGCGAGATTACCCATATTTGCCTGATTGTATACGACGTGACCGAGGTTGCCGCCAACCGCCTGCAGCTGCAACGCGCCAACAGTAAATTGCACATTATTAGCCAAACCGACGGCCTCACCGGCTTGCTCAACCGCAAACACTGGGAGGAAGGCCTAGAGCATGAGTTTAAGCGCCACCAGCGCTATAAGCACACCTGTAGCCTGCTGATGTTTGATATTGACCACTTTAAGCGCATTAACGACACCTACGGCCACCCCGCGGGCGACGAGGTTATCCGCCAAACGGCCGCCACGTTAAAAGATTGCGTGCGCGATATCGACATTTGCGGGCGCTATGGCGGCGAGGAATTCACCATTATTTTGGTCGACACCAATGCCGAAGGCGCCATGGTGGTTGCCGAGCGCCTGCGCAAAGCGATCGAAGCTCACACCATTTACTACGACGAACACGTCATCAATTACACCATTAGCATTGGCATTTCCGAAATCGACGACAGCATCACCACGCCGGTGGAATGGATCGACGCAGCCGACCGCGGCCTATACCGCGCCAAACGCGCCGGCCGCAACCAAACCCAGCTATACACTGGGGATTAGGCCGCTACTTTTCCTAAAACACCACCCGCTCCTAAAACACCACCCGCGTCGCTTCGCGGCGTCAAATTCTAAACAACTAACTCAACCAAACCACTCACTCAAAAATGCCGCCTGCTATCACCTAGCGAAGGCTCTGCTGGGCACCCAAGCCTAAATTATTTACTCACCAAAGGGTTTACAGCATTACCGTTAGGGATTAACGTGCTGCGATTTGCTCAAATTGGCACACAAGCCCTATGTATAATCTGGCCAACCAACTTACCCTTTTCCGCATAATCCTGATTCCGCTGTTGGTAGTCATTTTCTACCTCCCGTACGACTGGCGCTTTCCCGTCTGTGCCACGCTATTTACCATTGCCGGCATTACCGACTGGGCCGATGGTTACATCGCACGCAAATATCAGCTCAGCACGCCTTTCGGCGCCTTCCTAGACCCGGTCGCCGACAAATTGATGGTTGCCGTTGCCTTGGCACTGCTTATCGAGCTGCACGGCTCTCTTTGGTTTACCTTACCGGCCGCCGTGATTATCTGCCGCGAGATTGTGATCTCGGCGCTGCGCGAATGGATGGCCGAAATCGGCGCCCGCGCCGCCGTGGCGGTATCCATGGTGGGCAAAATCAAAACCACCTTGCAAATTGTGGCCATTGTTGTGCTACTGGCCTTCGACCCCGCCAAGTTTGAACTTATGAAGCTGCTGGGCCTGTTGGCACTCTATATCGCCGCTGTGCTGACTCTGTGGTCGATGATTGTGTACTTGCGCGCAGCTTGGCCAAGCTTTAAACAAGGCGCCGACAATTCAACCAACCCCTAAAAAAAGCTGAAATTAGGGCTAGGCTTTAAAAATCTTTTTAGCTACAATGCGCCCCCACTTGAGCTGGCCGTAACAAACGCTTAACAAAGGCAAGCGGTTAACTCAGGAGAAAAGCATAGGGCGCGATAGCAAAGCGCTAAGCTCGATAGAGCGACCTACCTTTAGGTAGGAAGTTAGAAAACGCACTGCGCACAGTGCATAACCGTTTTGCAATAAAGCTGGCGGTTAACGGAAGAACTCTAGTTTTTCCAATTATAGAATACGGCGCGATAGCAAAGCGGTTA
>DATBNJ010000243.1:0-4785 GCA_036554385.1 Marinagarivorans sp. | reverse complement strand
AAAATAATAAAAAAATTGTTGCATTCACCACGTGATGCGGCTTATCACAAATAACCAAAAGGTATAGAAATGCCAAAAGGTATAGTGAAGTGGTTTAATAACGCCAAGGGTTTTGGTTTCATTTTGTCGGACGAAAATAGTGAAGATATATTCGCGCACTATTCCGCCATAGAAATGGACGGTTTTCGCACATTAAAAGCGGGGCAACCGGTTCAATTTGAAATCCAACAAGGACAAAAAGGGCTGCATGCCGCCAATATCCGCTCCCTCGAGTCCTCTGCTCAACGGCCCGCACAGCCGACAACTAACCGCGCTGCCGAGCCCAGCATTGAAAAGTCCGAGGCCAAAACGGCCATCGCTGAAGAACCCGAGCACGTTTAATTTGCACTGACGCGGCAGCTGGTTACAATGCGCACTGATTTTAATGTGCGCTACCATGCCGACAATTCTTTTACTCAATAAGCCATTTCGAACCCTCACGCAATTTACCGATACCGAGGGGCGAGATACCCTTGCACGCTACATTGACACCCAACGGTATCCCGGCTACTACGCCGCGGGCCGCCTCGACTACGACTCCGAAGGTTTAGTCGCGCTGACCAACGACGGCAGCCTTCAGCACCAACTGGCCAACCCCAAATTTAAGCTACCCAAGACCTATTGGGTCCAAGTTGAAGGCGCACCCAGCGACAGCGCCATTAAGGCATTAACCGGCGGCTTACTGTTAAAAGATGGCACTACCAAGCCCTGTCGTGCCCGAGCAATAGCGCCGCCCCAAATCTGGGAACGCGAGCCCCCTATTAGACAACGCGCCAATACCCCAACGCATTGGCTTGAGATAACCCTTACCGAGGGCAAAAACCGCCAAGTTCGCCGTATGACGGCTGCTGTGGGTTTACCCACATTGAGACTCATTCGCACCCAAATTGGCCACTGGCAGCTCAATGCACTTGCCCCAGGGCAGTATCGCGAAGAATTCGTCCATGTCGCCAAGCCGGCCGCAACCGAAAAGCGCACACGAGTACGCAGCAAGAGGCCAACACCATGACGAGTCGAGCCTGGAATCCCCATGTAACGGTGGCAACCGTCGTTGCTAGAGAGGACCGCTACTTGTTAGTCCATGAACGCGCCGAGGGTAACGAAGTCTATAACCAGCCTGCGGGGCATCTCGAAAACGGCGAGTCGCTTATTCAAGCGGCGATAAGAGAAACGCTTGAAGAAACCGGCTGGCACGTGAGTATTCAAGCGTTATTGGGTATTAGCCGCTATGTCGCACCGACCAATGGCGAAACGTATATTCGCTTTAGTTTTATTGCCCAGGCCGAGTCGTTGCAACCCAACGCCACCTTGGACGATGGCATTTTGGCAGCTCGCTGGCTAACAAAAGCGCAAATTATCGACTTGAAAGACGCCTTGCGCAGCCCATTAATACTGAACGATATTGCTCGATTTGAGCGCGGCGAGCGACTTCCTCTCAATGCGCTTTACGACCACCCAGAGAATTAATCACCATGGCCTCACCCCAATCAAGCGCAAGCAACAAAGTTATTGTCGGCATGTCCGGTGGCGTTGACTCCTCCGTATCCGCCCTACTACTCAAAGAGCAAGGCTATGAGGTCGAAGGCTTGTTTATGAAAAACTGGGATGAGGACGACGGCACCGAATACTGCACGGCCAAGCGGGACCTAGCCGACGCACAGGCCGTTTGCGATAAGCTCGGCGTGCCGCTGCACACAGCCAATTTCGCGGCGGAATATTGGGATAATGTCTTTGAGTATTTTCTAGCAGAGTATAAAGCGGGTCGCACACCCAACCCCGACATTTTGTGCAACCGAGAAATCAAATTTAAGGTCTTTATGCAGTATGCGCAGATGCTCGGTGGTAGTCATATCGCGACGGGTCATTATGCACGCACGGCGGAGGTTGGCGAGCATACCCATTTACTTAAAGGCTTAGACTCCAATAAAGATCAGTCCTACTTTTTGCACGCCGTCAGCGGACGCGAATTTGCAAAAACGTTGTTTCCCATTGGCAATATTCAAAAACCGTTAGTGCGTGAACTGGCCGAAAAGCACCACCTAGTCACGCACAATAAAAAAGACAGTACAGGCATTTGTTTTATTGGCGAGCGACGATTTAAAGACTTTTTAGGCCAGTATTTACCCGCCCAACCGGGCAATATCGTTACTGAAGATGGCGCGATTATCGGCCAACATCAAGGTTTGATGTATCACACCATTGGTCAGCGCCAAGGCTTGGGCATTGGCGGTGTTGCCGGCGCCCCTGAAGAGCCATGGTACGTAGCCATAAAAGATTTAAAAGCGAATGAGCTCGTTGTAGTACAGGGAAAATATCACCCACTGTTAATGGCTAACACCTTAACCACTGAAGCGTGCCACTGGATAAACCCGACAACACTAGAGCAACCTACACTGTGTTGCGCTAAAACCCGTTATCGCCAACCCGATCAAGCTTGCACGATAGAACCTTGCCAAACAATTAACTACCTTGGCGAACCCGTCGATGGCCTAAAAGTCTCGTTCGCCGAGCCTCAGCGCGCTATTACGCCGGGACAATATGCGGTGTTTTACGAGGGTGAACGCTGCCTAGGTGGCGCCATTATTAACGCCGCGACATAATCACCTAACACTTATTGAAGTACCGCTCACGTATGAATAGTAACAATATAGACAACCAAGTGATTGCCTTGGCAGGCATGTTCCAAGCGCTTAGTTTAGTCAAAGAAGTGGCCGGCTCGGGCTACCTTAACCGCAAAGATTTTGAAACCTGCATTAACAGCCTTTTTGTCATAGACCCCAAATCAACATTGGCAGTCTATGACCATTTGGGTAATTTAGAGCGCGGCTTATCGGTGACCGAAGTGCTGCTTAACGCGCGCATTGGCAGCCAACAAAAAGACCTTGTTAACTACGCCGTCGGCATTAATAACCTAACCGGCCGCTTGCTGCGCAATAAAAAAATGCTGGCGCAGCTGAGCAGACGCCTCAATGACGCGCAGCATCAGGTCACGCACTTTGGTTTAAATCACGACAATGTAATCGCCAACCTTGCAGACACCTACAGCCAAACCATCAGTACTTTTAGTTATCGCATCCAAGTTAAAGGCGAGTACACCTACTTGCAGCAAAAACGCGTTGCCGATCAAATACGCGCGCTGCTTTTGGCCGCGATAAGAGCGTCTATTTTATGGCGTCAAAACGGGGGGTCTGTATGGCGACTGCTGTTTAATCGCAGTAAGCTGCACAGCAGCGCGCAGGCGTTGCACCATCAAAGCAAGGTCGAAAATCAACCAAAGTGATGGCAAAGCCTCCAACCAGCGCTTAGCTTTAGCAATGATTTGGCTCACGGGTTAAAAGATTGCTAGAATGCCGCCCGCACAGACACCTGTGCAACACCGCTATGTTAGCCCCCTATGTTAGTCCCCATAGTTTAATGGATAAAACGAGGCCCTCCTAAGGCTTAGATGTTGGTTCGATTCCAGCTGGGGACGCCATTTTGACGACCGACTGTGCCTTTGGGGTTTAAACCCTGAAACGCCATCCGTCGCGTTTCGCGCACGCCATCAAATACCCCCTAACCGTTAAACTTTACGAGCCAGTACGTGCACGTAGCGCCCAAGGCTTCGGTAGGGCTCCTGAGTCGATAACGCCAACTCCAACGCCTCGGCGGTTGCATAGTCTTTAGCTTGGTCGTCGCGATTAAGAATATAGTCGTGAAAAACCCTAACGCCACTGTGGGCAGCCGTGACCAAGCCCGCGTTAGCTACCGCGGCTAAAACCTCATTGGGGTCCAATGGGTTAATGGGCGTTAAACTGCCTTTTTGCCCTTTAAGATCCTTGTTGAGCACCCTTTTATAACTTGCTCGTAGCAAATTTTTAAATACTAAGCCATGGACATTGTAAAACAACAGCGACAACCAGCCGCCAGGCCTTACGAGCCCCGCAAGTTCTGCAACGGCATCCAAAGGGTTCTCTAACCACTCCAGCACGGCGTGACAAGCCACAAGGTCATAGCGGCCATCATTATCGGCATCAGTGCTTAGCGCCGCCCGCAGCGACCACAAATCACGCTGATAGAACGCGGGCGGATATTCAAAGGTATGTGCGCTCGCGGCCTTTTGCGCTTCGGCGAGCATTTCACTGGAAATATCGGTCAACACCACCTTGTGCCCTTGCTGCGCCAACCATAAACCAAACTGCCCCTGCCCCGCCCCAGCATCGAGA
The DNA here is from genome assembly GCA_036554385.1 of Marinagarivorans sp. Classification (GTDB taxonomy): domain Bacteria; phylum Pseudomonadota; class Gammaproteobacteria; order Pseudomonadales; family Cellvibrionaceae; genus Marinagarivorans. The sequence goes on along the minus strand of DATBNJ010000243.1, from coordinate 541 downwards.
ATATCCAGCTGGGGTCTATCAACAAATTGCTGAAAGTCACGTTTTAACACCGCGAGCCGAAGCCGTCCTTTGGGCGAGTCGTAAATATTGCGAGAAAAGCGCTGGCTAAGGTCATCAAAGTTGCGGTCTTTGTCGGGGTGTTTTGCGGGCATTTTATTCTCAGCGAAATGATAGTGGACTATTACAGAGGTTATCTTACAATGGCGCGCGTTTTTTATAGGAGACAAAAATGATAACTGTAAATGAATACTTCGATGGCAAAGTAAAATCGATGGCCATCGAATCTGGGGCGCTACCGGCAACTATCGGGGTAATGCTAGCAGGCGAGTACACCTTCGGCACCGCTAAAAAAGAAATCATGACCGTCGTGCAAGGTGAGCTCACCGTCACACTTCCCGGCGAAAGCGCGCCGCGAACCTTTCGCAATGGTCAAGTGTTTGAAGTGCCCGCAGACTCAAGCTTTGATGTCATAGTCGCGGTCGATACGGCGTACTTTTGCCAGTATTGCGACTAAACTTAGGCGCGCGCTTGCCCTAACACT
>DATBNJ010000229.1:0-8373 GCA_036554385.1 Marinagarivorans sp. | reverse complement strand
GTAGTAATTAAATAGATCGCGATATTCGCCACTGCCAGATAACTCTATTGAGCTGGAGTTTTTCATTAGAGTAGCAAAATATTTCTCGTTATCAAGCAGGTTTGAGTCGGCAGTTTCAAGATGGTTTTGTAGTAAGATGGTTAACTCTATACCTTCACGAGTCTTTTCTGCACTCGCTAAAATTTTGCTTGCGTATCCAGGGAATCTTTTCGCGTCCTGAAGCGCTTGCGCTAAGCTGCTGGAGTTTGCCAGTAGATTATTCTCTGTGAGGTCGCTGAGTAGGGTAGATAACCCCGATTTGGTTTCGTCACTTAGGTCGAACCCATCGATCACATCTTGCGCAATGAGGAATTGGTAATTGGCCGAAAAAATATCAAAGTCACTTTTTAAAGAAGTGAAGGAGCTGTAAATTGCTCGATCAAATGTACTTCGGATAGACGCTCTATCTTGTTGTGTTAAGTCATCGGGTGTCTTGGCTAATATTTGCTCTAGCGCACTGCTAAATGGAGCCTTCCCCGAGCTCGCATAGTCGTCAAGATAGTTAGTTGTAAAACCACTATAAGGGATCGCCACCGTACATGGCGATCACCCCAAATTGGTCACCAGATGCAGCCTCACTGCCAATCACCCCATCCCCGGCGAATACGCCGCCATAAGCCATGGAATGCCTTACCGAGTCTAGAAAGCCTTGACTAAAAATCGGATCGCCGCTCTGCTCAAGAGCGTCAGCAAACTGGTTACGCCCTTCATCGGATAGAGAGTTCGCATAGGTGTTTAACTCAAAAAGAAATAGAGACTTAGATGATAGACTAACCTGATCTACAACCTTTAGTGTCTCAGAAACGGATTCTCTGCTAAAGGTGGATTCGCCAGCCTGAGTGAGCGTTGAGCTTGAAGTGAAAGGCGTTGTAACATTTGCTGAGTTGACGTTCAATTGCAATTCCTTTAACCCGCCGTGTGGTTCTAAGGTTAACGGCGAGCTTTACAGAAGCTTAAGGTTAAATTGAATTCGATGTGATCGCTCCCACCAGCCCATCGAACGATCGCCTCCAATCCCACCTTCAAAAAATACTAAACAAACTGCGCCGCACAATACCCGCTGGCCCAAGCCCATTGAAAGTTAAACCCCCCTAGCCAACCGGTCACATCCAATACCTCGCCAATAAAAAATAAGCCCGGCACTTTTTTCGCCTCAAAGGTTTTTGATGACACGTCGTCGGTGTTTACGCCACCGCGGGTGACTTCAGCGGTTTTGTAGCCTTCTGTGCCGGCGGGCGTGCATTGCCAGTTTTTCAGGTGCTCGGTGAGTGCGGCGATATCGGTGTTGCTCAGCTGTGCAACGGTTTTATCGGCCAGTGGGGCGGTGGCGGGGTGGGTGTCAAGCCATTCGGTGATAAAGCGTTTGGGCAGCAGGCGGCTGAGCAGGTTTTTAAGCTCGGCCTTTTGGCCTTCGCGCTGCCAGGTTGCGATTTGTGGGGCGAGGTCGGTATCGGGGAGGAAGTCGATGGTAATCGGTTGCTCTGGCCACCAGTAGTTGGATACCTGTAACACCGCTGGGCCACTAATGCCCTTGTGGGTGAATAACAACGCCTCGCTAAAGCTTTGATTATTGCACTCAATGCGTACCGGTAGCGCAACGCCCGCCAGGTTCTGCGCAGTGGTAAGTTGTGCCCCTTTAAATGTAAAAGGTACAAGCGATGCATGGCGAGGGGTGATGCGCAGGCCAAATTGTTTGGCGATATCGTAGCCAAAACCCGTGGCGCCCATGGTGGGAATCGAAAGGCCGCCACTGGCAATAACCAGCGAATGGCAGTGAATTTCACCGTGCGTGGTTTGCAGCGCAAAGCGCGCCTCGTCTGCGGTGTTGGCGTTATCGACTGCGGCGTGTGTGGCTGTGATGCTATGAATGTCGCACTCAGTGGCAATGCGCACACCGGCGCCGTCGCATTCGGCTAGCAGAATGTTAAGGATGTCTTTGGCTTTGTTATTGCAAAAAAGCTGACCTAAGGTTTTTTCGTGGTAGGCCAAGTCGTACTTGCTGACCAGCTCGAGGAAGTCGTACTGGCTGTAACGGCTGAGCGCCGATTTGCAAAAGTGCGGGTTGGCGCTGAGGTAGTTACTGGGCTCAACAAAGTAATTGGTGAAGTTGCAGCGGCCACCGCCGGACATCAAGATTTTTTTGCCCACCTTATTGGCGTGATCCAGTACGGTGACGCGCTTGCCCCGCCAACCGGCTTGGGCAGCGCACATAAGTCCGGCAGCGCCGCCACCGATTACTACGCAATCAAAATAAGTCATAAAGCCACGAAGGGATAAGTTTGAATAATGAGCTGTCATACAGTGCCAGCGCGGCATGCTAACATGCCGCGGTTGTGCCGCGTAGACGAGAGGTCGCTTTGGGCGTAAGAGTAATTTTAGTGTGGATGCTGGCCAGCTGTTTAAGTGCCTGTGCATTTTTTGGCGGTGAATCGGGTACGCCAACCGTTGCGGGCAATAGCCTGTTGGGCGTTAAGCACCCCTTTGTCATCTTTGTTGCCAATAATTCCGCCTTAAAAGAAGATGTACAAGCGATGTTGGCCGAGCAGCGCGCTAGCAATAGCAAGTACCAGCGCGCCTCGACCTTGTGGGCGTCTGCCAAGTACGACCAAACGCTGATTCGCACTTACATGCGCAGCCAAGGTTATTACGAATCCGAAATCGATAGCTCCGTTGAGGGCGAGCAAATTGCCCACCAGATATACCCCGGCGCGCGCTTTACCCTTGCTCAGCTGAAATTCGTGTGGCCAGAGGAGGTAAGCCAGCCGCCGCAAGAAGTTGTGGGGCTAACCGTTGGTGACCCTCTGGTGGCCGAAACCGTGCTGAATCGTTTATCCAGTATAAAGCGCTGGGTTGCCGACCAGCATTGTTTGCGCACCATCGATGTGGCGTATGAGGCAATCGTAAACCACCCGACTAAAACGGCGACACTGACCTTCTCGTTAAAACCGGCGCCGCAGGTGGTGTTTGGGCCGGTCACCTATTCTGGGCACACCAGTATTGAAGACAGCTACCTTGATGGCTACCTGAATTTTAGCGAGGGCGATTGCTTTAAGCCGCGCGTACTCGATAGCGCGCGCTTGCGTTTATTGCAAACGAATTTGCTGGCTGGGGCCGACCCCGAACCCGCGGCAATTACCGACGGTGGCGTGCCCGTGCATTTTCGTTTAACGGAGCGCAAGCAACGCAGTGTTTTTGGCTCAGTCGGTTACGACGCCGATGTTAAAACCAAGTTTACCCTTGGCTGGGAGCATCGCAACATGTTTGGTCGCGGAGAACAGCTCTCGACCGAATTATTTTATAGCAGTATTTCGCAAGGTTTAGAATCGACACTCACGGTGCCGCACTTTTACAGTACCAAACAGCGCCTAACGCTGACGGCCAATATCGCCGAAGAAACCCCCGATGCCTACGACGTGTATATCGGCGAAGCGGGCGCCAACCTAAAGCGCGAACTGACCGATCGGTTGTCGGTTAACGGCGGGGTTAATCTTAAATTCAGCCGGTTAAAAGAATCCGAAAACCCCGACGACGAAGATTACGCCTTGCTGAGCTTTCCGGTCAGTATTGATTACAGTGCACGCAACGATCAGCTTAACCCCACCAAGGGGTGGGCCACAGGGTTGCAGGTCGAACCATTTGTGGATTTATACGAAACTAGCCGCCGCTTTACGCGCTCGACCATCGCAGCCAGCGCCTACCACACTTGGGATAATTCACGCATAAGGCCCACCTTTGCGGTGCGCATGGCAACCGGTGTTATCGACGATAGCTCGTTGGCCGACGTGCCCGCCGACGAGCGCTTTTATGTTGGTGGTGGCGGTTCTGTGCGCGGTTATCGCTACCAAACGATTGGTGAATTTAATAGCGAAGGTAAGCCCACCGGTGGTCTATCGTTTTCGGAGGTCTCGTTCGAGTTGCGATCGCGCTTTACCGAAAGCTTAGGGCTTGCACTGTTCATGGACGGTGGTTACGCCTACCCGACTAAAACGCCAAAATTTGGCGAAGCGTTTTTGTGGGGGGCCGGTATTGGCTTGCGCTATTACACCTCGTTTGCACCGTTCCGTTTTGATATAGCCACCCCGCTAGACAAGCGCGACGGCGACAGCAGCGTACAGCTCTATATTGCGATTGGGCAGGCATTCTGATGAGCAACCCAAAGCAAACCCCTGATGCGGGCGCGGTGCCCAACAAAGCCACCGAGGTAAATACAGCCAAGCGCGTTGGTGCCTGGCTGTGGTTAAAGCGCGGCCTGCGTTTTTGCTGGCGCGTTGCCTTACTGTTTTTACTGATTGTGATATGCGCTATAGGCATTGCCATCGGCAGTTTAGTGACCGAGTCGGGGCGGTTATTCTGGCTGGAAAAAGCGCTGCCCTTGGCGCAGACGCCGCAATTCACGGTAGTACTCGATAACGTTAAGTGGCCCCGCTTGGGCGATTTACAAGTCGGTTATGCGTTAGTGACGACGGGGCGCAACCCCTTGCTCGAAGTTACCGAGGCGAGGCTCCGCCTTTCGATCGGTGAACTCTGGCAAAAAAGGTTGCTGGTGCACGAATTATCGGCCGCGGCATTGGTGGTTTACCAGCCCGAGGCAAAGCCCAAGGTGCCCAATGACGAGCCCTTTACATTTACCTTGAATATTCCTCAGTTGCCCGCCGTTAAGGTCGAGTCGCTATCGGTAAAGCGCTTGCAGCTTAAAGGCTTTAAGTGGCCCGAGTGTAGGCAGTGCGAAACCGCGCAAAAGCGGGTAGGGCCGGGCGCCTTGAAAATTACCGGTGCGGCAGCGCTGCACTGGCCCAATCCCTTAGAACTGGCGCTAACGGTGACTGAAAATGGCCAAAAAACACCGCTTGTTTGGCTAGAGGGGCACAGCGAATCGCGCGATAGTTTGGCGTTGTCGGGGCGCGTGCAACAGGCGCCCGGTGGTTGGTTGGGGCAGTGGTTGCGCCTACCCAAAACGCAGGCGGTGAAGGTTGAGCTACGCGCGCAAGCCGCGCAAAAAGGTGATGCTATTGCCGTGCAGCTTACCGAGTTAAGCGCGCCCTTGTTTAAGCAACAATTAAAGCTTTCGGGCAGCGTGTTGGCGCGACCCGAGCAGCAGCGGCTCGAGCTGGAGCAATTGATAGTGGGTATTAACCAGCAGCGGCACCTACTGAAAGGGGCCATCTCGCCGGAGCGGGTTGCGCTAAGCGCGGATATTCAACGGTTTAACCTTGGGCTATTACAGCCGTGGTTGGCCGATCTTGAAGGCGGCATACTCAGCGCCAAAAGCGATCTCGTGTGGGATTGGAACACACAGCATTTACCGCAGGGTTCTGTGGATATTGCCAGCAATGTGCGTTACCTACAGCAATCAATATCCTTAAAAAGCCGATTAAAACTAAGTACTACGCAGGCTCAGGTTCAACAACTGCGGGCTAGCCTTGGCGATATGCAATTAAGCGCTAAGGGGCGTGTCCAGCTAAACGATAAACCGCTTGCGCTAACGTTTACCGCCACCCATTTGCGCGACGGGCCCATTCGCGAGTTGCTGCCGCCCGCTATAGCCGAGCAAATACCCGAGGCTTTAACGGTCCATGCGCAACAGATCGGCGGGTTGGTGCGCGGTAGTTTAACGGACCCGCAAATTATTGCTGATGTCAATATTATTGGCGGCTACATGGGCGTGCCTTTTGTCATTTATGGCAATGCCAGCGCCGATAAACATCACGCCGATATCGGTCAGCTGACCGTGGAGGCCGATGATGCTTCAATCGCACTTGAAGGGTTGCTCGATTGGCAAGGTAATAACACGGATATATCGGGCAGCGTTCGCCATCTCTCGCCAGCGCTAGCTTACCGAGCCGAGTTACCGTTGCCGCCTAATTTGGCGGGCTTTTTAAATGCACAATACCAAGTGCGCGGGCCACTCACGCAACCCGATGTTGTTTTGAATGCCTTATATCAAGGCGGTTACGAGCACCAAAACGTGGTACTGCCGTTTAAGCTCGCCGTTGAGGCGTCCGCCAAGTTGGGTGCACTAAAAGATATTGAGCTGGATGTCGATGTGATGAAACTATCGGTGTTTAAACGTCCACTGGTAAATATCGAAGGCCAGCTGAATGCACGCGATAACGATTTTAACGTGGTTGTTTCTCGTTTGCCCGTGCAGTTATTAGAGGCGCTGGGTTACCCCGTTGGTGAAGGGCGCGCTGAAGCACGCTTGCATTTTGGCGGCAGTTTTATGGAGCCGACTCTAGGCGGGTACATTTCGTATGCCGAGCCTTTGGCCGTGCGCGCCGCCAATGACGAGCGCAAAGTTGTACCGCTAATTTGGCATGCCAACGTTAGCTCTGAAGCAAAAGATTTACGTATTGATTCATCGTTTACCCTTGATAAAAGCTCGGCCGGTTTGTTGTCGTTAACCTTGCCTTGGCATAACTATTTACGTTATCTAGCGGACCCTTCCGTTGGCGACTTGCCCACTAAAGGGAGTATAAAAGCCGACCTCGATACCAGCGCATTTCAGCTGTTTATGGACACTGACCAAATGACGTTGCAAGGTAACTTAGAGGCCGATTTAACCCTCGCCGGCACGGCCGCACGCCCCAATGTAATGGGTGAGTTATTGTTAAAAAATGGTTACTTTAAACACGCCGCAACCGGCAGTGTGCTCAGTGATATTCAAGTGTATGCCGTCGCCGAAGAACGGCGTATTAATTTAGTGACGGGCTTTGCGCGCGACGGTGAAGGCGGCACTTTAAGGGCGGGCGGTTACGTGGACTGGCACGATGTGACGAGTGCTTCGGCCGTAAAACTTGAGTTAACACTTAAAGATGCCAACCTTGTTGACATGCCAAATGTGAAAGGCGCCGCCAGTGGCCAAATTGCCTTGGCCGGTGGTCTGCAAGGCATGGCGGTGACGGGCAAGCTTAATGTGCAACCGTTAAATATTAATATCGATAGCGCGCCGGCGGTATCGATACCCGAGTTGGATGTTCAAGAGGTGTACGGCCCCGATGCCGAAGCCGACGCAAACGATTCGCGCTTACCCGAAATTACCCTCGATATCGTCATCGATATTGAAAACCAAGCGTTCGTACGTGGGCGCGGCTTAGAAACCGAGTTAGAGGGCAAAGTTTTAATTACGGGCACCCGAGCTAACCCCGATATAGCGGGCAGCTTTAAAACGTTGCGCGGCGAAATTAAGCTATTGCAAAAGCCCATTAAGCTAAACGAGGGCCGGGCACAATTTAGTAATTCATCGTTTAATTTTCATATTCCCGCGACCTATCAAACCGGCGATATCGAAATTAATATTGTGGTGTTGGGCAATGAAGAGGAAATAGACTTAGAGTTGAGCTCGGTACCGAGCTTGCCGCAAGAGGAAATTTTATCGCGATTATTATTCGGCGATTCCGTGCAAAATATATCTGCATGGCAGGCGATGAGTTTAGCCAGCGCGGTAAATAAAATACGCAGTGGCAGCAGCTTTGATCCGATTGATGCAACGCGCGATGCGCTGGGTTTTGACAGCTTAAGTGTTGGCCAAGACAGCGAAGAAGACGGTGGTGGCGTTAACGTGGGGGTGGGTAAATACTTAAACGAACGGGTGTATTTGGAGTTGGAGCGATCCTCTAACCCCGCGCAACCTTGGCAGGGCAATTTAAGAATCGATTTAACCGAAGAGCTGCGCCTAAACAGTAGCACCGCCAGCACGGGCAAGTCGTCTGCTGCCTTGGAGTGGCGTCGAGACTATTAATGCCTGCCCCCCGGTAATTACGGCTCGGTTTTACTTTTTTAAGGCATCGCTAAAACTTGCTTTCGGCCTATTGTTTTGAGGAATTTTCCTGCAAGGCGCATAGGTCCGTGTCAATTCTCAGAGGTGCGCTTTAGGTGCATTTGCGTTATTAGGGCTTTAACGAGCTTATTTTCATCGATGGGTTTACCGACATGGGCATCCATGCCGGCTTGATGGCAGGCGGCGATGTCATCGACCGAAACATTGGCCGTCATGGCAATAATGGGGAGCCGCTTAAACGCTGGGTTTTTTCGAATGGCTTTGGTGGCTTGGTAGCCGTCCATAATGGGCATTTGAATATCCATGATAACGGCATCGAATGCTTGCGCTTGTACGGCATTCACGGCTTTTAAACCATTGTTGACCACCACCACGGTAGCGCCATAATCTTCGAGAAGTTGCTGCGCTAAAACTTGGTTGAGTTCGATGTCTTCTACCAGTAAAAGTATTTTGCCTGCTAGGCAATCGTCGGTTATTGATGGTGCTTTAGTTGTGTCGTGAGTTGCGTCGTAAGTTGCGTCGTGAGTTGTATCTTGCGCTGCCGTGGTTTGCGTGCG
>DATBNJ010000224.1:0-10555 GCA_036554385.1 Marinagarivorans sp. | reverse complement strand
GCAAGATTTGCCCGAAAAATACCGCCACATCGATGCTCACGAGGAAGATGAGTTTGACGTCGATGCCGAGCACGTGGCCGCAACGCCGAGCGTGGTCAGCATGAGCGACCGAGCGCTCTTGCCCGAAGCTGGCATTGATTTAAAAGAATACATTACCGGCTTAGAGCAAAACTTGATTAAACAAGCGCTAGACGACTCCGGTGGCGTAGTTGCCCGAGCGGCCGAGCGCTTGGCGATCCGTCGCACCACACTGGTTGAAAAAATGCGCAAGTACGGCATGAGTCGTTAACACATGGAGGCAAAGGTGTCGTACTGACGCCTTTGCTAGCGTGGTTAGGGCCTTTTTTACCAGCCTAGGTTTTGCTTCCCATCGATTTTGTGCTTTGTTGGTATCCTGCTTTTGCACTCTACGCTGGCAATTTTTGGTGAGTTTTCTGCCGCTTTGTTCACGGCGCTTAAAGCCTATTATTTAGCCTGGGGTTTAATGGGGGTTAAAAGGTGGGGTATAAATGTCGATTCCCGAAAGGGAGCGCACGGTTTTGCACTTTGCGTTTATTTTTTGAACACCTATGTCATTTTACGCGCCTTTCGCGGTCTTTTTGCAGCCTTATGGCACCTAAGGGTGCATGTTGCGGCAATATTCTCCTATAGTTATATGGACTAGAGGTCATCAAACTGGATGCTTTTAGGCATATAGCCAGTCAGCGCCAAGTGCGTTAACGTCGTTGCCTCAATACCCGTAACCACCAAAGCGTTAATAAGGTAGATAAGCCGCTATGTTCAGTAGTCGCGAAGACAGTCCCAGTGCCGTTCTCTTTTTTTCCGCAGACGGCATTATCAAAGAGCTGCTGTACTCGGAATTTGAAGCGCTACTCGAGGGTTTTACACCGGAAAAAGAGTGGGCTGGCCGCGATGCCAAAGCGGTTTACCTCGAGCTGAGCCCCGACTTGAAACCTAAATCTGCCGTCTTCTTTTTATTGGACTTTGACCAAGAAGGGTGGGTTGAGGCGAGTTGGAATGTGCCCTTGGTTAACCTCGCGCGCACGGCCAAACCGGGGCCGAGTTTTGGTGCCGGGCCCATTCGAGTCGCGACGGCGCGTCACTGCCCAGACCCACGCTATGCCGAAATGCTGTGGAACCCTGACCTAGGGCCAGAGAGCAAAATCATCGAGTGGATAAAAAACGCCATTGCTGTCAATCGGCTGGGCTTGAGCAAGCAGCAAGCCGCTGAGGAGCCCAGTTTGGCGGATGCGCAAGGGCAACAAGCAGCGGGGCAAATGGGCGGCCTTCCGGCTGGCATGGAGGCGCAGCTTGCGCAGCTACTGCAAAATCAGATGCTCGGGGCCAACGGCGTCGCGCAAACCATGTCACAGCTCGAAAGCGCCAAGGCAGAATACCAACAAACGGTCAAAAACCTACAGGCGCAGCTGGTTGATAAGGTTCGACAGTTCGACGGCGCCAAAGCGCAGTTGGAAGAGCAGCTCGCGGCTATGCAAAAGACCTTGGCCGGCAAAGAAAAAAAGCTCGCCGAAGTGCGTGAATACTATGAGCTTAAGCTCGAAAAAACCAAAGGAGGGGAGTCCGACTATATTCGTGCATTGCGTGAACATTACGAAACAGAGGCCAATCAGCAGGTCGCTAGCGCTGAGTCCGAATACAAAGAGCTACTAAACTGGCGCGAAGTCGAATTGATGTACCGCGCCGAGCGAGAGTCCCAGCTGCATGAGGAAATCGCCAAGTTGCGGTTGCATATTGCAGAGCTTGAGCAAACCGGCGGCGAAGATATTCTGCAGCGATTAAGTGATAAGGGAATCAGCTTTATGACCTACCAAGTGGGCCTGGGCCACATCGCGATTCCAGTCGACGATATTGCGCTGTATTTGGCAAATCCCGTGGGGTTTGTGGCAGCCTATTGCAATGTGTCACAAGCGGTTTACTTGGATTGGTTGGCGCACTTCCACGCCCCCGTATGCCGTGTTCAAGATAGCCAAGGCAATTATTGCGGCGCCGACCTTAAGCGGGTTGATAGCCCCGAGCAGTACATGCCTGGGGTTTCCGATTGCTGCGCTAAACACCGTAACAGTGCCTGATGCAGACTCCGAAAAAGGGCGGACAACCCCAGCCGTGCGATACACAGCCTTGGCGTGCAAATGCAAACCCGTCGGTAGAGCAGCGCTTGCTGCCGTCTCGGTGGTGGCGCCAATCCATTAGCAATATCGCCTCGCTGGCGCCGATTCACGCTTTTCACCACCCCGTTTTAGATGCTAGTGGACTGCACGTTGATATTAAGCGTGAAGATCTTCTATGCCCGTTTTTAGGCGGTAATAAACTATATAAACTGCACTTTCATTTACAGCGGGCTCTTGCTCAACGCGCCCATACCTTGGCCACGTTTGGCGGAGCCTATTCGAACCATATTTACGCGTTGGCGCGCGTTGGCTACGAGTTGGGTATTAAAACGGTGGGCATTATTCGCGGAGAGCGCCCACCGGTGTTAAGCCCGACGCTCGATGATGCTCAAGCGCTGGGTATGCAATTGCGCTTTGTTGCACGGGAGGCCTATCGAGATAAGCAGTCAATGGCGGCGCGGGTGCAGTGGGGCTTGACGATTCGCGGCGTCTATACCATTCCAGAAGGCGGTGGCGATATGCGTGGTGCCCTTGGCATGGCTGAATACTGGCGTTGTGTTCAGTTGACTGAGCCCAGCTACGATGCTGTGGTTATCGCAGCGGGCACCGGCGCTAGTCTCGCGGGCATTATGGCAGCGAGTCACTCGCCGTGTTCTGCGCACGGTATCCTTATGCTAAAGGGTAGTGCGGCGTTAAATCAGCGCTTTTGTCGCCACGTTCTTGCCATGGCTCACGCATTGCGCCGGCACTTTGCCCCCGATACGCTGCCGAACGACACCCTCGACGGTTGCACTTTGCCGCCGATGGGGTGGCAGCTGCACACGCACTTACACCAAGGCGGTTATGGGCCCGCGAAAGGTGAAGCCGCCCGAGAAATTGCCGAGCTGAGCCTTTATACGGGAGTGCCGCTCGACCCTGTGTACACTGGCAAGATGGTCGCAGGGGTGCTTGCCCTAGCACAGCAAGGCACTTGGCAGCGAGGGCAGCGCTTGCTGTTAATTCATTCTGGGGGGCTTCAAGGAGGGCGCTGTTTAGCCGCGCAGAACGAGCCGCACTAGCGAGTTCAGCGGTTGTATTGCTGCCTTGACGTCGAACTAACAACGCATGCTTTAGGTGATGCCCCGAGGCGCTGTTCGCCATTCGACGATTGCTCACTGTCTAAAGGGCACCGTTAAAACGCCTTGGGCTGAAAATACCTGGACTAAAATCCTTTATAATCGCGCCTTGGGTCCTGTCGCGTATTATTGTGGCTGTCATCGGTGATGCCATTACCCGAGCAATCGGCCCTTTATCAAAAGCTTACGATGGTATTAATAAGGCTGAATTAATGAGTGAATTTTCTTGTGTCGGTTTAATTGGCCGTTTGGGGAGTGACGCCGTCGCTTACTCATTAAAACGGCTCGTCGCGTTTTTAAATACCCGGAATGTGAAAATTTTACTCGATAGCGAAACCGGTGCTGTAGTGCCAGATGCCAGCGTAACCCGGGTGAGGCGTGAGCAGCTTCCTAGTCTTTGCGATCTGGTTATTGTCGTGGGGGGCGATGGTAGCTTGTTAGGTAGCGCTCGGCTGATGGCCGGTACGGGGGTGCCTCTGCTGGGCATTAACCGGGGTCGACTCGGCTTTTTGACCGATATTTCACCAGAAGAAATTGAAAGCAAAGTGGGCGAAGTCCTCGACGGGCGCTACGAGCGCGAGCAGCGGTTTTTGCTGCAGGCAACGGTTAGTCGACACCAAAACATTATTGGCCAATCATTGGCGCTCAATGATGTTGTGTTGCACCCAGGTCAGTTTATTCGCATGATCGACTTTGAACTGCACATCGATGATACCTTTGTTTATCGCCAGAGCTCCGACGGGTTAATTATTTCAACGCCAACGGGTTCTACCGCCTATGCTTTAAGTGGAGGGGGGCCGATTATGCATCCGTCATTAGATGCCCTGGTTTTAGTGCCGATGAACCCTCACACATTAAGTAGCAGGCCCATTGTGGTGTCGGGCTCGAGTGATATTCGTCTGGTGGTTGGCGAGCAACGCGATGTCCATCCCCACATCACCTGTGACGGCCAAACGCATATCGTGACCCAAACGGGAGATGAAGTTTCTATCACAAAAAGCCCTGAATTAATCGATTTAATTCATCCTAAAGGGCATCGCTTTTATCAGGTTTGCCGCTCAAAACTGGGGTGGGCGGCTCGGCAAGCGTTTGAAAGTTCGGCATCTAGTGGTTTTGAAGAATAGGCGGTAGTGGGTGAGTGATATTGGCGGTACGGCAACTCAGAAACAACGGGTAAAGCACGACGATGAATGTGCTCGCTTTGATGTCATCGGCGATGTGCACGGTTGTGCAAACACGCTGGTTAAGCTGCTTAAACAAATGGGCTATCACAGCGATGATCAAGGCTACTTTCACCCCGATCGAAAAACCTTATTTGTGGGTGATATTGTTGACCGCGGCCCTCGGGTACGCGAAGCGCTGCATATCGTGCGTGATATGTGTGAGTCTGGCCAAGCCGAGTGTGTGCTCGGCAACCATGAATTTTACGCCATCGCGTACTTTACTTTGCTTAACGATGGCGGCCATTTGCGTTATTTGCGCCCGCATACGGTCCATCACGACCGTCTTATCGCCGAAACCTTAGAGCAATTCGAACGGTACTCGCGTGATTGGGAGTCCATGCTGACGTGGTTTAAGACCTTGCCATTGTTTATCGAAAAACCGCGATTGCGCGTCGTGCATGCCTGCTGGGATGCGCCTTTAATTGCCGACTTTTTGGAGCACAATGGCAGCCCGGTCGTTGACGATGCGTTTATCCGTGCCTCGGACAACCCTAATAGCTTCGAAGCCGCCGTTTTTGGACGTTTGACGCGTGGAACCTCGATGCACTTACCGCCAGGCGTGGTGATTGTCGGACGCGATGGCGTTGAACGCACATTGTTTCGCACCCGCTTTTGGTCCCATAATCCAAAAACCTACGCTGACGTGGTCTTTCAGCCGGACCCTTTGCCCGAATATCTCGTTAATACCCCGCTTAGCGATGCGGAGCGCGCGAGGCTAGTGCATTATGGTGAGCATGAAAAGCCGGTGTTTATTGGCCATTATTGGCTGCAGGGCATCCCTAAAGCATTGCGTTCTAATGTGGCCTGTTTAGACTACAGTGCCGTAAAGTACGGGAAGTTAGTCGCATATCGATTTGATGGGGAGCAAAAACTCGATGATAGGAAGTTTTGTTGGGTGTCGGTGGATAAAACCGAATCCACGCACTAATGCAACGCATAGCACCAGCGCTTTCGCGCTCAGCAGCCGACAGACCGCGCGACCACGAATCGCAACAAGCGCCATGGCTAGCGGGCCGCGAGGAATTTGTTGATGGCGGCCATTTGCATAGCGCGCTTTGCGCTCGAGCGCGACCTTTCCCTACTGAGTCGAGCTTTTCATCAAGAGGGTATCGGCCACCGTTTTACCGAAGAGCAAGGCGAGCAACGACTTTGGTTGGCCAATAGTCACCAACAGGCACAGGCGCAAGCACTCGTTGAGGCTTTTTTGTCAGGCCAGAGCCTCGTCGTTGAGCCCTCCGTGCAGACGCCACAATCGTTTAGCGCCGTCGCGTGGTTAATGCGCTCCCCGGTGACCTGGCTGTTTATTGTTGTTGGCGCACTAGGCTATGCCGCTGTCGCCGCTCCGATGACATGGCTATATGAACTACTCACCTATACCCCCACTAAGATTGTCGGCGCCAAGGTGCTGGTGGCGAAATGGCAGTGGGCAGAACCCTGGCGCATGCTAACGCCGGTTTTTTTACACTTTTCCCTCGCCCATATTATTTTTAATGCCGCCGCAATGGTACAGGTTGGCAGTTGGGTTGAACGGCTGTGGGGCCTGCGCTTTTATCTCGTACTGTGTGTGCTTACCGGTATTGCGGGCAATGCTTTGCAATACAGTTGGAGCCAATCCCCAATGTTTGGCGGTTTGTCGGGCATTGTTTTTGGATTATTTACCTTTAACGGCGTAACGCAGCTATTGCAACCGCACAAAGCATTCCCTTTGCCCAAAGGTTTGTATGTGATGCTGGCGGTCTGGCTGATTGCGGGCTTTACGCCGTTTTTTGAGCAAGTATTTGGCGTGCAAATGGGCAATGGTGCGCATTTGGGGGGCGCTATTGCCGGTGCGGTGATCGCGGTGTTGGCAAGTTGGACGCAAGCTAAAAAGCGTTTTTCGCAGCCTTGACGGCGGCTTTTTTTACCCAACTTAGTTTTGAACATTGAAATAGAATGGGCGAGCAGATGACTATAAATAACCCACATGATGTTGAGCAGGTATTGGCGGCAATGACGCCCGAAATTTACGCGCGCTTTCAGCAGGCCATCGCACTAGGCCGTTGGCCTGATGGGCAATCGCTAAGCGAAGCCCAAAAAAGCACCTGCATTAACGCCATTATTGTGTACGAAAACCGTTTCAAGCAGCCAGAAGAGCGCACCGGCTTCGTGCCTCCTAAAGCGACCGCATGTGCCGACGAAAGCCATATTCACCGCCATGAAAAGCCACTTAATTGGGTGCAAGAATAATACCTTAGCGCAGCCATGTTCGCGGTATCGGGTAAATGTTTAAGTTGGAATTTATCCGTCGCTGAAATTTAATAAAACCCGTTCCATTAAGGAATTCTATGACTTCATCAGATTTATCGACCGTTTCGCGGGAACCCGCAACGCCTACCACGGTTTTTTTGAAAGACTATTTGCCACCTACATTTTTAATCGAAAAAACACATCTCACGTTTCGTTTAGACCCTAAAAAAACTGAAGTTACCGCGGTTTTAACGGTTGTTGCGAACCCCGAGGCGCAACCGTGCGAGAGTTTGCGCTTGCATGGCCAAGACCTAGAGCTGATAAGCGTATTACTTGACGGCGAGCCCCTGGCGCAAAGTCGTTACACGGTTGAACCTGAAAGTCTGACTATTCACAAAGTGCCTAAGGCATTCACGTTAAGTTGCGTGACACACATCGCCCCAGAAGCCAACACCTCGTTAGAAGGGCTTTATAAGTCTCGCACAATGTACTGTACCCAATGCGAAGCTGAAGGTTTTCGTAAGATTACCTACTATTTGGATCGCCCTGATGTGCTCAGTGAGTTTACCACCACAGTGATCGGTGATCAGCAGCAATTCCCGGTGTTATTGTCCAACGGAAATTTAATCGCTAGCGAAGCGCTCGATGGCGGGCTACACAGTGCTACGTGGCATGACCCGTTTAAAAAGCCCGCTTATTTATTCGCCTTAGTTGCCGGTGATTTAGCGGTTGTGGAAGATAGCTTTACAACCTGTAGTGGGCGAGGCGTCGCGCTGAAAATTTACGTGGAAGCCAAAGATTTAGACAAGTGCGACCACGCTATGCAATCGTTAAAACATGCAATGAAGTGGGATGAGGATGTTTACGGTCGTGAATACGACCTCGATGTTTTTATGATTGTAGCGGTTGACGATTTTAATATGGGCGCCATGGAAAATAAGGGGCTTAATATATTTAATACCTCGTGCGTGCTTGCCAATCCCAAAACCACCACGGATGCCGGCTTTGCGCGCGTTGAAGGGGTGGTGGCTCACGAATACTTCCACAATTGGTCGGGGAACCGAGTGACCTGTCGCGATTGGTTTCAGCTAAGCCTCAAAGAGGGCTTTACCGTATTTCGCGACGAAGAGTTCTCGTCCGATATGGGCTCGCGTACGGTAAAGCGGGTTGAGGATGTCAGTATTTTGCGCACCTTGCAATTCGCCGAAGACGCAGGTCCCATGGCTCATCCCGTTCAGCCGGCATCTTTTATTGAGATCTCCAATTTTTATACCCTGACTATTTATGAAAAGGGCGCCGAAGTCGTGCGCATGTACCACACGTTATTGGGGCCCGAATTATTTAGAAAAGGCGCCGATTTGTACTTCAAACGTCACGATGGCGAAGCGGTCACCATTGACGATTTTACCGCGGCGATGAGCGACGCCTCTGGCCGTGACTTTACGCAGTTTAAATATTGGTATAGCCAAGCGGGTACGCCAGTGGTGAAGGCGGCGGGCGAGTACAACGGCATTGATAAGACCTTTGCCTTGACCTTGGAACAATACTGCCCCGATACACCCGAAGCCAAAGGCGCCGATAAAAAACCGTTTCATATTCCGGTCAATGTGGCATTGCTGGGTGAAACAGGCCCTTTACCTTTGACCCTTGAAGGTCAACGGCTAAACAGCAAAGACGTAGTTTTAGAGCTGTTGAAGCCGCAGCAAACCTTTATTTTTAATCACGTTGATGAAGCCCCGGTGCCGTCGTTGTTCCGCGGTTTTTCCGCGCCCGTCAAATCAGCTTACCCTTACAAAAAGGCCGATTTGCTGCGCATTGCCACATTGGATGAGGACGGGTTTTCTCGTTTTGATGCCATGCAGCAATTGGCCGTTGTTGCGATTTTTGATGTCATGGCAGCGCTGCGCAAAAAAGAGGACTGGCAGCTCGAGCCCTTGTTGTTGAGTGCGCTTGAAGCCTTGCTCAGTGATGATGCTCTCGACCCAGCTATGGTGGCATTAATGTGTACCTTGCCATCCGAGGCTTATATGAGTGGCTTGGCAACGCCGGTAGAGGTCGATCTTATTTTCGAGGCGCGAAATGCCATCAAAGCGGCCCTTGCTGAGCAATGCTCAGCGTTATGGTTAGCGGTTTACCACCGCTGTTGCTCGACAGAGGCTTATCAATACACTGCCAAGGATGTGGCGCTGCGCAGCTTGAAAAAGGTGGCGTTAGAGTACTTGATGATTAACCCGAGCGAGGAGGTGCTTGCGCTTTGCATGGCGCAATTGAAGGGCGCCGACAATATGACCGATGAGTCGGCGGCACTCGGCGCCTTGGTGTACAGTGACTCAGCTCGCGTATCAGCGCAGCGGCCAGAGGCATTAGAGCGATTTTATCAACGCTGGCAAAACGAGGCGCTGGTGGTGAACCTTTGGTTATCGATTCAAGCAGCTGACCCATCGCCGGGTGCGTTGGCTCGAATTAAAGGCCTGCTACAACATCCGGCCTATGATAGTGGCAACCCGAATAAGATTCGCAGTGTCGTTGGGGTATTTAGCAACCAAAATGCAGTGAACTTCCATGCGCGAGACGGGTCTGGGTACGAGTTTTTAGCCGATCAGGTTTTGGTGCTGAATAAGCAGAACCCGCAAATTGCCGCTCGCTTGCTGGCGCCGCTTACTAAATGGAAAAAGTACGATGTCAATCGCCAAGACTTAATGCGCGACCAGCTAGAGCGCATTAAACGCGAGCCAACCTTATCAAAAGATGTGTACGAGGTTGTGGTCAAGAGCTTGTAAATTGCGCATACCTTTAAAGCAGAACTCTGTTTTGTAAGGTGCCTAAAGGGGCTTTAGGCATCAGCGAGCGAGGAGAAACGGGGATGATAAAAAACACGCCGGAGCACTTTGGCTTGCTCAGCAGGGCGATTCATTGGCTTAGCGCATTTTTGGTGATTGGGCTGTTTGCGTTAGGGTTGTGGATGAGCGGTTTAAGCTATTACCACGAGTGGTACCAAACTGCGCCGGATTTGCACCGCAGCTTTGGCGTTGTGCTATTGCTGTTAACGGTGGTGCGTGTATTGTGGTATCAGGTTTCGCCTAAACCTAAACCATTAAGCCATCATTCACGTAAAGAACGTATGCTTGCCGTAGCAACGCATCACACGCTTATGGCGCTACTGCTGGTGATGTTTGTCTCGGGTTATCTGATTACCACGGCAAAAGGTGACCCAGTTTATGTCTTTGACCTTTTTGCTATTCCATCACTGATTAATGGTATCGACAATTTGGAAGATTATGCCGGCGATGTACATGAAATCGCGGCCTATTCAATTATCGGCCTCGCCGCGTTGCACGCAGCAGGTGCATTGAAACATCACTTTATTGATAAGGATTCAACACTCAAGCGCATGTTGGGTTTTTAACACACGTTAGACGACCACCTTAACTTTACCCCGAAAGGAGCTTTATATGTTGCAACCCCTGTTAGATACCGTTTCACTTCGCTCAAAAAAATGGTTTGCCGCGTGCGCGCTCAGCGCAGCGAGCATAATGGCAGTACCGGCTGTCAGCGCCGATGAGTATGTTATTGATACCCGTGGTTCTCACGCGTTTATCCAATTCCGCATTAAGCATTTGGGATTTAGCTGGCTTTACGGACGTTTCAACGAGTTTGAAGGCACATTCAGCTACGACGAAAAGAACCCAGATAAAAGCAAAATTTCCGTTGATATCGACGTAACCAGTATTGACAGCAATCATGCAGAACGCGATAAGCATTTGCGCGGTGAAAAGTTCTTACACACCGATAAGTTTCCCGATGCGAAGTTTGTGAGCACCAAATACGTGCCTACTGGCGATAAAACAGCCCAATTAACCGG
>DATBNJ010000197.1:0-11638 GCA_036554385.1 Marinagarivorans sp. | reverse complement strand
CCGGTATCACCCATCTGCCAGAAATTGTCTTCATCTAACCGAGAAAACCGCTCTGGGTCGATGCCGACTTCGTCTTTCCATATGGCCGCGGCCTCATCATCACTAATATGTACGGTCACCCATAGACGTTCAGCTGGCAGTCCCATCACCTTAGTCAGAAACTCCCACGCAAAGAAAATTGCGTCACGCTTGAAATAGTCACCAAAGCTGAAGTTTCCGAGCATCTCAAAAAACGTATGGTGGCGAGCCGTATAACCGACGTTCTCTAAGTCGTTGTGCTTACCACCGGCCCGAACACAGCGCTGCGAACTCGTCGCGCGTACGTAATCGCGCTTTTCGCTGCCCAAAAACACATCTTTAAACTGATTCATGCCGGCATTGGTAAACAATAATGTCGGGTCGTTTTCCGGCACCAGAGAGCTACTGGCCACAACCTTATGCCCCTTGCTGGCGAAGAAATCTAAAAACGCTTGGCGGATTTCAGAACTTTGCATGGATAAATACTCAACTAAACGCTACTGACCCGCGACGTATCGCAGGCGCAAAAAGGGACATAGTATAAGGGTTTGACGAGCGTTTCGCACTAGTCCGACAGATGCGCGAAACGACAGAAGCACAATAGGTAACGGTTTGTTTTTGCAAACAAGATAAAAACCAGCATTCTCCGAAGCCTTCATTGGCCCAATAACACATGTGCTTAGAGTCGCTACTCGGCTGAACACTCCCAACTAGGCTGTTTTTTTAGCTCATTCAGAATAAAACTTGCCTTTTTAATAAGGCACTCTGCAGCCCCAATCATTACCCAGCAACAACATTGTGGCTAGGCGAGTATAGATAGGTGAATTTATCGTAACTATTCAGGTCAGGCAGGTCAGGCAGCTAAATAAAATTTAACCGTTCGATAAGATACCGGTTGATTACTTTCTAGGCATTGCGGCGCCGGCTTTTGCAGGGTACTTGAAAATGTAGAAGCAGAATTTCCAGAGAGCTTGATTACAGAGCGTTTGAATAGCGCCGTGTTTTGGCAGGACAGCTGTAGACATCGGGAGCGAGATGTCGAGCAGGCTTGAACGGCCTAAAGAATAATTAGCCAGTGCCCACCTTAGTGAGCTGCTGAATAGTTACAATTTCTGTTGAGCAACCAACAAACGCGCGTTACGTTTTTGTCAATAAACCCCGTTAATCGCTATTGCCCCCCCCCTTTTTTGCCGGCAGGGCGTTGATTATTGAGTTTATATTCATGCAGGCTATGACACTCAAATGCCACCCTCTCCAGCCAGAGCGGCTCCTAGCCATGAAGTCACTATTCGCTGACCCAGAGCGCCCAGATCAGCATTGGAAAATCTTGAAATCGCAACACTATTACAGCCCTTTCCCGCCTTAATCTAGACTTACGGGCACCTCTAAAAATGCACTTTTTCCGCGATAGCAGCGTCAGTTCCGTCCTCGAATCCTCACTAATTGAAGGATCGATTTGCACAGTTTTACTGCCCGTAGGGTGAAGCGCAGGGATGCGCTGAGTGATTTACACCACGTAAACTGCGGTTCTCCGGGCGGTACTTCCTTGCTCTCACAAAAAAAATTACTATTTTTAGAAGCGCCCTTACTATAGTCTTGAGCGAACGCGCTGCTTGGGACACTAACGACGACAACGGTGACCATTGATTGTTTATGCGTGCTCATCGAAGTTGCTAAAGGCCACCCTCGGCGTTTAGCGAAATTACAAAAAAGAGTGCTTCTTTATTGCCAGCAAAATTTCCGCAAAGGCAGGAAGTAATGTCAATAGATTACCTGAAGTCATCTTTGCCCTTAAACCGCATCAGCGGTTTAAGCAAGGTAACCCCATTTACAAACTAACCCTCATTTTTCAACCAAATGCACTGGCCATCAGAGTTTTTTTGGATGGTTTGCAATTTATCTTGGTGGGCCTGAAGCTCTTGCGCACTGGCCCGAATAACCGGCAGTGGCGAGCGCTCGCGCGGTAAACGACGAATACTCTCGACTCGAGCGCTGCCACTATCGTCATCATCGCCCTCGGCGCTCAAGGCCAAATTCCTCTGGCCACCGGTCATAAATAAATAGACGTCAGCTAGGATTTCAGCATCTAGTAAAGCGCCGTGCAAATCGCGCTGAGAGTTATCAACACCGTAGCGCTTACACAACGCGTCGAGGTTGTTTTTCTGGCCTGGATGCTTATAGCGGGCCATCGCCAAGGTATCCAGCACTCCGCAGATGTCAGCGGTTTTGCCGAGTCCACGATCGAGCAAAGCAAACTCGTGATCAATAAAGCCGATATCAAAAGGCGCATTGTGAATCACCAGTTCGGCGCCAGCAATAAAGTCTCTAAATTCGTCGACTATCGCCGCAAATACGGGTTTGCTTGCGACAAACTCGTTGGTGATACCGTGCACAGCCATCGCCCCTTCGTCGATTTCTCGCTCGGGGTTAATGTATTGATGGTAGTGACGCCCAGTTAACCGGCGGTTTACTAACTCTACGCAACCAATTTCAATAATGCGATGACCTTGCTTCGGTTCGAGCCCCGTGGTTTCTGTATCTAAAACAACCTGTCTTGCCATTACCGTAATTCCTCGACACCGCGGTTAGCCAATTGATCTGCCAATTCATTTTCGGGGTGGCCGCTATGGCCCTTTACCCAATACCAACTGACGTTATGACGCTCGCATTGTTCATCGAGCGCCTGCCACAGCGCCGCATTCTTTACGGGCTTTTTAGCGGCGGTTTTCCAGCCATTTTTTTTCCAGTTTTTTAACCACTCAGTAATACCCTTGCGAACATATTGTGAATCCGTGGTGAGCTTGACCTCGCAAGGCTCGCTCAGCGCTTTAAGCCCTTCAATAGCAGCCATGAGCTCCATCTGATTATTGGTGGTGTTTTTTTGTCCGCCGTGCAATTGTTTTTCGTGGCCCCCAAAGCGCAAAACAGCGCCCCAGCCGCCGGGCCCAGGGTTACCTTTGCATGCCCCGTCGGTGTAGATTTCTATTTTTTTCAATGCAATCTTCTTAATCAATTAATAGTGATATTAATAGCCCGTAGCCTCGGGCATTTACCGGTCCTGAGGGCCCTACTGCGAGCACAATTTGGCCTAAATTTAGTCTCGAGGCGAACGCTTTGGCGTGAGTTTACGAATCAAGCTCAAGCGCGCAGCGCCTTTTGCGGTAATAGGTCTCGGCGCAATTTTAACGCCTTTGACGCTACCGAGTAATTGTGCGTCCCAAGCCGGCTTGATGGGGCGCATATTAGCGACTGTTTTGCGTGCAACAATACAATAAAAGTGCCCAAACGGCAGCTGAGTATGCTGGTGCAATTTGTTTCCTAGGCGCCCTTTGCGTGGCGAGAATAAGGGCGTCAAACTGTACCCTAGCTGCGTTTCTTTAGTTTCAAAGCCCAACAATTTTAACCAGTCAGATATGCGGTTACAGCTAAGGCTGTGTCGCAACCAAAACGGGCTTGCATTGGCCAGCTGAGCAATGGGTTTAATAGCGCCTGTGAGGCTGACTGGGTCGAACCCTACAATCACGATATGCCCGTGAGCAATAGTCACGCGACTGACTTCACTGAGGAGCTGGTGCGGGTTTTCAGAGAAATCCAAGGCGTGATGCACCAAGGTTACATCGACACTCTCGTCCGCCAACGGCAGGGATTCGAAGTGACTCGTTAGCTCACCATTGTAGCGAACGTCGAAACTGACTCGACAGCAATGACAAATGCGGCTGCTTTCATAAAGCTTGGAGTCCGGCAGTGCGCTCATTTGCAGCAAGTGGTAACCAAACAAGCAATTGAGGGCCTTGTCTATTTCTTGTTGCTCGCGCGCTAATATTCGCTGACCGGCGGCGCTCTTAAACCAAAGCTGCAGCGCCTCAGCTGATTCCGACAGCCCCGCGACCTGCTGACGGCGGCGCACGGACTGTGCAACCTGCTTTGCCCATCTCATGTGTCGGAACAATGGCATATGCCCTCCAGCTTTTTGGTAAATTCACCACAGCGTAATAGGTTACGAGTTTAACGCGCATCAACACCCGTGTCACAGAATGCTCTATTACTAGGCTCTGATTTCATAGGCTCAAGCGTTATAATAGCGCTAATACATCAACGATCACGCCGTACCGAGCAGCCCATGCCACCTACCGAGATACACCCAGCCCATCAAACGGACTTGCAAGTTCACCGGCTTGACCTGTATTCCGACAATTACGCTTGGCTATTATACAATCAAGATAGGGCTTGGATTATTGACCCGGGGCAAGCCGAGCCGGTTCAATCCTTATTAGAAACACTGAACGTTACCTTGAACGGCATGCTAATTACCCACTGCCACTGGGATCACGTTTCGGGGGTGGAAGCCTTAAATAAACAACACAATCTACCCGTTTACGGCACCCTTGGCAGCCACCCCAGCATAAATACAGCGATCTCCGAAGGCGACACCCTCAGCTTGGCCAACCATAGGTTCGAGGTGTGGCAAACGCCAGGGCATATGGCAGATCACCTCAGTTTTTATTACCAGCAAAAAGGTTGGCTGTTTTGCGGCGACACCCTGTTTTCTGCGGGCTGCGGCCGTTTAAAACAGACGGGCAATCTGTCACAACTATTTAATAGCGTGCAACGCTTTAAAACGCTGCCAGGCTCGACCAAGGTCTTTTGTAGTCATGAATACACCCAAAAGAATTTGGCCTTTGCCGCCGAAGTCGAACCCAGTAATGCCGCCATTAAAACTTACCAACAAACGGCAGCAAACCTTCGCGCGTGCCACAAACCGACAATACCAAGCACCATTGAGCAGGAAATCGCCTGCAACCCTTTTTTGCGGTTAGAACAAGCCGAAATTATCGCGAAGGTCGCAGCACAAACCGGCCACTCGGAGGAGACGCTAAAGCGGGATCCGTTTGCGGTGTTTGCAGCGCTACGCAAGTGGAAAGACGTGTTTTAAGGCCGCCGGCGGTTAGGTTGCGGCGGCCATTAACGGCGCAGAAAACTCGCGCAAGCAACCCGCTACACCTCGAAGCTAAAGCCCTGCTCTGTTAGCGCGTGATAAACAGACTCGTCAAATCGATACAACGCAGCGGCGCGATGGGCGACATTTTGCTGCTTTTCGTGGCAATCAACCAGCAGTTTCATATTCATCATTTTTCGGCGAAAATTAGGCTTGTCGAGCTTAACATCGAGTATGGATTCGTAAAGTTCTTGCAACTGCAACAAGGTAAATTTATCGGGTAATAAATTAAAGCCGACGGGCTCGTGGCGCACCTTGTGGCGCAAGGATTTTAGCCCATGGTTTAGGATTTCACGGTGGTCGTACACCAATTCGGGCACTTCGTGAATATCCCACCACTTAACATCGGAAGCGGGACCACCGGCGGCCAGCTCGTACTCTTCTTGTTTAACCAATGCATAGTATGCAATGGTTATAACGCGAGCATCGGGGAATCGATCGGCGGCACCAAATGCACGCAATTGCTCCAAAAACAAATCTCTTGCACCGGTTACGTCCTGCAAGATTCGAGAGGCCGCAGAATTCAAATCCTCGAGTTTGCCAATGTGGCCACCCGGCAAAGCCCATTGCCCCTGACGAATGCCGTCTCTGTGTTTCGCTAACAGCACATTGAGACGCCCATTATCCAGACCAAAAACTAAGCAGTCGATCGATATAGCCGGCAAAATTTCACGCTCGGGCTCTAAGCTGTATGTAGAATTATTGGTATCCACGCACGGGTCCTTTTCGTTTATGCAGGTTTTTTATTTCGAGTACAGTATTGTGACTATTGAGTCGGTAGCTTAATGAACTTCCAGCCCAAAACGACGATTATCCGAGCCGTTAAAGCCTTAGCAAAATTGACCACTAAACGCAAAAACGTCAGCAATGGGTTTAAGCCATAAACAAACGCACGTTTTATCGCGAGCTTTCCACGCCCTACAACACCCACTCAAATGCCCTATCGGATAATCGACCGGCAAAGAGCCGCTCAGCCTTATAGTTAATATTAGTATAAGAATAGACTAACCATACCCATATTGACTAGATTGTCAAAAAGCTATGTAGGCTTTCGAGCTTTTAAGCTGTTAAAAATCGATTTAAGATTCGCCCTAGGTGTTCGGGCTTCTCGGCGTGCAGCCAATGGCCTGTGCCAGCCACAATGCGAAGCTTGGCATGCGGAAAACGCGACTGTATAGCGTCGCGATGCTCTTCGAGAATATACGAAGAATCACCGCCTTTTACGAACAACACCTCGCCATCAAAAGGCACGCTAGGTTGTCGATTAGCCTCAATTAGCGCGGGATACGTATCTCGAAGAACCGGTAGATTCATGCGCCACGCGTATCCTGCATCAGTTTTTTGCAGGTTTTTAAGCAGAAAGCTGCGCACAGGCAACGCTGGCACATAGGTTTTAAGCTGAGAATCGGCGTCGGACCGAGATGTCAAGGCCGCCGGGTTTATCGCTAGCAAACCTTCGAAAACAGCCGCGTGATGTGGCTCGTAGCGCACCGGCGCGATATCAATCACCGCGAGCTTGCGACAGCGCTCGGGCGCCATCAGCGCCAACTCCATAGCGACTTTGCCACCCAGCGAATGCCCAACAAAGCTCGCTCGATCAATAGCCTGCTCGTCAAGCCACTCAAGTAATGCTTGCGCCAAAGAGCTTAAGCTCATGGCAGCCGTGTGTGGCGACCGGCCATGATTGGGCAGATCGACGCTATACACCTTTGCCCTTGGCGCCAAGTCACGCGCCAATACCCCTAAGTTTTCCATGGAGCCAAACAAGCCATGCAGCAAAACCACAGGCGCTGAGGGGCTGCCGGCCTTTAGGGTCTCCTCTTCGGCCAGCGGGCCTTGAACCCGAAAGTTCAACCCCATCAGATCAATCAAGCTTAGGGTTCATGACCGGAAAGGCCACCATATTGGATTTTTCCCCAGGTTTTAGCTCTATCACCTTAACTTTCCCTTCGCTTTCGACCTCATCGATACGAATGATGGAATGTGCGGGAATGTAGGATCGCGTTACGCCAGCAAACTCACTTTTGAGCTTTTCTTCGCTGGGGTCTACCACTAACTGAGAGCGCTCGCCAAATACAAACTCTTCAACTTCGATAAAGCCGTACATTTCACTTTGGAAAATTGCACGCGCAAAAACCTCAAAAACTTGATTCTGGTTATAAAAAACCACTTTATATATAGGGTTGCTAGCCATAATAACTCTCAAAAACACATTCAGGCCACGAGATTGGGGCCGAGACACAAAAAACAAGCCACATTACCAAGCTTACCGACGAAAACCAATGCAAATGCACCTCTGGCTCTTGAAGCTGTGCGAAAGAGTCGCCTATTGCGTGGCGTTTATCATGCAAGCGCGCGTCAACCGGCGTATAATGCGCGCTCATTTTTATGCGTTACCGAGTCATCTGTTATGTCTGAGCAAGCGACCGCCCCCCAACAAGCCACCCCCAAGCCAACCAAAAAGCTGTTTATTCAAACTCATGGTTGCCAGATGAACGAATACGATTCATCGCGCATGCGGGATCTACTCGGCGAGTCACACGAAATGGTCCCGACAGACGACCCTGAAGAAGCCGATGTTTTATTAGTCAACACTTGCTCTATTCGTGAAAAAGCACAGGAAAAACTGTTTCATCAGCTTGGCCGCTGGAAACACCTTAAACAAAAGAACCCCGAGCTCGTTATCGGTGTCGGGGGCTGCGTTGCCAGCCAAGAGGGCGACGCCATCGCTGATCGAGCCCCGTTCGTGGACCTCGTTTTTGGCCCGCAAACGCTACATAGACTACCGGAAATGATTGATAAAAAGCCGCAATCCAACGGTACTGTTATTGTCGACATCAGCTTTCCCGAGATTGAAAAATTCGACAATCTGCCCCAGCCCGATGCTGACGGCGCAAGCGCTTTTGTCTCGGTGATGGAAGGCTGCTCAAAATATTGCACCTTTTGTGTTGTGCCTTACACCCGCGGCGAAGAAGTGAGCCGTCCAGCAGAAGATGTTTTACGGGAAGTGGCGCACCTCGCCAGCCAAAATGTACGAGAAATTAACTTGCTGGGCCAGAACGTCAACGCCTACCGCGGTGAGGGGCCCGATGGCATTGTAGACCTTGCTGAACTGATCACGCTTGTGGCCCAAATTGACGGTATCGACCGCATTCGCTTTACCACTTCCCACCCCGTTGAATTCAGCGACAGCTTGATTAATGTTTACGCCG
The DNA here is from genome assembly GCA_036554385.1 of Marinagarivorans sp. Taxonomy (GTDB): domain Bacteria; phylum Pseudomonadota; class Gammaproteobacteria; order Pseudomonadales; family Cellvibrionaceae; genus Marinagarivorans. Next base: position 3,412 of record DATBNJ010000197.1, on the reverse strand, counting down.
AAGTGCCAGAACTCGTTAGCCACATTCACCTTCCGGTCCAAAGCGGCTCAGATAGAATTCTTACCGCCATGAAACGCGGCCACACAGCCCTCGAATACAAGTCTAAATTGCGCCGACTTAAGGCTTTGCGCCCCAACATGAGCTTTAGCTCAGACTTCATTATTGGCTTTCCCGGCGAGACCGACAAAGACTTTGAAGCCACAATGAACCTGATTCAAGCCGTGGGCTTTGATACATCGTTCAGCTTCATCTACAGCCCTCGCCCCGGTACGCCAGCGGCTAACTACGTCGACGACACCCCCGATAGCGTTAAGAAAGAACGCCTACAAATATTGCAGCGACGCATTATTCAGCAAGCTCAAGAAATTAGTCGTCGCATGGTAGGCAATACCGAGCGCGTACTGGTATCAGGTTACTCGAAAAAAGACCCAGGGCAGTTATCGGGGCGTACTGAGAACAACCGTGTCGTTAACTTCCGTTGTGATCAACCCGAACTCATCGGGAAATTCGCCGACATATTAATAGAAGAAGCCCTACCTAATTCGTTGCGCGGCATCCTGCTCGGTTCTGAGCTAGACGACTAAGGCTTCGGAAACTGCACTCAACCCGTGACACGTAAAAAGCGGCGCCAAGTGCGCCGTTTTTTGTGGCACCTGAAACCGCAAATTAAGGGCACTTCAGCCCCCCCCCTTTAATATAAGCATCTCAGGGCCTGAAAGCGAAAGCCCAATCACAATGATCTGTGCAACTGGTTACGGCATTGATCTGCGCGATCGCTTACGACTTTAGGGCTTATCCTAATCGGGTTTATCACCAACACGGCAGCCGCGCCAGTTAAAGGGACCCAAGCACTGCAGCCGGTGACGAAACTTTTGCAGACACAACTGCCGTTTTTAGAAAAAACGCTTATTTATGCGTCAGTGGCGACCGCCGATACATGCTCAGGAAAGTGCTGTTGATAGTCGCTTTGATCGCGAATAACAATCTCGACAAATGCTTCGCCCTCGTTGGGCACGGCAATCAAGGTACCCTCGACAAAATCAAGCGCGACGCCATCGGCCGTGGTTACGGTAAACTTCGCGTCTAACTCGCGATAAACAACCTCGCCATCCTCCGCGCCGCCATTCGACACAATCCATGCGCTCAGTGCTATCGCACCGCCGAGGTTATTAAAGGCACCGGATACACTGTAGACTTCCGGATCGCCACTCTCGAACAACGTCGTCCCTAAAGCTTCACCTTCGTGCAATATCTTGAACATGATTTTCTCCTTGATAAGTGAGTGCGCAGTGTAATCAAAATACGCGGTGAGGCCCAGCGGTTTTAACCCTCAGCAAAGTAGTGATATCGTAGAGTCACGCCGTAGCAAGCTAAAACCCTAAAAGGCATTGTTTTTGCTTTTATTATCTACGGTTAAACGCCCGAGTCATGGCATAGCGGCGAAAAGGCGTTTAAACTGAGTATTCGCCAATCAAGCTAGATGGGTGCGTTCATAAAGTGACTATAAAAAATACTCGCCAGTGCTTTTGGAGCAAACGTTATTGCAATAAGCGCTAGGCGCGACGAGGTACTCGCGGTTGGATATGACCAATAAACTCGCCCCCCACGCCCTAACTAACATCTCAATTGCCAAAGGTGACGATAAGGTTTACACGTCGCTGATGCCGCACCAAGTTATCGAAAAGCGCGCGCAAGAGACTCCGAATGCGACAGCTGCCGCCTACGGAACAGATGAAATTAGTTATGAAAAGCTCAACTGCCGAGCGAATCAACTAGCCGACACCATGCTCGGCAAAGGCATTGAAACGGGTCACCGATGCGCAGTGTGCATTAAGCCTTCGCTTGAAATTTTAATTGCAATACTAGCAATCCACAAAATTGGCGCCGCTTATGTACCACTCGATCCAGACGCGCCTAATCAACGCTTAGGGTTTATATTGGACGACGCCAAACCCGCCATCGTTATCTATCAAAACAACACTGATGACATAGCGCCACTGAAAAAATTCTCGACGCTCAATTTAGACGCTCTCGCTTTCGGCCAGTACCAAGAGGATTACACAAATCCCAACATTGCTGTCAATGACAGCAATGTTGCAACTATTTTTTACACATCAGGCACCACCGGTTACCCGAAAGGCGTGCTGGCAACCTACAAGAACTACCGCCACTATATCAACGTCGCCAATGACCGCTTCAGCATGGCGCCCTCAACCGTCATGCCTGCCATCGCGAAATTTACATTTAGCATTAGTCTTTTCGAATTGATTGCCCCTTTAGCCGCCGGTGGTACCGTTAGGCTCATAGATCGAGACGCAGTCCTCACCCCCTCACTAGTGATTGATGAGCTGAAGCGATGCACTATGGCCCACATAGGGCCGAGTCTGTGGCTGAGAATTTTATCGACCATGGAAGCGAAAGGCATCCCTGCCTCAGAGTTTGAGCACTTTCAGCACGTATCGTCAGGCGGGGACCTAGTACCTCCGGAGTTGCTTAAGCAACTATTGGCAGCATTCCCAAAGGCCGAAGTCTACGTTATCTACGGATGCAGCGAAGTTTCTTGTATGGCGACTACGTTTTTCGTAGACCGCCGACTACCGATTACCAAAACCTACGTTGGCCGCCCCTTCTTCAATACAAGTATCGCGGTTATTAACTACCACACTCAGCAACCAACAGCCCTAGGCGACAAAGGCGAAATTTGTATTTGCAGCAACGGCGTCGCCTCTGCTTACATAGGCAGTTCTCGCGCATTTGAAAAGAAAATTATCACGCTTAACGGCCAGAAATTTTACAAAACAGGAGATATCGGGCGACTTACAGAAAGCCTTGAACTGGAAATGTTTGGTCGCGAGGACTTCCAAGTTAAAGTAAACGGTGTACGCATTGAATTGTCCGAGATTGACTATCACTTACGCAAATCCCCCAACATAGATCAAGCCATTTCGATGTTTTGGCGCTCAAACGACGGAGAAAACAAAATTTATGCCTATGTGACGACCCAACTGACACCCCAGCAAATAGGTCAAGCTCGCGAATATTTGCAAAACAACCTCATGGAGCAAATGCAGCCGAAGAGCTTTATTTACATTGAATCGCTACCGTTAAATATAAACTTAAAAGTAGACCGTAAAGCCTTACCAGAGCCTTCACCAAGCAACATCATAAGAGAAGCCGAATTCGGCGCCGCAACAAACGAAACTCAGGCGCAGCTGTTGAATATTTGGCAAACACTGCTTGGCCGAGCCGAAATTGGCATTGATGATGACTTTTTCTATTCTGGGGGGAGCTCGCTCCAAGGCGTTGACCTCATGGAGAAAATTGAGCGAAACTTTAAGACTAGCTTGTCGCTAAATACGCTACTGAGCAACCGAACCATTCGAGAGCTATCTCAAGTTATCGATGGTAACTC
>DATBNJ010000195.1:0-8686 GCA_036554385.1 Marinagarivorans sp. | reverse complement strand
GTTTAGTGTCGACAAGCATGCCGTCTTTAATCACGTAGTGCTCAAGCGCAACGCCACCCGCGATATTTTGCAGGCCACCTTTAAAACCAATAAGGGAAACGAGTTTGTGGTCATCGCGAATCACTGGCCATCGCGCCGAGGTGACCTAGCAAGGCGCGACTCGCGGCTACGAGTGGTGCTATTGCCAAGGGGGGCCGGTACAGGCCGCTATTTTAAAGCGTGCTAACGAGTTGCCATCAATAAACACTTGTTCGTGTTTTTTTGGGGGGGGGATTATTCAGGCCTTGAAGCGCTACCCTGTGCGGGGTGCACAGGGTAGCGCTTCAATAGCACCTACGGACAACTCAACCGCCTGAATAATCATTGCCCAATAGGCAGAGTACTGATTTATTTCGAGCTATGCGTAACGTCGAGCATTGACGGTACCTGCTTAACAGCCGGCGCTGTGATGCCAACATCAGTTGCCTCACGCTTTAGTACCTCAAGTCGCGTTTTACCGCTGTCGTCTGAGCCCTTTAGTGGTAGTCCATAGTATTTACCGCCTTCAACGTACAGTACTTTATCGTCATCCAAGGTTAGTCGATTGTTTTGAAGGGTCACGGATTTATAGCCATTGTATGCGGTATCGGTAACGCGATAACTTAGGGTTATACGGCTACTAAACGATTTTTTGTCATACTCGATACCGACTACAGCGGTTTCGATACCCTGCCCGAGGCTTGCGCGCAACGTCTTTTTGGTGAAGAGTGCGTTCTCTACGTGGATAACCAGCTTGCCCTGCGTTCCGGGCTTAGCGCGCAGCGGCGTACGGGGCTCAATATTCACGATGCGCGGTTGATATTGCTCGGGTTTTTCAAGCACGACCGTATCGGTAGCAAATGCACTAAACGGCATTTTTAACAGTTTGGCATACTGCTCGGCCAGCGCTTTAATAGAGGTTCCCGTCTCGTAATGCGCGGCGGATGCGGGGGTGCTTTTGCTGTGTGTTTTAAATTCTATATCGACACGAACTTTTTGCGGGCTATCCATTTTGCGCGCATCAAAAATAGTAGAGTACTGGCCATCTTTGGCGGTGGGGTCTATACCGGCTTTGCCGTTATCGATCATTGGCAATGTGGCCAATAGTTTTTTGCCGGAATACACCTTCGCGGTTGCTTGAATATTCATTAGCGGGTACATATGCGTCAGCTGCCCCGTAATGGTATAAACGCCAGCCTTATCGGTGGGAGTAACGCTCAGCAATGTGTCCAAATTTAAATCCCGCGTGTAGGCGACCAACTCAAAAAAATCATCACTGGGCAACTGACCTTGCAGACGTTTTGAGCCATTAATACGAAACGTCCAAGTGCCGGGTTTGGGGTGGTGAACGGTTACGCCGTTTAAACGCCCCATTTTGGCCACGTTTTGCGGATTGGCATTAAAGACATTGCCGGCGGGGTCAATTAACTCTAGCGGGAATTCCGCCGCGTTGCCTTTTTCCAGAAAGGCATAAAACTGTAGCGAGCGCCCGAGTGGTGGCACGTGAAAGCGACCTTCGTAAATGCTACCCCGTTTGCCATCGGCGTTGGGTTTTAAAATATCTTTTTGAAAGTGCAACGGCGTCATGCCACGTAGCTCGCTGAGCTCTCTGGCCATTGTGAGTTTTAGCTCAGAGGCATCGGTTTTTTCAGACATCGCAATCACTTCGCCACCGGTGGTCGTGGCTATTGCTTCCATTGTGGCCGTATCGGCGCTACCAAAACTTAAGGTATGAATTTCAATGCCGTTTTCTTCTGCCCGAGTGACCTGATCCCAAAGGCTGGCGCCGGTGGTTTGCACGCCATCCGACATTAAAACAATCTTACCGCCATGAGCGCCTTCTTCGCCGTGCTCGGCAATCAGCGTATCAATGGCGCTTTCGAGCGCTGCGGCGATATTCGTAAGGCCTATTGCGGTGCGAAAGCTGGCGCTGGGTAGGGTGTTGCTGGGGTCATATTCCTCGTAATTAAACAGGGTTTCTACACTCGCGTTGTACAGCTGGGTGCCGACATAATCCTCTGGCAACGCGCTGTGGTAAAGGTACATCCCAGCCTCCTGCACAAATTGCACCGCTGGTACACCGTTGGTGGGCACGCCCATACTGCCAGAGCGGTCCAACAACAACACCGTGCCGGGGTGGGGTGTGTCTTCGCCCAAAAAGATTAATTCGGGCTCGGGCATAGCGGTCATATCGGGCAGGTCAAAATCGCCCTCGGTATGCACATTGGTGAGATCCGCGTGCCGGCTGGGCAACAGGCTCCATTCATCCTGAGCAAAGGGCGTGTTATGACCGTGGTGCGCGCGATCAGGGCCATCATTATCGGGGTCGGCATCAGCCAGCAACGCAGGGGTTAGTACCTCACCGGCAACAGCACTGCCACCGGGTGGCGTGTAACTCACGGTGATTTCGGCATTGGTCGTATCAACAAAAAAATGCGGAAAATTACCAGCCATTACCGTGTTGGGGTCGCCAGTATCCACACTGACGGGGAAGCTGGCACCGCCATCAATGCGACCTTGGTAATAGCCCGCGCTGCGCGCGTAGCGATCCGGCAGGTTATAAAAATAATGGCCAAATTCGTGATGAAAAACATCGTGAATACAACTGCGAAGCGTATTACGCATATTGATGCCACTAAAAGGAATGGCCCAGCCTTGCGGTGACGACGAGCCGCCACTGCCAATGCTCCATTTAACATCGGCCTGATTCCAAGCCCGGCCCTCATCGGAGAGGTAGACCCTGCGGATATAGTGGGCGCCATGAGTTGACTGATACACGTATTCTGCAAAATCCTGAATATCGGCTTGCAATTTATTGCGGCCGATACAAGAAGGCGAGGGGCAATTGCCGGGGCTATTCGGCGCGCCCTGAGCTGCACGAGCATTATTGGTGGGGCTACAGCCAGCGTCCGTCTGGATGACCGAGGAATTCCAGCTAACGCCGGTGGAGGTGGCGTCATCATAAGATAAATACAGCGTAATGCCGCCATCGGCGGCAATGGTGGCACCATGACTCGTGGTGGCCGCCAACACGCTGGTGGCGAGCATGGCGAGGTAAAACCCTATTTTTTTGAGCGGTTTCATACAGTGACTCCTTCTTCACGGGATTGTGAAAGTCAGTATGTGCCGCAGACGGTATGCGCTTCTGTGAAAAAAAGACTAAAAAATTGTGAGATGTTCACATAACTCGCGTACTGAACTGCTAGGGTGATAGTGGCTTTGTCGTCATAATTCGAGCCGAATTTAAAGTGCGCGGTTCTACGAATAATGTTTAACATAGTGTTTAGTACAAACACTAAGGTAACTGGTTAGCAAAACGGCGTACGCACGCTGATTAGTTTTTTGCAAATTAGCCGCTTTAAAGCACGGTGCAATCGCTGCTGCTTAGGCGTCAGCAAAGATAATTCGTTCATGCGGACGCCCACCTGCTTCAGCCAAACTTCGAAACCGCACTACTACGCACAACTATTAGTATCAGGCCCGCGTAATATCCGTCTGCTTTAATGCATCACCGTTTCAAACACTATAGCGGTACCTCCCCGACGACTATTGGAAAAGGCTAAAATCCGCTATCATCATCGCCCGCGAATCGGGCCATAGCCCCACGGCTTAATGGTGCCCATCTAGAAACGCTAGTTTTTGACTCTACGAAACGCCGAGGATGGTGTTACAGGATAGCGACTCATTCGGAAAGTAGGCCCCGCATACGCCCGAGTCAAAAGAGTGCGCTTGCTAGCGAGCGGTCCGGCAAGACCTCTAGCGTAGCGTATCTCGGCAGAACACTGCGCTTTCATAGGCGAATTAATCAGCCGGCTAAATCCACAAAAATCACCCCAAGACGCCCGCATGACTAACACTCTCACACAGCGACGCCTCCGGCGCTTAATCGAAGCAAACTACTCCAACAATACGGTATCGAGAGGCGCAGCACTGTTTCGCGACCACCACGTGCAAACAATTGCCTGCACCCTGGAGGCAGACAACGGCCTATTAGAATTTGAAGCGGAAGTAGCAGGCAGCCAAGGCGATGACTATGAGGTGGTCTTGAGCTTGAGCGAAAGCCATATCTCCAACCTTTGCAGTTGCTATGTTGGCATCAATTGCAAGCACGGCGCCGCCTTGGCCTATGCACTCGCGGAAGACCTTGAGGCTTACCTTCCTTCTCACCAAACGCAACAAGCCGACCCGCTCGAGCAATGGCTGGGCAAGCTGCGCAGCTCGCGCGCAAGCCAGGCCAATTCGGCCAGCATGCAGCCTAAACACTGGCACCTGTTTTTTCTGCTTCATGTAAATAATAAAGAAACCAATATTGAGCTGCGCGAGCGTTACCTTAAAAAAGATGGGTCTTGGGGGCAGCACCGAGAGGTAGCGCCATACCAAGTGTTACACAATCACCGGACTGACCCGCTTCTGCAACAAATCGTTGCAATATTGGCCGAAAACAAGCCAACGCTAAACCGCGCAAATAGTTCATTGGACGCGCTCCTTTGGCCTATCGAGGGGGCCGGAGGCCAAATAGTGCTTACCCTGGCCGTCGAGAGTCAACGCCTGCTCGACGGCGGCAGTATGCAAGTCATCAGCCGTGACGAGCCGCGGCACTTGAATTTTAGTTGGCACGAGGACGACGACACTCATCGACTACAGACGGAGCTTGAGCCGATGCCCGACAAGCCATGGCAACAATTGCCCGTTACCCCCCCCATGTACTTTACCGGCCATAGCCTCGGCCCGATTGAGACATCCTTAAACCCCGCAGAGCTCGACCTTTTACTGACCATGCCACCGGTCCCCAGCGTCCAGTTGCCGCGCGTTTGCGCCAACCTAGCTCACCTATTAAATGAACACGACCTACCCGCGCCGGATGCAGCAGCACCTCTCAGCACTTACGACTCCCCAGTGCCTAAAGCGTCACTGTGCAGTTTTAGCGACAAAGTCAACGGGGTTTTGCCCGCACTGCGCTTAAGCATGGTCTATGGGAATATTGAATTTCCGATACGCTATGATCAAGCAATCACGCAAGAATACGACGACGACCAAGGCGACGTGATCGAAATGGAGGGCGAGTTCGCCCATGTGGTGCGCAGCTTTAAAGAGGAATTGCAACACGCCAACGACTTGCGCAAGCAGGAATTGATACCCTATTTTTACGGTGAAGAACACGGCGAGTTGTGGGCGCCACTTACCTTTAACCCGCAAGACTATATTCGCCGCTGGCACGCGCAAAAACCTAAACTAGAGCAGTTTTTTAGTGATCACCATTGGCTAGTGGCAATAGACGATACCTACCCCACGGATAAAGCCCGCGCACAGATCAGTGGCCAAGCCAACAATTATTCCGCCGGCTGGTTTGATCTTGAGCTGAACGTGGAGATTAACGGCGTAAGCATGAACACCAGCGACTTAATCGCCCGCTGGCTAGCCTTGGACTGCCCAGACACCATGGCGGTGCAAAATGAACAACAGCAGTGGCTACTGACTGATATGACCGCGGTCAAACCCATTGCGGTATTGCTGACCGAGCTGTACCAAGAAAAGTCGCTTGAGAACCGCCTTCGCCTGCCCAACTTTAAGGTTACCGAACTTGATGCGCTTGACAATATCAATTACAAACAGGCGCCGGAACTCAAAAAACTGCAGCATAAACTCCGCAACTTTAAAGGGCTAAAAGACGTTAAACCCAGCAAATTGCTAAAAGCAGAGCTACGCGACTACCAACAGCAGGGGTTAAACTGGCTTAATTTTTTACACGAATATCAATTCGGCGGCATATTGGCAGACGATATGGGGTTGGGTAAAACCCTGCAATCCTTGGCGTTTATCCAAAAACTCAAAACCGGCAGAAAACTGAAAAACGGCGCGCTCATTGTCGCCCCAACATCGCTGTTATGGAACTGGCAAACAGAAGCCGAAAAGTTTACCCCCAATCTGCGCTGCCTTGTTTTACACGGCACAGAACGCAAACCGCTGTTTGAGGAGCTCGCCGATTACGACCTTATCATCACCACTTATGGTTTGATTCCTCGGGATCTAGAGCACCACCAGCACTTTTTTTATGACCTTATCGTGCTTGACGAAGCGCAGAAGATTAAAAATAAAAACGCGAAAATTACCCGCGCCGTACAAAAACTGCCCAGCGAAATGCGTCTGTGCTTAACGGGAACACCTTTGGAAAATCACTTGGGCGAACTCTGGTCCATTATGAATTTTGCCCAACCGGAGTTATTGGGAAGTTACGATTACTTTCGGCAAAATTACCGTAAAGAAATAGAAGATGAGCAAAACGCCGAGCGCAACCAAGAGTTGTCCAACAAAATAGCCCCTTTTATGGTGCGCCGTACCAAACAAGCGGTCGCCAAGGAGCTGCCTAAAAAAAGCGAAATCATACAAACCGTGCATTTGGAGAAAGACCAAAAAGCGCTTTATGAAAGTATTCGCATCAGCATGGAAAAACGCATTCGTGATCTCATTAAACAAAAAGGCGCCGCACGCAGTCATATCGAATTCCTAGACGCGCTGCTTAAACTCAGGCAAGCCTGCATTGAGCCACGCTTAGTCAAGCTTGAACAAGCCAAAAAGGTCAAAAACAGCGCCAAGATGGCGTGGCTGATTCAGACCGTTCCCGAATTGGTCGAAGAAGGGCGTGCGATTTTAATCTTCTCGCAGTTCACCAAAATGCTCGATTTGATTGAGAGCGAGTTCAAATCGTTGAACATTGCCACCGCTAAACTTACCGGCCGTACACGCAATCGCCAGGCAGCCATAGCGGCATTTCAAAACGGTGATGTGCCGGTATTTTTAATCAGCCTAAAAGCCGGTGGCGCAGGTTTGAACCTAACCACCGCCGACAGCGTGATTCACGTCGACCCTTGGTGGAACCCCGCCGTTGAAAACCAAGCCACTGACCGCGCCTACCGCATCGGCCAAAACAAACCGGTATTCGTTTACAAGCTAGTCGCGGCAGGCACCGTAGAAGAAAAAATTCAAGCCATGCAAAAGCACAAACAAGCCCTTGCCGACACGCTATTCGATGCTACGGCGAAAGCGAAGCTACCGCTCAATGGCGATGAATTGCTAGGATTGTTTCAAAAATAAAAGGTAACTGCTCACCCGGTTAATCGGATTATGTCACTTTTATAGGGCCCGCTTCAGAGCTCCACCGATGGTATCTGGGATCGCCGTAAATACTCCCTGTAGGCTCCCACATCCCTGTAGGCTCCCACAACGCCGTCCAGGCGTTGAGGGTCCCGGATACCATCACTGAATCTCCTACGCTAAGAGGTAGTCGACCAGCATCTGACAAGGTAACTTTAATACAAACTGCTACCTGCCAGCGCAGTTTGTATGGCAGTAAGGGGATTAAAGCCTTTCCTCGCCATGGTTTGAAGATAACTGGTTATTCGGCAGTAGGCCTGGGCACAGGGCTCCCTAGTAATAATCATCCAGATAGAAGAATTTTTGCACGATATTCGTCATCGACAGCAGCAGCCACGATTCGCTGCTTAATCCTCCGCTTACTCTCATCATTGGTTTTCAATAGGTTCAGGCAAAACCGCTTGATAATTGCCATGGTCTCCGCCGCAGAGTTATTGCTGTATCGATCTTCATTGAGCGTGACATCTAACTGCCAGTGAAGATTGTTTTCAATTTGCCAATGCCCTCGTATGGCCCGAGCGGCTTTTTCAGCATTGAGATCGAGAGATGATAAATACCAAGAGTATTCGCAGGTCTCCTGGTTATTAATAATTCGAGTCCGCTCAACGCGAATAAATGAACGCGCTTGCGCCCACTGGTCACCCGCCTCAACCCAGTTACTGAGCAGCACTTGATGGACTTTTCTTTCTTCTATTCTGCCATGCCCTTTATCAACTTCCTCGAACGACACCATTGAGCCTTCGGGGAATCCATCTCGCTGAAGCTTGTGAAAATAAGCTTGTATTTCAGTGTTTAACGATTTCTGGTTGTTTTTAATTTGGAGGATATAGTCTCCCCCTCGAGAGACAATATCCTGTGCAATTTCTCGCTGGCAGCCCATCGCATCTAGCGTAACCGTGGCACCTTTTAACTCGATAAGATCAAGCACTTTGGGGATGGTTTTTATTTCATTCTTTTTTCCCTCTGACTTCAATGCCGCCAAGGTAATGCCCTTCGACTGAGACCATGCGCTAAGAATATGCAAGGCATCAAAACTTGAGTTTCGAGAGCCTCGCATGGTCTTGCCATCGATAGAAATAATATCTTCGGAGACCTCGCTGACAAAGGCTTCAAACCCCTTTGTCAGCTCATGTGCAGAGACCGACGCTAAAAAATGGCGCAGCGTTTCAGCGCAAGGAATGCGCTTAAGCTCGGTAAATTGCTGCAGCCAAGTGAGCTTGCGCTGAGCAAACTCGACAATGTCGTCAACGCTGTCATAGCCGCTTACAGCTGCTGAAAAAACGATCAAAAGGAGGCTGGATAGCGAGTACTTCTGGTTCTTGGCGTCTCTAGGATCTGTCACATGGTGGGTAATTTGGGATAAATTCACGGCAAACCTTATCTTTCTGAATTAAAAAGCCTAAAATTTAGCTCAATTGGTTATTTATTGCTAGGGAGCCCTGAATATGCTCACCAGTAGGCGCGTCAATAAGCACTATACCCGCTGGGTTAAACTCTAATCCAGCTGTTGTGATTT
>DATBNJ010000190.1:0-7358 GCA_036554385.1 Marinagarivorans sp. | reverse complement strand
TATTAACTATTTTTGCCTCAACAGCTGCCGAACGATCGCAATTGACTTAGAACACCCCAAACACCTCGAGCGCCATCTCGGCGGAAGCTATGAGGCCTGGATGGCCGATTGCAGGCTACACGGAGTATTCACGCCGGTCCGCAGAGTTGGTGCTCGGGGTGTGGGATAATCGCCAAAGGATAATCGCCAAAATCCCCAACCAACACGACAATAATCTTAGCCCAACGCCCTCACCCCACCTCCAAATACCCAACAGAAACACACATTCACTAATCCCCCCCAACACACCCAACCGACAACCTCTACTGAACAAAGCAACCCTTTCCGCCTAGATAAGAATAAGTTCACAAAATGTGACCTCTTCACATTTTCAACACATTTTGGTCTTACCAAATGCTTTAGATTCAATAGTCTGGTTATCCATAAGTACCAACAGCCACTTTCACTAACTGCACATTCGAGTGAGAAAACCCATGACACATTTAATGCCCGTTAAAACCTCCGCAGCGGCACTATTCGCGACGGCAGTCATGCTCGCCGGTTGTACTGGCGATACCGACGTAACAGGTGCTGAGCCGCCCGAACCCTCTAGTGCCAGTTCAAGCAGCCTAGCGGCTGTGAGCAGCTCGGTGCCGGCTAGCTCCAGCTCTAGTAGCGTACCGGCAAGTAGCAGCGCCCCTGTAGTTTCTAGCAGCTCTGCACCCGAATCGAGCTCCAGCGTTGCCAGCTCGGCACCCAATGCACCGTTAGTGTATGCCGCCAATGTGGGTGGGCCGGCGTTAAGCTTTAATGGCATCGACTACCGCGCCGACCGCTTTTACCGCGGTGGCACGCCCAATGCGACCGAAGCCGAAATTGATGGCATTAGCGCAGGCACGCCTTACCATACCGAGCGCTACGGGGATATGACTTACCAAATACCCGTTACCAATGGAACCTACGGCGTCACATTGCAATTTGTAGAAATGTACCAAACCGCTACCATGCAACGGCTATTTAGCGCCAGCGTAGAGGGCGAACCCGTGGTGCAAAGCATCGACCTATACGCAGAGGTTGGCGGCAACGCGGCATACGATGTTGAAGTGCCCATGGTCATGGTGGCTGACGAAACCTTAACCATAGAATTAATGTCCGAAATGGATAACGCGACCTTGAGCGGCATTACCCTATATTCCGAGACTGGGGAGTATGTTGAGCCGCCCGAACCCGAACCCGGCCAACCCATCGCTAGCGCAGGCTGTGGCAGTGCCAACACCTATAGCGATGGCCGACACAACCTTAACGTCAACGGCACCAACCGTTCGTTTATCGTGCGCTTGCCCCAAAACTACAATGCCCAAACGCCCTACCGTCTAATTATGGCCTACCACTGGCTAAACGGTAACGCCAGCCAAGTGGCCGAAGGCGGTATGGGGGGGTCAACCGACGATCCATTCTACGGCCTATGGGACTTGGCTGATAACACCACAATATTTGTTGCGCCAGAGGGCATTGACGCCGGTTGGGCCAACACCAATGGCCGCGATATTAATTTTACCGATGCGATGATCGATGAACTCACTAACGACCTGTGCGTTGACGAAAACCGCATCTTCGCAACTGGCTTTAGTTACGGGGCGGGCATGTCGAACGCCATCGCCTGTAGCCGCGCCGACGTGTTCCGCGGTGTTGCGCTTTATGCGGGTGCACAGCTGAGCGGTTGTGCTGGCGGCACCGAACCCATTGCGTACTTTGGCGCACACGGGCTTAACGACTCGGTACTCAACATTAGCCAAGGCCGTGCCTTGCGCGATCGTTATGCCACGAATAATGGCTGTAATGCCACCAATCCGCCCGAACCCGCTAACGGCAGCGGTAGCCATATTTGCACCTCGTATGAAGGCTGCGCCGACGGCTATCCGGTTCGCTGGTGCGCCTTTGACGGCGACCATTACCCAACGCAAAAAGATCGCGGCCAAGCGAAATCGTGGATACCCGGCGAAGCCTGGGATTTTATTAGCCAGTTTTAAGCATCTTGTAAACCTTGTGCCCATTCTGAAACGCTAAATCGGCTGTTTTAGAATGGCCACTCACTCACCAACCCCTCACTCACCAACCCAAGCAAAGCCGCGCGCCCTGCGCCGCTTTGCTTGCGGCATTTTATGCGTTTTAGGTACCCGCTTTTCGCCATACGGCATGCCTGCCGTCGATAGACAAAAAGCTTATTAAAGCCCTCCCCGAAACAGGCGTTGATGACAGGCATTCGCGTGATCTAGGGGCACAGATTGCGCCGGGTAATCTTGGGCACTCCCTCCATCCGCTGAGGTATTTTTGTGACTCCGCGAAACGCCGCGGGTGGCGTTTTAAGATGGAGGCTAATTAGGCAAGCTGACTGTTGCTATTTTTCGTTTAAAGCACTGAGCAAACCCCGCTAGGCCCGAAAGCTGCATGATCGGGCAGACTTAACGACCCAGCAAGGCGCGGCATCCTCCCACGAGTTAATCCAATGTGATAATCACAAGGCTTCCTACGGGTTGCCGAAACTGAACTCAATGGGGGGTTGCTTCTATATACTGGCGCCAGATGCTCTACTTAATTCACTGTGAGGATGCATGCCGACCCGCCCATTATCAAACTCGGTCTTTTTAGGCGAAAACGCCGTTGCTGATTTAATGCGTTCATACGACTGGAGCCACTCACCCCTTGGCGCTCCCGAAGCTTGGTCTCAAGCGCTGCGCACCATTGCCAGTTTAATTCTTAATTCCAAGTTCCCGATGTTTGTAGCTTGGGGGCCAAAGTTGGCGCTTTTGTATAACGATGCTTACGTCGACATGCTGGCCAACAAGCACCCAGAAGCCTTAGGGCAACCCTTTAAAGAAGTATGGTCAGAGATCTGGGAGGATATAACGCCCATTGTCCATCAGGCGATGTCCGGCAAATCGTCTTATTATGAAAACATGCCGTTAATGATGAAGCGCAAAGGCTATAACGAGCCAACGTGGTTTACCTTTTCGTATTCCCCAGTGTACGACGAATACGGCGACGTCGCCGGCATGTACTGCGCATGTACAGAAACCACGCAACAAGTTATCGCCGCGCGCCAGCGCAAAAACGAAAATGAACACCTGCGCCAATTATTCCAGCAGGCACCCGGCATCATGGCGGTGTTGCGCACTAAAAACCATATTTTTGAATTGGCCAACGAGGCCTACCATCAGTTAGCGGGCTACCGCGAGCTTATCGGCCGGTCTGTGCGCGAGGCTATGCCGGAACTAGAAGGCCAAGGGCTGTACGAATTACTTGATAGTGTTTACCGTTCGGGCGAGCCTTATGTGGGACGTGCAGTATCGGTGAAATTGCGCCACCCCGATAGCGAAGCGTTAGAGCAATACCATGTCGATTTTGTCTACCAGCCCATTCGCGATGCCGCCGGACACGTATCGGGGATTTTTATCGAAGGCAGCGACGTTACCGAAGCGGTTAAGGCAACCCAAGCACTGCGCGATAGCGAAGAGCACTTGCGGCAATTAGCCAATACCATCCCTCACTTAGCATGGCTTGCCGAACCCGACGGGCGAATTTTATGGTTTAACGACCGCTGGTATGAATACACAGGGACCACGCCCGCACAAATGGAAGGCTGGGGCTGGCAAAGCCTGCACGACCCCAAACGCCTACCGGATATTCTCGCAACCTATAAACATTGCTTAGCCACCGGCGAACCTTTGGAATTAACCTTTCCACTGCGCTCTGCAACGGGAGAGTTTCGCACATTTTTTACCCGTGCCACGCCACTGCGCGACGAAGCAGGCAATATTTTACAATGGCTAGGCACGAATACCGATATTCACGAAATCGAAAAAGTGCAAGAAGAGCTCAAGGCCACTAACCGCCGCAAAGATGAATTTTTGGCCATGTTGGCCCACGAGTTGCGCAACCCGTTGGCGCCGATTAGCTCTGCTGCCGAGCTGCTGAAATTTTCCGCCGACGACCCCACACGGGTACGACAAACCAGCGAAATAATTACCCGTCAAGTAGGGCATATGACGGGCTTAGTCGACGATTTGCTGGATGTTTCGCGAGTGACGCGCGGCCTAGTTACACTGCAAAAAGAGCGGTTAAACCTGAAACACATTATCGACGATGCCTTAGAGCAAGTGAGTGCATTAATCGAGCAAAAGCGCCAACACCTAATGATCGACTTGGGTAATGAAGCGCCCATGGTTACTGGCGACCGCACGCGCCTAACACAAGTGATTGCCAATATTCTTAATAACGCCAACCGGTATACCCCAGAACACGGGCATATTAGCTTGCGCATTAACGCCAGCCCCGACGAGGTAGCCATTGTGATTGAAGACGATGGCATCGGCGTGGACAAAAACTTATTGCCGCATATGTTCGATTTATTTACCCAGGCAGAGCGCTCACCCGATCGCGCCCAAGGCGGCTTGGGTTTGGGCTTGGCGCTGGTAAAAAGTTTAGTCGACTTGCACCAAGGCAGCGTCACGGGCGAAAGTGAGGGTGCCCATAAAGGCAGCATTTTTACCGTGCGCTTGCCCCGTACCGAGCAAGCGCAGGCGCTAACGGCAACCACCACCTCCGACCATCACGCCGATGCACCGGGGCTCGATATTTTAATTGTTGATGATAACGTCGATGCCGCCCAAGCTCTGGCCATGTTGTTGGAGTTACAAGGGCATCGCACCCAGGTGGAATATCGCGCTACGGCCGCCCTCGAACGTATTGCGCAAGGCGCGCCGCACGCCATGATTTTAGATATTGGCCTGCCGGATATGGACGGCTACGCACTGGCTAGGAAAATTCGCGCCGAGCCACTATCTTCCGGCGCAACCTTAATTGCCTTAACCGGTTACGGGCAAAGCGAAGATCGCGCCCGCTCTAAGCAGGCGGGCTTTGATCACCACTTGGTTAAGCCCGTGGTGACCAAAGACTTGTTAGCCATTTTGGGGGCAATTCCTGCGCAGCACAGCTATTAAAAAACGCCTACCCCGCAACGCCCTAAAATAGGGTTGTACCGGATGAGGGCTCGGGTGGTCACTTAGTCATTTAGCAGAAGAGAGCTTACTGGCTAACGAAAAAAAGGCGCAACACTGTCCAATTGCAAGGATTCCAAATAGCGCCGCACGGGCTCGTAATTGTGCCTAAAGGCAATGCCAACTTTACAGGCGCCATCAACTTGGCAAACCGCCGAGCGCACGAATACCTCGAGCGCGACCGGTGCCTCTGACATCGGAAAAAACACCTCCAGTACAACAACGTGGTTCTGACCGACCGATCGTTCGATAAACCCATAGCTGGCGTCTTTGTTGACCGCGAGCTGACAACCACCGTGGCTGATATTGGCAATAACGCCGTAGGATTCCTGATCGCCTTGGCGAATATCGCACGACAACGCACAGGGAAACCGCGTTTCAACGCGCAGTAAACGGGTTTCGATCATTTCGGGGAAGCTGGTCATCAGCAAGCGGTCTTTGTAGGTGTCCAGAAAGGCCGCCTCGAAAGCCACCACATGCCCTTCGTGAATGGTGCGCATTTCGAAGACTTCATCCTTTGAAAAAAGCGCGTCGTAGCCAAAACCCTCCGGCAGGTGTTGCTGCAGCGGCAAGGTGGTAATCACCGAGTGGGGTGCATCAACGCCCACTAGGCTCACGGTAAAATGAAAGTCGCCGCTTTCACTGTTGACTTGCACCACAGAGCCAATGGCAAGTTCCAGTATGCGATCTGGCGGGTAATACTGTTCCACAGGTGTCACCGTGATGTTTAAGGCCTATGATGAATAAAGCGCAGTCGAATCAATCGACGTTGCAACAATTAAGCAATAGTCCATAAGTGGCAAAACAACAAGGTGACGGTTTTTGAGTCGGGTGGCTTAACACATAGTTTGGTTGACCGTATCGCAGCTTTCATCGTCGGCGCCCATGGATTCCTTAACCTCTTCAGACGGTTCACTTAAATGCTGCACGGCATTGGGTGTTTCTTGACTGCAGGCAACACTGCAGGCGACAAACCCTAAAATGACCAATAAATGCATTACTTTGTTTCCCATACACTTCTCCCGTTATATTTATGTGGATCCGTCAGCCTGTTATAGGACCATGCACTTTTGGCAATACGCCTTTTGGCATCGATACCTTGGCCCAAGGCGTTCACGTCAGGCTCGGACTTTTGCAAACACAGTGCCGATCGCCTTACCACTTTCAACGCCCCGCTTAAGCGCCAGCGCAGTCGCTGGGCTATGCCCCGTGAGCGCTCGCGGCCAATAAAAATCCGAGTACTGCGTCCACAAAAGAGCCCTTAGTTTTTTTGTAATAACTACATATGTTTGTAAGCTTTATAAGTTATTGAAGCGGAAAAGCGCCCCACTTGGGAATGATTACTCTGTTGTTACCCTGAAACGCCAACCGTAGCGCCAGTGAGCGAAAATTCGCTGCGACATGACAAGAGGAATGAAAATTGACTAGCAATAATTGATAAGACTTTTTTTGCAAGCAATCAATGAGGTATCCATGAAAAATACAATATTAATAGTGATGACATCCCACGGCGAACTTGGCAACACCGGCAAAGCTACCGGTTTCCACTACGAGGAAATGACAACCCCTTATTACCTGTTTAAAGATGCGGGCTTTGACGTGCTGCTGGCCTCGATTGCCGGTGGACAGCCACCCTTCGACCCATCGAGCTTAAACAGCTCACCATCGGACAACCCAGAGTCGGTACAGCGATTCCTAAAAGACGACTTGGCCGTTAATGCGCTTAAACATTCGAGATCGTTAAATGAAGTCGATGACGATACGCTCACCAGTTTCGACGCCATTTACCTGCCCGGCGGCCACGGCACCCTGTGGGACTTTCGCAACAACCCCTACCTCGAACCGATTGTGAGCACGCTTTTTCAATTGGGCAAGCCGGTAGCGGCGGTGTGTCACGGCGTTGCGGGTTTTATCGGCGCAACCGACGCCGACGGCAGCCCAATGGTAAAAGGTAAGCGCGTCAATAGTTTTACTAACGCGGAGGAATGCAGCATTGAGCTCGATACCACCGTGCCTTATTTACTGGAATCCGAATTGCGCGAGCTAGGCTGCAAGTTCGAAAGTTCGGATAATTTCCGGGCGCACGTGGCGATTGATGGCAACTTAATTAGTGGGCAAAACCCCGCCTCGGCAGAAGGGGTTGCCAAGGCGGTGGTAAAGTATCTCGCAGCTTGAGGGCATCTCTAAAAATGCACTTTTTACGCGATAGCGGCGTCACCGGCTTTTGCTCCTCGGCAGTGTGCTCCTGCACTGCCCTAATAAAGTACATCCTGTACCGATGCAAATCCGGATTACCGCACGTCCTGTGCATAAGTTCCGTCC
>DATBNJ010000164.1:0-27056 GCA_036554385.1 Marinagarivorans sp. | reverse complement strand
GCCTCGATGGCGACCACCGAAAAAGCACAGGTATAGGCGAATAAATTTAACACTCGGGCGCCGGCTGCATTGGCAGCTAACCATTGCCGACCGGGCTCCATATCTAAAAAATATCCGGTATTTTGTTGGTTAAAATCTAGCTGAAAACTCAGTTTTCCGCGTTTTGCAAACACCTGCCCTCGCGCCAAAGGCTCAGCTAAACACCACTCGTAAGGCGCGCCAAATAAATCCCTGCGCTGGATAACAAAATGGCTAACAGCAGCGGGTAAAAGCGCTAAAAGGCGTTGCTTTAACGCCTTAAAAGCTGGCTCGCTGGGCACACAAAATACCGTTAACAAAACCACCGGTGAATAAAAATCCAGCGTACACCACTCAAGCCCTGGATAGCACCGACCGCGGCCGTGAAATATGCGGCGCGATTCACGCGGCATGGGCTCGGCAACAAAAAACTCCCGGCAGCGATCTTCTAGCGGCGAAAAATCAAAATCTGTAGAAGTTGACATAGAGAACACTCAAAGCGGTAGCGTGGTTGTACAGCCAAAAAATTAATAACCAACGGGGTAAAGTAGCAGGTCGTTATAACCCGCGATAACGGAGATCAAACCCGACCATTCACTATCGAGCTCTGGGCTGCCGGAATCCAATAACAAAGGACGACCCTGCAGGCTTTTCAATTTGGTGCGGGTTGCGATGACATGCATGTGATCGCGGCCGATGCGCGACAATAACTCGGCGGAAATTTGTTGGTTGCCACGACCGATAATATGCCCCTGACCGCCAATGGCGGTCAGCACCAACTCGATGGGACCCGCGTGTTGTGCCAGCAACGCATGCAACTGCAGCGCATCGACATCCTTTACCAATAGCTTCGATGGCAACAACACATCAACCCCCAACAGGGTACCTTCGTGCCCCCACTCGCGCAGTACGCCCAAGGTGGTGGAACCCGGCGCCCAAATTATCAGCGCACCGTCATCAAATTGCTCACGCAAATGGTCGGCAATATCGACCAGTACCAGCGCTTCGACCTCCATGCCACCTTGCTTAACCGCCTGCACGAACTCGGCGGCGCAAGGCACGCGCATTTCGCCAAAGTAGCGCGCCTTCACGACCCCCTGACGAAACAGGACTTCATCGATGTCGCGTACCTCTTGAACGCTCTCGGCGACCAATTCACCGCTTGCCAACTGAGCAACCACCTCGGCGGCGCACTGAGGATTGATGGCGTAAACACCCGAGTGCATCTTGACTCCCGCGGGTATACCTAACACCAATACGCGCTCGCCAACGGCGCTAAAGACATCCCGTGCCGTACCATCACCGCCCACAAACACTAACAAATCAACGCCTGCGGCAAGCATGGCTTTTGCAGCCTGTTGGGTGTGCTCGGCCGTCGTCAACGCAGGCACATCGAGTGCTATCGACACACAAGCAATTTGCCATTGCGCTAACCAGTCGGCGCCCATTTGGCCGGGCGCCGCAATAACATCCAAGGTTTCGAGCACCGGCTCTAATCGCTGCCAAAACGTGTGCGCCCGAGGCGGTGCCCGCAATGGCACACGCCCTTCGCTGGCGGCGAGCTGCAGCTCGGCAAGGTCGCTACCCTTCAGAGCCGCAGGGCCACCAACGCCAGCGTAAGGGTTGATCAAAAAGCCTAAACGCAGCTTAGTCACAAGCCATTACCGTCGCACACTGTTGACAAGCTGCAGGAATTGGTGAAGCTGGCCGGCGCCGTTGGGACAATAATAATGCCCAAATTCGCGGCGCTGCCAATAGCTTTTACGCAGCTTGTCAAAAGCGGTTTTCATGGGCTCGCCAGTGGCAATGGCGCCAGCGATCAACTCGTGGTCCGCCTGCAGGTTATAGGTTGCCAATACAGCCGCATTAATCGATGGCGCTGCAAGGGCGACCGGCTCACCGAGAATGGCATCTTTAACCGTGTCAACCCGAGCACGGGCGGCGGCCTCGTCTATCGCTAGGTGTTTTGCCAGCGCCTGATAAACCAATAACGAGCCATTAAGCTTACCTTCAAAGCTGTAACCGGCAATGTGTGGCGTACCGCAGCGAACAAACGGCAGCAATGATGTGTGGATATTCGGCTCACCCTCCCACACATCGAGCACGACGTTTAGCGTCGGCACCGCTTTTAAGTGTTCAAGCAGGGCCGCATTGTCGATAACTTCTCCCCGCCCGGCGCTAATCAGCAAGGCATCGGGGTTAATCTTCGGCAGGTTGCTCGCGTTGATAAGGTATTCAGTCGGGTGCTCTCCACCTAGAGTGAGGGGCGTATGCACACAAATAATATCGCACGCTAACACCTCATCGAGCGTAGCGAGATCGGGCACCTCAGTAGGCGATTTAAACGGGTCACTGACCTGCAACGAAACGCCCAAAGCCTTTAAAGTCCGATAAAGGCGACCGCCCACGTTGCCACAACCAACGATACCTACTGTTTTATCGGCCCAGTCGGGACTATAAGTGGCCATAGCGGCTAGCGCATACTGCACTACGCCGCCAGCATTACAGCCAGGCGCCGCCGACCACGCAATGCCCGTTTCATCTAAATAGGGCTTATCTAAATGGTCGGTGCCGATGGTGCAGGTGCCCACGAACTTTACCTGGCTCTTGGCCAGCAACGCTCGATTCACCTTGGTGACCGAGCGCACCAATAAAATATCGGCCCCAACGAGGTCATCGGCAGACATATCGCGCCCCGGCAGTTTAACAATCTCGCCGAGATCACCAAATAAGGCATCTAATGCAGGGATATTTTCATCGGCAACAATGCGTAGGTCAGTCACGGAGGCATACCTTTAAAAAAAGCGCGCAGTCTACACTTTTTAGCGCGCCGATTCAGCTTGGAAACACTGCCGACCTAGAGTTCGTCGATCGAAAAATGTATCCCCTGTAACGGCAAAGGCGTGCCATAAAACTGGGCAACCGCCTTTCGAAACGACCCTGCGCGAGCCGATAGTCCGCACTGTTGCAAAGCCTGAACGCGCTTTAACACAGCGCGCTTGAACGCCGTTGAGTCCGTCGCCTCACCACTTAAGTTATCGACACTTACTGCAAACGGGTGTGCGCAGGCTTTGGTTAATATCCACTCCAGCGCTTGAGGCGCAACCTCGACTTGCTCGAATTTCGCTTGCTGCTGGGCATTTCGTCCGTCCGGCGCGTACCAATAGCCGTAATCGAGTTGCATCCGCCGCTGGTCACCCGCGACTAACCAGTGGGCAATCTCATGCAAGGCGCTGCGAAAAAAACCGTGCGCAAAAACAATTTGGTGGAAATCTTGCTTGTGATAACCATCAACGGCGAGCCCCCGTGGGATATAGATAGGCTCGTCGCGCCCGCGCACGAGCCGCGTGTTAAATTCGGACAAAAAACAGGCGTCGAAAAGCGCGATAAGATCGCTGTAATGATGAGAGCTCATAAATAACGGAGGTGTTATGCGTAAAGGTTTTATGGTAACAGGCGGCAATTGTCGCGCAAAACGACTCGTTACTCGAGTTGCAAAAAACGCCACGGTGCGATTTTTTTTGCATTCAAGTGTTGAGTTACAGTAATTGTGCATATACTGTAATAGCAGAGGGACCTATTCCACCACCGGCTAATGCTGTACACGCAACAAACTTACGGGTCTGCGTAATGGCAACACAAGCTTGAAGGCAAGGTAAGTAAGTGACAAGGTTTGCGACCAGCAAAAGCCCACTGCTCGGAGGTGACACCCATGAAGACCTCAGGTACCAGTCATGACCTCGACAATGTCATTGACTTATTCACCGGCAAATCATACCGGTCGGCCCATGACGCGCGCTTTATTCGGCTTGCGGCTGAGCTTGACGGCCTTGAAATGCTCTACTCTAACGATTCCAGCGACGAGAAGCTTTACAGCTTAAAAATTCTCGCGTGGGGCCTGCGCGCTACCGGCGAAGTTGTCGGACTCGTGCCTTGGCTCGACAAAGTCATTCCCTGCACTGACATTCAAGATCCATTGAATGGCCAATTTGAAGGATATTATGACCCAGGTATAGACGAGATCTTCTTCGAACCTCCTATCCACAAAGTCGTTGAAGTCGAAACGGCTGCGGACTACTACGAGTACGATAGCGACAATCCCGACGATATCGTGCAGGAAATCCCCGACCTGATCGGCACGCACGCGGTGTTATCCGACTTAGAAAAACGCCGGCTGTCGCTATTTGAAGTGGTGAGCTGGCGCTTAAATAATGACGGGTCCATCGAAGGCATGCTTATCGACGATCAAAAAATTAAGAGCACGCCCGTGTTGCCTGGTGATAGCTGCTTATACCCCGCCCAAGAACACGGGCATTTTAAGTACTTTTTCCAGCATCACATCGCCAATAAAATTAAAGACGAAGACCCAGAGGCCCTTGCGGCCATCAGTATGCTGGTTGACGACGGGCAGCGCTAAGTGGTTAAACTGGGCTCGCTTGGCGGGGTTCGGGAGGTTGCTTTAATCGACGGTTCAGCGACGAATAAGCTTTCGGCTACCTTTTAGCGCTACCGAGTTTTGCAGCGCCACTGAAAACCGCTTTAGCAGCGGTTTTTTAATGCCTAAAACCCGCGCAAAACAACCGTTTAAAAGTTACCGATATGCTTATTAATGGGTTTCAATCGGATGCAAGCTCGACTGTAAACTTCATGCAGTTTGGTACAGTTGGCGCGCGGAGCGCTTGCCGAAAGGTTAAATAAAGCCCGGAAACCCCGTTTCATCTAAGCCTTGCAGATTGCAATAACCCGCAGGATTCTTAGCGAGGTATTGCTGATGGTATTCCTCAGCAAAGTAAAAAGGTGGATTATTTACGATTTCGGTGGTTACCTTTACTTCACTTTGTTGGCGTAGCTTTGCGCTGTAAACATCGTGGCTTTGCTTGGCAAGAAAGTGCTGCTCCGGCGTCAATGGATAAATGCCCGAGCGATACTGCGGCCCCAAATCATTCCCTTGCCGCATGCCTTGGGTCGGGTTGTGGTTTTCCCAAAAAACCTTAAGCAGGTCTCGGTACCACAGCATTTTGGGGTTGTAGACCACTAGCACAAGCTCATTGTGGCCGGTTAAGCCCGAGCAAACTTCTTTATACAATGGGTTGGGCGTTAAACCGGCACCATAGCCAACCGCCGTGGTGTGAACACCTTGCACGCCCCAAAACAGCTTTTCGACCCCCCAAAAACATCCCATACCGAACAAGGCGCGCTCAAAGTATGGTGGGTAAGGGGGTTCTATAGGGGTGCCAAGCACGGCGTGGGGCTCAAACCCCGTAATAGGCTCGTCGCGGCCCGGCAAAGAGGCCTCGGAATAGAATATTGGATCCTTTTGGGAATCAACCAACATGTTTGTTACCTGTGATGTCAGATTCAACAAACAGCGCGGGCACTCACTGCCAACAGCCATAGATTAGGCCATATTTTTGCGCTAGATCACACGAATTGTGACTCATACTAATGTTTTAGCAATCAAACACCACAAATGCAATAGATCTTTGTGTCAGAACGACACTTTAAGTGTAACTAACGTCTTTTTACCGCTTAAAATGCTACTTATAGCAATAAACTCGTCTTCCTCTTGGGGCGCCACCCGCGGCGCTTCGGCATGAGCACTCACTAAATACTGAGTTCCAGCCATTGCTGCGCCTGCTTTAAGTTATCGACCTGCTGCTCGGTCAACCCGCCCTCAATAAGGGCCTGTACTCGGGCACCAAACTGTTCGACGCTCAGGTAGCCTTCTACCCCGTCATACCAGCGTCGATGGCAAATTTCTTGCCACTGGGCTCGCTCATCTGGTGACAAGCTATCGGTAAAAAAGCGCCCTTTATACCGTAGCAATAACCCGTTATAGCGGGAATCGTTAAACTGAAAATCCCCATTCATCAGGCTTTCGGCAGGCGCACGCCGAACCTTTTCCAAAAGAGGCTTATCGGCAGATGGCAAAAAGCCTTCATACAGTTGCTGCTCGGGGTCTGTTCGCGGCGCAAACTCGGCCAGCGCAAAAGCGCGTGCGACCTTATCGCCGAGATCGTGCTGCAAGATTGTTCGCCAGTGGGCCTCACAAAGGGCTTTGTCGATATTTAAACGTTGAGCATTGTCCGAAGTCAGCAATTTTGGCGTCAACACCACCGGGCTCTTATTGAGGTGTACCGCTTTAAGGCTGATGCGCTCTTCGCCCTCGGGCAGTTCGGCCGCCGAGCTAAACACCCGCTGCGCAATCTGCTCGGCGCTCAGACTTATCAGGTCGCGAGGGTCTTGGGATAAATCAAAAACAATAACGGCATTTTTGTTTTTGGGATGCAACGCCAAAGGCACGACAAGCGCAGCGCAACCGTTTTGTGCCGAAAACTTTGACGAAATATGTAAAAACGGCTTGCGCTGATTTATGTCAATTTCTTGAGCCACATTATTTTTAAGACGCAAACGAAAGAGGTGCTCAAATAACTGAGGCTGTTTGAGTTTTATCAGCTTAGCCAGAGCAATGGTGGCTTCAACATCGCTAAGTGCATCGTGGGCACGCGCGTGCAGTAAATGGTTTGCCGCCGACAAAGCCTCCAGCTTAAAGCTCACGCGACCGTCTATTTCCGGCCACTGAAGCGTCTCGGGCTTAAGGGCATAACAGGTTCGCACCATATCGATAATATCCCAGCGCGAATTGCCCTGTTGCCATTCGCGCGCGTAGGGGTCAAAAAAGTTCCGATAAAACGTGTAACGGCTGACCTCATCATCAAAGCGAATACTGTTATACCCCACGGCGCACGTTGCCGCGGCGCTAAGCACCTCGTGTACTTTTTGAGCAAATTCGGGCTCAGGCAGCCCTTGGGCTTGCGCCTGTTGCGGTGTAATGCCGGTCACTAAAATCGCCTCTGGGTGCGGCAGCACATCCGGCGTAGGCTGACAAAACCACATATCGGGCTCAGCAATAGGATTGAGCTCCATATCCGTTCGCAAGCCGGCAAACTGACAGGGGCGATCAATGGCGGGGTTTGCCCCCCAGGTTTCATAGTCGTGCCAATAAAATGTAGCGTGAGTCATAAAAAACCCTATTTATAGTTCGATTTCTATCGCCGGTTAAATTGCGTATACTCCCGAAAATTACTCGGAGGCACACAACACTATGAATCACCTAGACGAACTTTTTAATAACAACAGACGCTGGGCCGAGGAGATTAAAGCCGAAGATCCACAGTTCTTTGAAAAACTCGCAGCGCAACAAAATCCAGAGTACTTATGGATTGGCTGCTCCGACAGCCGCGTTCCCGCCAACCAAATTGTCGGCCTATTGCCCGGCGAACTCTTTGTGCACCGCAACATCGCTAACACCGTAGTGCACACAGACCTCAATTGTCTATCGGTCATTTATTATGCGGTTGCCGTGCTAAAAGTGAAGCACATTATTGTCAGTGGTCATTACGGTTGTGGCGGCGTGCAGGCTGCCATGGGCGACCAACAAGTCGGCTTGGTGGATCACTGGTTGCGCAATATTCGCGACGTTTATTTTAATCGCAGAGACGAATTTTCCGAACACCTCAGCGAGAAAGAACGCGTTAATCTATTATGCGAACTGAACGTGGCCCAACAGGTGTCTAACGTGTGCAGCTTGCCCGTGGTGCAAAATACCTGGGCGGAAGGCAGAGAGCTCACCGTTCACGGCTGGATTTACGACATTCACGACGGTTTGCTTAAAAAACTTATCCCGAGCGTTTGCAGCCTAGCGCAAGTTTCTGAGCAATACCGCGTTAAAAAGAAAATACTGTAGTGATATAAAAGGCTTTCACAGTGCGCCGCGAAAGCCTTTTAACAACGGTTATTCAATACACTATGCGTGTACATAACGATAATAGCTCATCAGCAGCATCAGCAAGCAACCAAGTACAACCCAAATATTTTTTTGCAAAAAGCGGTAATCCACCGGCGTAATTGTTTGGCCATATTGGGTTGCTCGCACGACCCTACCATTAAACAATAGCACTGCGCCCAGCACGACAATCGCCAACATTGGCGACATCAAAAAATATAAAGCCGCTGCCAGCACCACCAGAATCGTCAGACCGAGCGCGCCCAGCAACCGAAGGCGAACCCGCCCTTCGGGCTCCACGTTCCTCACCAGTGTTTGCGCCGCATCACCGGCCGAAAAACCCGCCAAAAAAATATTGATAACGGCCAGCCAAAATACCGTAATTAATGCAACGCGAGGCACTGTGCTCGGCGCTAGCCATGGCATAACGGCAGCGGCAAAAAAGGGAATCATTAGCAGAATACAGTATCGCGAATTTTTCATGGGCAGTGCTCACAAACTCAAAAAAGGGCTAACACGGATGCTACGTTAGCCCTGCTCTTCGGATGATTATTTGGGCCGCTACGTTTGAGGCAATGTCACACCGCGCTGTCCTTGGTACTTACCACCGCGGTCAGCATAGCTAGTCTCGCAAATCTCGTCGCTTTCGAAAAACAGCATTTGCGCGACACCTTCGTGAGCATAAATTTTTGCAGGCAAGGGCGTCGTATTCGAAAACTCGAGGGTGACATGGCCTTCCCATTCGGGCTCTAGCGGCGTTACGTTGACTATAATTCCGCAACGGGCATAGGTCGATTTGCCCAAGCATACCGTTAGCACACTGCGCGGAATTTTAAAATACTCAACCGTTCGCGCCAACGCAAAAGAGTTGGGCGGAATAATGCACACATCGCTTTTAATATCAACAAAGCTTCCCTGATCAAAGTGTTTGGGGTCTACCGTCACGGAATGTACGTTAGTAAAAATTTTAAACTCATCAGCGCAGCGTACATCGTAGCCGTAGCTGGATGTGCCGTAGGAAATAAGGCGCTCGCCCTGTTCGCCGTAGCGCACTTGTTCGTGCGCAAACGGTGTAATCATGGCTTGCTCGCTAGCCATTCGGCGTATCCACTTATCGGATTTAATTGACATAAACTTCTCCAAATTATTAAACGGTGTAAACGCTAGTGTGGTGTATCAAATGGATAGTGCGAATAGAAGGCCCCTCGGTGGTCCGCAGCAAGGCACGCCCCTTACCGTCCATGCAGGCAATGCCGCTACCTACGGGCTGCTGAGGCGCCCCCCATGGGGTGGGGCAGTGGAAATCTCAGTTTATATCTGCGGCTTGAACTCAAATAGGCGCCCAATCTATGTGTGCTATTTACGTAATACACCACACTAGTCATCACTCTCGCTAATTAACGGTGATGCCGCCTCGCCACCGGCTGAAAACTGAGCGTTGCGCTGATTAAGAAACAACTGCAAGGCGGTTCGCTTGGCCAGCTCGAGATATATAAGCGATTCCGGGCTGTGCGCATCCGCCGCGACAGATGGCCGGCCGCCATCAGCGTCTTTTCGAATGGCCAGTTTCAACGGCAAGCGCCCTAGCACCTGCGTAGCATATTGTGCCGCCAATGTATTGCCGCCCTCTTCGCCAAAAATAGCCTCTTCATGGCCACACTGAGAACAGGTATGCATCGACATATTTTCAACAATGCCAAGCACATCGATATTAACCTTGCGAAATAACTCAATGCCTTTTTTGGCATCTAACAGGGCAATATCCTGCGGTGTAGTAACAATCACGCTACCGCTAACGGGCACACTTTGCGCCAATGTCAGTTGGATATCACCCGTGCCCGGCGGCATATCAATAATCAAGTAATCGAGTTCCGGCCACTCGGTTTGCCGAAGCATTTGTTGCAATGCACCGGTGGCCATCGGCCCCCGCCACGCCATCGGCGTATCACCGGTCATTAAATTACCCATGCCAATCACCGCTACACCGTAATCAGAAGTGATGGCGCGCATGCGTTTTTCGGGCAAAATTTCTGGTCGCTTACCGGCAACGCCCAGCATAACCGCCTGACTTGGGCCATAAATATCGGCATCAAGAACACCCACTCGAGCGCCCAGCGCGTGGAGCGCCAGTGCCAAGTTGGCCGATGTTGTTGATTTGCCGACGCCACCCTTGCCAGATGCCACGGCAATCACCTGCTTTACGCCCGCAATGGGCTCACGCCCTTGTGTTAATGCAGGGACGATGGGCAGCCACTGAAACTCAATATGCACAGTAGCGTAGTCAGCAATCAGTGCCGCCTCGATGCTCTCTTTAAGCAGGGCCTGCTGATCACAGAGCATACACGGCATTTGCAGCGTTATGTGGCAGGTGGAATCAGCAGCAGAGGCCGCAACTGTCACATCGGCCACAGAGCACTCGAACTGTGAAATAACCGGGACGGCGCTCAACGTTTGCGCCAGTGCCGGCGGCAACTGCGCCGCTGGCAGGATGGGATGGGACGAAACTGTCATAGGACTCACTGAGGCTAAAAAAGAGACGCATTTTAACGGCTATAGCCGGCCGATGCACACAACCATGACAATTAAATAGTCCGCCCTATCAAAAACGCCCTCTCATGGCGGCTACCCGCTCAGCATGGACAAAGAGCAGGCCCCCACTAGCGCACTAGACTATCTATAATGCTAAAAAGCCCCAAAAGGGCAAACCTTTTGGGGCTTTTTAGCATTTTTTAGCGTTACAGACCCGTAATTATTTTACAAAAATATCGCCGTCGTTATGAGGCTCTGGCTCTTCCTCTAAGAGGAGCTCCGGTTTATTTTTGCACGCACGCGCTAGAATATCGCGACGCTTGGCCAGCAAAAGACCAATCGCCTCGGCCTGCGCTTCGTCGACATCTTTGATATTTTGCTCAATTAACGCCGTAATATTTTCGGCCAGCTCCAACATCTTGTCATGGTCGTCGGCGTC
Source organism: Marinagarivorans sp. (assembly GCA_036554385.1). Taxonomy (GTDB): domain Bacteria; phylum Pseudomonadota; class Gammaproteobacteria; order Pseudomonadales; family Cellvibrionaceae; genus Marinagarivorans. The sequence goes on along the minus strand of DATBNJ010000164.1, from coordinate 16,284 downwards.
TTTTTTGTTTTTGAACATAGCCCCATCCCGATCACATTGCCACACAGCAAGTACTGCCATAAATGTATCCTCACAATTAACTGTATGCACACACAGTATTTTGTTTCGCTGTTCAGGTCAAGTCATCCCAATAGGGTTTTGCGATAACGCAACCAAAAAAATATGAATCCCGCACGTCGTATCGCTGAATAAATAATGCCCACATACTTAACAAACCAAAGGCTGAATTGCTCGCGGGAATTTAAGCGCGCGCAATGCGCGCCGGATTTCAAACCTAGTTGACGAATGCGCGGGCATTGCGGAATATGCGTAGCCAACCACCATCTTCTTGCCAACCCGCGGGCTTCCATGAGTTGGCGACCGTTCGGAACACACGTTCGGGGTGCGGCATAAGAATGGTCGCCCGGCCGTCTTGACTGGTTAGGCTGGTAATTCCCGCAGGCGAGCCGTTAGGATTGGCCGGGTACGCCTCGGTGATATTGAGGTGGTTATCTATAAAACGCACCGCCACTTGACCACTGTTATTGCACGCTTGCAAAGCCGCCGCATTACTAAACTCTGCGCGACCTTCCCCGTGGGCAACGGCCACGGGTAAATGAGAGCCTGCCATCCCGCGATACAGCACCGAATTTGACTCTTCGATTTTCACCAGCGCGACCCGCGCTTCAAATTGCTCAGACATATTGCGCACAAAATGCGGCCACATATCGGCGCCGGGAATCAGATCCTTTAGATTAGACATCATCTGACAGCCATTACACACACCGAGACTAAAGCTATCGTTGCGGTGGAAAAAAGCTTCGAATTGGTCGCGAGCAATCGGGTTAAATAAAATCGTCTTGGCCCAACCCTCACCGGCGCCCAACACATCGCCATAACTAAAGCCACCGCAGGCGGCTAAGCCTTTAAAATCACTTAAAGCGACGCGACCTGCCAAGATATCACTCATATGAACATCAACCGGCGTAAAACCGGCGCGCTCAAAACCAGCGGCCATTTCAAGCTGACTGTTAACACCTTGCTCACGCAAAATTGCCACTTTCGGTTTGCTGCCCACCGCGATATACGGTGCCGCAATATCGTCTGAGGGGTCGTAGGTTAACTGGCTACTCAAGCCGGGGTTATCCGCGGCAATGCCAGCAAACTCTTGCTCTGCACAATCTGGGTTATCGCGCAACGCCTGCATGTGATAGCTCGTTTTACTCCACAATTGCTGCCAAGTCGCGCGATGCGTGTTCACTAGGGTATCGGTATCGCGGCGAATGTTGATGGCTTGATCCACCGTTGCCATACCCAGCTCAATCAGAGCTGACGAAGCTAAACCCGCATCAACAAAGGTTTGAACAACAGCGCTAAGGTTGGCGCGCTCAACTTGGATTACCGCACCTAGCTCTTCATTAAACAAGCTGGCAATGGCGTCTCCGCCTACCGCCGCAATATTAATATCGAGCCCACAACGGCCAGCAAACGCCATTTCCGCCAAAGTGGCCAACAAGCCGCCATCACTGCGATCGTGGTAAGCGGTAATACTGTCGTTTTTAAGGCAGGCTTGCATGCCATTAAAAAAGGCTTTTAACACCTCGGGGCTTTCTAAATCGGCGACCTGCTCGCCCATTTGGTTGCAGGTTTGCGCCAATATTGAACCGCCCAAGCGCTGTTTGCCCCCAGCCAAATCGATCAGCACTAAAACATTATCGGCCGAGGCTTTGAGCTCCGGCGTTAAGGTTTTACGCACATCCACAACGGGTGCAAAGGCGGAGATCACTAGCGATAAGGGCGAGGTCACCGCTTTTTCTTGACCGTCTTGTTGCCACGCCGTGCGCATGGACATCGAGTCTTTCCCGACAGGAATGGTCAAACCAAGCGCAGGACACACCTCCATACCCACAGCCTGAACCGTTTCGTAAAGCTTGGCATCTTCGCCTTTATGGCCTGCGGCGCACATCCAGTTGGCAGAGAGTTTGACATTGCGCAGCTCGGCAATGCGCGTACCGGCAATATTGGTAATGGCCTCGGCTACCGCCATGCGTCCAGATGCCGCAGCATCAAGCAAGGCAATGGGTGTTCGCTCGCCAATGCTCATCGCTTCGCCGGCGTAGCTATCAAAGGTGGCGGTGGTCACCGCACAATCGGCAACAGGTACCTGCCATGGCCCGACCATCTGATCGCGCACCACCATGCCCGTTACAGAGCGATCGCCAATGGTAATCAAAAATTGCTTGCTAGCGACGGTCGGGTGCTGAAGTACGCGTTCGGCGGCTTCGGCCACCGACAATTGAATATCCAAAGGCTGCAACGGCGCATTATAGGTTTCTGCCTCGCGATGCATTTTGGGCGGCTTGCCAAATAGAACACTCATCGGCAAATCGACGGGTTTAGCGTCGAAATGACGATCGTTAACAATTAAGGTTTGCTCACTGATGGCCTCGCCCACCACCGCATAAGGGCAGCGCTCGCGCTCACAAATGGCTTTAAAGCGCTCCAAAGCCTCTGGGGGTACCGCCATCACGTAGCGCTCTTGCGACTCGTTGCACCAAATTTCGAGCGGCGACATGCCGGGTTCGTCGTTGGGCACCTCGCGCAGCTCAAAATTAGCGCCACAGCCACCGTCTTTGGCAAGCTCTGGGAATGCATTGGACAACCCACCAGCGCCCACGTCGTGAATAAACGCGATTGGATTATTGGCGCCTAACTGCCAACACTGATCGATCACCTCTTGGCAGCGTCGCTCCATTTCGGGGTTTTGACGCTGCACTGAGGCAAAGTCCAAATCCTCTGAGGAGGTACCCGACGCCATTGAGGACGCCGCACCGCCGCCCAAGCCAATCAACATCGCCGGCCCGCCGAGCGCAATCAAATAACAACCGGGGGCAAATTCTTCTTGCTCGATATGCTCTTCGCGGATATTGCCGTAGCCACCGGCAAGCATAATAGGCTTGTGGTAACCGCGGCGTTCGCCGTCAAAATCTTGCTCAAAGGTTCGAAAATAACCACACACATTGGGGCGGCCAAACTCATTGTTAAAGGCGGCGCCGCCGAGTGGGCCGTCAAGCATAATATCGAGTGCGTTAACAATGCGGCCGGGCTTACCGTAGTCCTGTTCCCAAGGCTGGTTATAGCCCGGAATTTGCAGGTTAGATACCGTAAAACCACTCAAACCCACTTTAGGCTTAGAGCCTTTACCAACGGCACCTTCGTCGCGAATTTCTCCGCCAGAACCGGTACCCGCCCCCGGAAAGGGCGCGATAGCGGTTGGGTGATTGTGAGTTTCGACCTTCATTAGAATGTGCACGGGCTCTTGGTGATAGCCGTACTCGTGAGTATCGGTGTCGGCAAAAAAGCGCCCCGCTACCGTGCCTGTCATCACCGATGCGTTATCGGCATAAGCCGATAACACGTCTTCACCCCCGAGCTCGTAGGTGTTTTTGATCATCTTAAATAATGAAAGGTCTTTTTCTTCACCGTCGATAGTCCAACTTGCGTTGAAGATTTTGTGTCGGCAGTGCTCACTATTGGCTTGCGCAAACATCATGAGTTCGACATCGGTAGGATTGCGGTTTAAGTCTTTGAAGCTGGCGACCAAGTAGTCTATTTCATCCTCAGCAAGCGCTAAGCCTAACGATGCATTAGCCGCCTCCAGTGCAATGCGCCCGCCGTCGAGCACATCCACATAGTGCAGGGGCCGCGGTTCGTGTTTGACGAACAATGCTTGCGCCTCATCTAAGCTGCCGAACATCGCCTCAACCATGCGGTCGTGTAACAATTCGGTGACTGCATTGGCGTCAAAATCACCTTCTACATGGTACGCAATGCCGCGCTCGATGCGGTTGACTTTGGTGACTCCAGCGTTGTGGGCAATATCGGTCGCCTTAGACGACCAGGGCGATATGGTGCCAGGGCGCGGTACCGCTAACAAAAGCTGACCATCCCCCGCCTGTTTATCGGCCTTGGGGCCGTATGTCAGCAGGCGCACAAGCACTTCGGTTTCAATGGCCGTCAAAGCATCGCTAAGATCGGCAAAATGGACGTACTCGGCGTAAACCGCCGTAATACCGGCCTGCACAGCCTGTAATGATGAGAGCAGTTTTTGGGTACGGAATTCAGAAAGCGCTGGCGCACCGGGCAAAATCAACATGGAGGGATAGGTCTCGCAGTTCATAAGACGGATTGTCGAAAAAGCGCGCATTGTACTCGATTTGACGGCGAGTAGCAGCCAAAAGAGCGCGGTCTAAGGCCAGCCTTATCAGCGGCAGTGCGACAAAGACCTGGCGCCTTATTCGCCATTTATGACGTAGTATGCTTCCCAAGACAAAGATATGACGATAAAATTGGTTCTTTTTTAGCCAATAGCGTTAAATGAATTGCTTATATTGGATTGTTAGGTGCGCACTAAAAACAACGAATGCGCCGCCAATATTCTGGTGTCCACCTGAGGGCCCAGAGCGCGAAAAAATGCCGAGTAAACAGGCGCTAACCAGCCAGATCACGCAAGCAGTGCATCGAAGGCAAACACTGTGCCAGCGATGCTTTTGTTTTTGAGCTACTTATCTAGGCTATGGCAAAAATTGGCCAAAAATGCGCCCTTTTGTCACGACACCCTAGCGCCAGATAATGGCTTTTTTAAGCACTAAACAGTTTAAATAATAACTGGCGATTTGGTTCGCCACGATTAACAATGAGCAAGTCACGGGTCGGCGCGCCAACAAAAACGCGGACGCCGGGCTTAGCGCTCAAGACGGCCAAGGGGCCAAACAGAAAAAACGGTAAAGCATTGATTTTAAATAAAAATAAACCGTAACTTTTCTTTTAGCTCGGCTCTCGGATGGCCAACAACAACCAGTGCCCAATAGAGCCGCAGAATGAACACATTCGAGGCGCGCCAGCATCAAGCGGCGGCCGCCTTTACCGATATCAACAGCTACAGTGAGTCAGTCGAATTTATGAAACCATGGGTTAAAACACTTAGCGAGATCAGTCACAGGGTTTGCAACCATGTGCTGGTGGTCGCCTGTGTGTTTTGCCTATGCTCACTGCTGACGGGTAGCCGCTTACCCAACCTGCTCGACCGCATTCAGGACGAGGGCGTGTTGGTCGTTGCATCGCGCAATGGGCCGACGACCTACTATCAGGGTACCGACGGCTACACCGGCTTCGATTACGAGCTTCTACGTGGCTTTGCGGCGTATTTAGGCGTTGCGCTCAAAATTGTCGAAGAAGAAGATCTCGGCCATATTTTTCATGCCATCGCAAAGCGAGAGGTGCATATGGGTGCAGCCGGTCTAACCGCGACCGAAAAGCGCGCCGAAATCGTCGACTTTAGCGTGCCCTACCTACACGTAACCCAACAAGTGATTTACCGGTCAAACTCGCCTAAGCCCGAGAGCATTCAAGACTTAATTGGCGCCGATATTCTCGTTATCGGCAACAGCAGTCATGCCGAACGCTTGCGAGAGCTCAAGCGCGAACACCCCGATTTAGTCTGGAATGAGCGCCAAGATATCGAAATGCTCGACCTCTTGGAGATGGTCCACAATCAAAAGGTAACTTACGCGATCGTCGATTCTAATGCGCTTGAGATTAACAGCAGCGTTTACCCCCGCGCCCTCGCCGCTTTTGATATTACCGAGCCGCAACCACTGGCCTGGGCACTACCCAAAATTACCGACAGCAGCTTGCGCCAAGCCGCCGACGACTACCTTGCACAACTCGAAGAATCTGGCGAACTCGCGGAAATCACCGAAAGCTTTTACGGCCACGTTGGGCACATCAATTACAGCGGCGCGCTGGTATTTACCAAGCGGCTTGAAAAGCGCTTTCCCAAATGGCGCGAGCGAATTGAAGCGGCCGGAAAAGAAACCAACCTCGACTGGCAACTACTGGCCGCAATTGGCTACCAAGAGTCTCACTGGAACCCTCGCGCCAAGTCACCCACTGGGGTGCGCGGCTTTATGATGCTGACACTTAATACCGCCAAAGAAATGGGCGTCACTAATCGCTTAGACGCCAACCAAAGCATTATTGGCGGCGCTCGGTATTTTCGCAAAATGTACGATCGACTGAGCGACGATATTGTCGAGCCCGACCGCACGTGGCTTGCGTTAGCGGCTTACAATATCGGCTTTTTACACTTGCAAGATGCACGCAAAATCACCCAAGACCAAGGCGGCAACCCAAACCTCTGGAGCGACGTTCGCGAGCGATTGCCACTACTGACAAAACGGCAGTATTACAAACAAACGCGCTATGGCTACGCCCGCGGTCACGAAGCGGTGCACTACGTTAATAATATTCGCAACTTTTACAATGTCATTGAGTGGAAGGAGCAAGAGCGCATCAAACAAGAAGCGATTGCTGCGGAAGAACAAGCCGACAAGAAAAAACTGGGCTACGAATCCATTATTAGTAGCGCCATTGAAGAGTTAGAAGCCATTAACGCAATGTGAGTTAGCGCCACCGATTATAAAGGCGCCCAAAGCTTAAAAGCGCACCAAATAACGCGATCAGGTCTCCGTGCAAACGGTTTTATTGATGACTTGCTGCCTGTTTTAGCGCTTTTTTTCGGGCTCGCCGCTCGGCAAAAAAGCGCTGCATTAATTCGCAGGCAGGCAATTCACACACGCCTCCTGTCACAGCGATTCGGTGATTAAAGCAGGGGTCATCCAGCAAGCTGTGGCTGCACAAACGCCCCGCTTTGGGTTCATAAGCCGCAAACACAATGCGTTTGATACGCGCGTGTATCAGCGCGCCCAAACACATTGTGCAAGGCTCGACAGTGACATAAAGTGTTGCCTCGGGCAGGCGATAATTGGCCGTCGCATTAGCGGCGGCGCGCAGGGCTTGCACTTCTGCATGAGCAGTGGGATCGCACGCTTGGATTGGCCGATTAAATCCGCGGCCTATCACCCTGCCTTGTTGCTCGATAACAGCACCAACTGGCACTTCGTCACAACTAAAAGCGCGTTCGGCCTGCAGTAACGCCAAGTGCATAAAATACACATCGTCTATTGCTGCGCTCACAACCATCTATCCATGCGACTCACTAGCAATAAAACAAAGTCAACAAGCGCTTCGTCGACAAGATACCTCGCCACGGCTAAATTACTCCTAGATTGCTTCGACAAAATCGAAACGAGGCACAGGTTTGCCATCGACCACCACCGCTTCAGTAAACATGGCAAGCGGTCGCACAAACAACCCAAAATCACCATATAAACAGCGATAAACCACCAGCTCTTCTTGAGTTTCGCTATGCCTAGCAACCCCCGTAACATGATAAAAAGCGCCTTTGTAATGGCGGTATTTTCCCAGCGGTAGTGACATAATAACCTCGTACAAATTCACTATTCTGAGTGAATCGGCGGGCAAAAAAAAGCCCCGACTCGCAGGGCAGAAAAAAATAACCATAAAAAGCATGCACTAAGGCCGGTGCCCCCGGTGGCTCACCACTCAGCAGGTGACGCAGACGTTAGGCCGAAGCGAACGTCGTGTTTGCAACACCTCTGGTAACGCGTGAACCACACACCTGCGCTGCAACCGCATTCTACTGGGCAAGATCGATTCACTCGGTGTTTGTTAGCTCGGTATTTGTTAGAAAGCTAAAGTAACAATGCCTAGCTGAATGACGCCTTAAGAGCGCCTGACATAAAGTGCTTATTGGTAAGACTCATTGTATTTGAAGCGCGATTTACGCAGTTTTAAAAACCGCCATCAGTGTTTGCAAGTTGCATGAAAGCCCTTGTATTTCGGAGCCAAGTTCACGACTCACTTTGGTACTCGACACCAGTTCCTCGATCAATACATTAATTTCGGCGGCGCTATCGGCGATAATTCGACTCGCCTGCCCTTGCTGCTCAACGGCGATTACCATGGTATTGTTGATTTCGGTCAGCGCATGCATTTTGGCCCGAGTGGCGTCAATTTCAGCTACCGTAAGCTCAACCTTTTCCATACTTTTCCCCGCGTGCGCTTTCGAATCTTGCATCATATTGACTGCCTTGGCACTGGCGCTTTGAAGCTGACTTATGCTGCTTTTAATTTGATCGGTAGAGTCTTGAGTGCGTGTAGCCAAGGCACGAACTTCGTCAGCGACCACGGCAAACCCCCGCCCCTGCTCGCCAGCGCGAGCAGCTTCAATAGCAGCATTCAAAGCTAAAAGGTTCGTCTGCTCCGCAATACTATTAATAACATTTAAAACCTCAGAAATATTTTGAGTGTAATTTTCCAACGACTGCGCAGTGTTATTCGACTCCTGAATCAAGCTATTTAGTTGGCCCAATGACTCTTGGCAACCTTTGAGGTGTAAGCTTGCCGAGTCACTCGCCTCATCAACCCGCTGCAATTGCTCATTGGCGTTTTGCATGTCGCGAACCATATTTGACGAAGTGCTTGCCAACTCTTCTGTTGCAGAGGCAATAATATTGGTTCGATCATATTCCGTTTGCGCCAGCTCCCCAAAACTTTGAATTTCCTCGAGCAAGCGCGTTAAACCTTGGTCCACGCGCTGCGAGGCTTCTTCGGACTTGCGCACTGCCCTTGCGGTCGCCTCAAGCAATTGGTTCATCAAACCCGCAACGCGGCTTTCACCGGACGTGCGCTGGCTCAAATCAAGCTTGCCGTGATCACCCACCACGCGCTCGATGGTCGCTGTGATTTGCTGGTCGCGTTTTGCGCCATTGGCTAACACGCCCATTAAAAAACACTCCGCAGCGAGGTACCCAGAATGGATAAGCACAACCCCAATCGTGCAGTGCTCTTTGTGATAAAAGTAAAAACCGTGAAATAGGTGCAGATGTTGAATGGCAAACAGCGCAATATGGGCGACAGCACCAACGACAAGCACGGTGATAAACACTTTTATATCGCGGTACAGAAAGAAAATGGAGGCGGTCACAAAATAACCAAAGTGCGCTTCGACCATACCACCACTTTGCAGCACTTGTAGTGACGTCATGGCGCTAAGCACTATCGCCAGTAGGTGCCGAGCTATCGGCAAGCCAGCCCAGACAGTGCCCGCTAACACGGCAACCGGGACTAATACCACCGCAGAAACCACGGACCACCACCAGTTCCCAGTCGCAAAAATCCACAACAGAGACACGAACCAATAAGCGATCGCAAGCTTACAAATTAAGCTATCGACGTTTGAGTGCAATCGCATTCGCGTAGACTGCTCCATAAAATCCCTGGCCACCCTAAAAACGTTCTTTATTTGTTGCGTAACTATTCAGCTAAATGTAAATGAACCGCTTGAAAGAACGCCTTAGTGAGTCGCTGAATCGTTACCGTTTTTTAAGCATAGACAATAACGCGTGACAACGACGGGAAATTGGAGCTCGCTCAGGCACGCAGCAAACCGCGTGCTAGGTAATTTCACCCGTTAACGCCAGCCTTTGTAACGCAGCGACACTAATCGCATCGGTTATTTCACCATTCAACGTCATCGCTAGCGCTTGTTTAATGGGCAGTTTGATAACAGTGATATCCTCGCTAGCCTCGTGAGCCACCGCACCTTCCGTTAAGCCTTTCGCCACAAAAATATCAGCGGCTTCGTCAGTGACAGAGTTAGACAGGTGAATGGTCATCAAATACTGAATGTCCGTCGCTTCAAGTCCAACCTCCTCTTTTAATTCGCGCCTTGCGCAATCGATAGTCGGCTCGTTGGGCGCTGCACCACCTTCGGGGATTTCATAGGTTTCGCGATTTAACGTATAGCGAGTTTGTTTAACTAACCAAGTATTGCCCGCGCTATCGATGGGCACGACACCGACCGCTGTGCCTTTAAAATGTACCACACCATAGATTCCGGCCGTCTTCCCTGGGGTGATGACATTTTCGTGGCGCACACTGATCCACGGGTTTTCATAAACCACCTCGGAATCTAAACACTGCCAAGGTCCTACGGTTTTCATTACCACCTTATCGTCCTCTTTATAAATTGATCAGTTCGGCGCCCTCGCGATGCGCTTTGGGTATGCGATCCCACGTCGAAAAGTGCACCTGACCATCGTCACCGTGCCACTTGAACATCACATCGTGACTAGGGCCAGTATCCGATGCCTCTCGCTCTGGCTTAGGGTCAGCTAGTGAATTAGGCCGTGAGGCAATCGACGTCGGACTGTTACTGCGTGGAACGGGGGCATCCCGAGTAGATAAGCCACCCTCCATAATGGCCGCGACGAGCGGTTGCATTTTAGGGTGGGTCATTAGACGTGCGGTATCCCCTGATTGCATGATGGCTTGAATTTCTGGGTCTTTTAGCACTTGGCGAGCACCGTCGGACTGTTTAATCTGCTCGACCCGCTGCCATACCTCGACCAATGTTGTCGCCAGCGCACGCTCACTGGTTTCACCCGCTTTTTTGGGCACTAAGCCAATCATCGCATCCATGCCCGGTTGCCGTGAAAAGGCGACAAAATCAGGGTGCTGAATCAATTGGTCTATATTGCCAGAGGCCACGGCGTGCTTTAGCGGCTGACTGTGCAGCAGAGCTTTGGTTTCATTTGACCCAGACACCGCCTGTAAGCGCTGCAAGCCTTGCTCGGGCGTTTGCGCTAGGCTAACGCTCGCTTGCACCTGCTCTTTTGAGGCGCCAACCATGGTAAGGCCCAGGCCGATCAAACGGGACATCACCGCATTGCTAAAGCGCACCAAAACCTGGTCGGCCGAATAACCCACTTTAGTGGCAATTTCGTGAAAACGGGGGCTAGGTATGGCCGCTAGTGCAAACCCGGTGGCCCAAAGTGCCACAACCAACATGGCGCCGGCCATAAACGCGTTTCCCGCCGCACCTAACCACGCCGTTGTTATAGAGCCATGAAATTTTTTACTCAGTGGCCAAAACAACAACTGCACCACAATACCCACAGCAATAAAAATAGCGCCGGTCGCCAAAGGCCATTGCAACAAAGGGGACACTTTCCCCGCTAGCGCCTGCGCCAGCGGCCACCCCCAAATAAAACAGGCCAGGTAGCCACAAAGCAAGGCAATTAAGCCCGCCAATACGCGGATTGCACCGCGCTTGTAGCCCCACCATGCCCCCCATAATAACCACAGGCCGGCGATAATCACTAAGGTACTCATGGATGAACTGCATCCCCCTCTTGCATACTTGTACAGGCCCGTAGCAACATCAAAATTGCAGGCCGGCAGAGCCTATAAGAATTGCTTGGCACAGGCCAGATTGCTATGATCACACCCTTTCGATAGCCGCCTCACCGCGCTAAAACGATTACTGATTGGTCAGTGACACTCGGCGAGCCTGAAGCGCGCCAACCGGTAGCCAAAATCTCCACAACCGCCACCTGCATTGTGCTTAGCCGCTACACCCACGGTACGCTCCAATCACATCACTCACTGTATTCGCCCCCTACTTTAAAGGTCGCTTTTATCATGCCTAATGCGTCGTCGCCTCTGGTGGAACTAGAACACTCAGTAGAATTTATTAGCCGCCACATTGGCCCAGATTCTGCCCAAACTCAAGCAATGCTCGAACGCTTGGGCAAAAAATCTATTGAAGATTTAATAGAAGCCACGGTGCCGAGCAGCATTCGCGCCGAAACAACCCGTACCCTGCAAGGGGCCATCAGTGAGCATGCCGCACTGGCGGAACTTAAAGCGTTGGCCAGCCAAAACCAAATATTTAAAAGCTACATCGGCATGGGCTACCACGATACCTACACCCCGCCCGTTATTTTGCGCAATGTCCTAGAGAACCCCGGCTGGTATACCGCCTATACGCCTTACCAACCGGAAATTGCGCAGGGCCGGCTCGAGGGCTTATTAAACTTTCAACAAATGATTCTCGACCTCACCGGCATGGACCTTGCCAACGCCAGCATGCTCGACGAAGCTACAGCCGCCGCCGAAGCAATGGCAATGAGCAAACGCGTCAATAAGAAAAACAAAAGCAATAGCTATTTTGTGGCCAGCGACGTGCACCCCCAAACCATTGCCGTTGTCCAAACGCGCGCAGAGCATTTTGGCTTTGAGGTCATCGTCGATGATGTCGCAAACCTAGCGGAGCACGAATACTTTGGCGCACTCGTGCAATACCCAAGCACCACGGGCGAAATCCACGATATTGAAGCATTGGCAAATACGGTGCATCAACAAAACGGGCTAATTACCGTGGCCGCCGACATTCTAAGCTTAGTCGTACTGGCCGCACCGGGCCAACTCGGGGCCGATATTGTAGTGGGCTGTAACCAAAGGTTTGGCATCCCCATGGGCTTTGGCGGCCCTCACGCGGGCTTTTTTGCCTTCCGCGATGCCTATAAGCGCTCTTCACCGGGCCGCATTATTGGCGTCTCCATCGACAGCCGCGGCAAACAAGCGCTGCGCATGGCGATGCAAACCCGCGAGCAACACATTCGTCGCGAAAAAGCTAACTCAAATATTTGTACCTCGCAGGTATTGCTGGCATTGCTGAGTACCTTTTACGCGATGTACCACGGCCCCAAGGGCCTTGCGCGCATCGCCAAGCGAGTACACTTGTTAACCAAGACACTCGCAGGTGGCCTTCGTGATACCGGCTATGAACTCGCTCACGACCACTTTTTCGATACGGTAACGGTAATCACCCCCAAAGCGCCGGCACTAGCAACATCCGCCGAGGAGCACGGCATTAATCTGCGCCGACTCGACGATAACCGCGTTTCGATCAGCTTGAATGAAACCACCTCTGCGGCCGATGTCGATGAACTGCTCAGCCTGTTTGCTTGCAGCCACACGACGAGCGATATTGCCGACTCGGCGAACGCTAGCCATGTTATTCCCGAAGCGCTAACGCGCAAAGACGCCATACTGAGCCACCCCGTATTCAACACCTACCACAGTGAAACGGAAATGATGCGCTACTTAAAGCGCCTCGAATCTCGCGATATTGCCCTAAACCACGCGATGATTCCGCTCGGCTCTTGCACCATGAAGCTCAATGCCGCCGCCGAGATGATCCCTGTCACTTGGCCAGAGTTTGGCCGTATGCATCCCTTTGCGCCCATTGAGCAAGCGCAGGGATACCGCGCTTTGTTTGAGCAACTGCAAGAAATGCTCAAAGCCTGTACCGGTTACGACGCCATTAGCTTGCAACCCAATGCGGGCTCTCAAGGCGAGTACGCGGGGCTTGTTGCCATTAAAAAATATTTTGAATCCAAGGGCGAAGAGCAGCGCACAATTTGTTTAATTCCTGCCTCAGCTCACGGCACCAACCCCGCATCGGCACAGATGGTCAGCATGAAAGTCGTGGTGGTTAAATGTGATGACGAGGGCAATGTCGACATGGCCGATCTCAGCGCGAAAGTCGAGCAGTTTGGCGAGCAAATCGCCGCGCTAATGGTCACCTACCCTTCGACCCACGGTGTCTTTGAAGAAAACATTCGCGCTATTAGCGAGCTAATCCACAGTGTCGGAGGCCAAGTCTACGTGGACGGCGCCAACATGAATGCATTGGTTGGCTTGGCCGCGCCCGGTGAATTTGGTGGCGACGTATCGCACCTCAACCTACACAAAACCTTTTGTATCCCACACGGTGGTGGTGGGCCAGGCATGGGGCCCATTGGTGTTAAGGCGCACTTGGCACCATTTGTGGCAGGCCACCCAGTTCAGCCAGTGCCTAATACCGATATTGCCAACGGTACCATTTCGGCTGCCCCGTGGGGGAGTGCAAGCATCTTACCCATCAGCTGGATGTACATTCGCATGATGGGTGCCAGTGGTGTAAAACGCGCAACAGAATATGCAATTTTAAATGCCAACTACGTCGCGCAACGTCTAAAAAGCCACTTCCCCATTTTGTACTCAGGCCGCGATGGCTTTGTCGCCCATGAATGCTTACTGGATTTACGCCCCTTAAAAGCGGCCAGCGGCATTAGCGAAGAGGACATCGCCAAGCGCTTGATGGATTTTGGCTTCCACGCCCCCACCATGAGCTTTCCCGTCGCCGGCACCTTGATGATTGAACCAACGGAAAGTGAATCACAAATGGAGCTGGACCGCTTTTGTGACGCCATGATTCAGATTCGCCATGAAATCAGTAAAGTCGAAAGTGGCGAATGGCCAAAGGACAACAATCCCCTAACCCGAGCGCCACACACCCTTGACGACGTTATGGATGCCCAATGGAACCGGCCGTATAGCCGCGATCAAGCGGCACGACCATTACCTTATTTGCATAATCACAAGGTTTGGCCCACGGTAAACCGCATTGACAACGTCTACGGTGATCGCAATTTAATCTGCTCTTGCCCAAGCATTGAGAATTACCAAGACTAAAATACGATTAACTATTCAGCTAAATAAAAATTAACCACTTGAAAGAGTGCTGGTTAATTATTTTATAGGCATTAAAGCGCCGGCTTTTGCAGGGATTGCAAGGTGTTCGAAAATACATCGGGGCACGGATGCTCTGTATTAGACATTGCAAGAAATAATGTCGAAGAGCCGTTATCGGTGGCGCGAGATGTCGAGAAGGCTTGAACGGCCTAGAAAATCATTAGCCAACGCCCACTTTAGTGAGCCGCTGAATAGTTGCAAATAACCGTTGTCAGCGAGCATACTATTTAAGCAGCATCCAAACGGCCATCGCCACCATCATCACATTTTCCGTCAAGGACACAAAACCTAACGGCACTTGGCTATTGCCCCCCACACAAGCACATTTTAATTCTCGCCGATCAATGTACACGGCTTTAATCACTGAAACGGCACCCACAGCGCCAATTAGCAAAGCTGGCGTAGCGACCAACCATGGCGCTAAACCAGCTAGCATCCCAAGGCCCGAAAACGCTTCGGCGAAGGCATAGATATAGGCATAGGGCACGTAGCGCATGGCAATTAGATCGTAGGTAATAAACTGCATGCTAAATGCGTTGAGATCGCGAAGCTTTTGTATCGCCAGCACACACATGCTTAGCGCCACAAAGGTCTCGATAACCGAAACCCAAAGAAACCCAAAACCATGGCTTAGCACTAAGCCCACGGCCATCAGCCACGTCATGGCAAAAATGGCAATAACAGGTGTATAGCTCGCCCCTTGTGGCTCGGCAGGAGCCTTGCCGAAATAGCGACGCAACTCACTATACCCTCCGATTCGCTCATCGTTAATAAACGTTTGTGGCGTTGTTGCAACGTCGTATTCCGCTTTAAAAGCATCTATTTCTTGTCGTGTAGTAAGCAGTTTATCGTCGATATTAAAACCATTACGTAAAAGTAAATCGCGCGATTTTAAACCGTAAGGGCAAATATGCTGATCAGTTTTCATGCGGTACAAGATGGCTTCTTTTGACAAAATAACCCTCCAAAATTTCAACTTATTTGTACCCGTCCAGCAACGGTAGTTTTAGAACGAGGACTAACGCGGTATAAGGCACTATTCTGGCGCAAAAAATTCGCAGTATTTATTGCTGCCCTTTAAAACAGTGATTAGCGCAACGCAATGGCTATGCCATTCGATGAACAAATAAAAAGCGGGGCTCAGACACGCTGCTGAGCGCTATTCTGGCGCTTAGCTAGGATATGTGGCGTTTAGTTAGGATGAGCCGTGTGAAAGCGTTGCAAAAAAGCCTGCAAAGATTACAAAGGCGTGTACCGGCGCGACGGAGAACACACCGCCACAGGGGCATTTTTAGGCAAAAAAAAAGGAATCACACTTAGGCATGATTCCTTTTTTGATGGCAGCTTATCGGTACGAAAAGCTTAATGATGAAACATTAGGGTATCAAGCAATCTACCGTAACGCTGTCGACAATTAAGTTGCGGTCTTCACCATTCATCAAATAGTCGTTGGTAAAGGCCACCTCGATAACAGCATCACCCACGACCTCTCCGGCTTCAAAATAAAAGGTCTCATAGCGGGTGTTACTGAGGTTAATATCGCCCACTACAGTACCGCCGACCGACACGCGCATATTGGGCAAATCGCTCCCGGCTAGTTCACCGTAAGCCGTCACCGCAATAATCGCATTAGGGGTAGTAAAGTTGTGAGATGTACTAATGTTACCGTTGGTCCATATATTCCAACCATTATCACGACTACCGCCTGTCGACTTATTCATAGCTTCGGCCTCATAGGTCACGGGGCTACATGCGTCGGGGGTTGGCTCTGGCTCCGGTGTTGGCTCTGGATCAGGCGTGGGCTCTGGATCAGGCGTAGGCTCTGGATCAGGCGTAGGCTCTGGATCAGGCGTAGGTTCTGGATCAGGCGTAGGTTCTGGATCAGGCGTAGGTTCTGGATCAGGCGTAGGCTCTGGGTCCGGTGTTGGCTCTTGTGTGCCGAGCCAGTCGAACCGT
>DATBNJ010000146.1:0-24070 GCA_036554385.1 Marinagarivorans sp. | reverse complement strand
TGGTCAGTTCGGTTCAAGTGCCTTTGCTATTAAACGGTTTGACCGAACAGACACGGGCCAACCCGTACATATAGAAGATTTCGCGCAAATATTCCGTGTTTATCCAGATGATAAATACAAGTCAGGCCGTATGCGCAATGTCGCTAAAGTCATGGGGTTGGAAGGGCAGGAACGGGATATAGAAGAACTCATCCGCAGGCTCGTCTTTAATACTTTGATCGGCAATGCAGACATGCACTTGAAGAACTGGTCGGTAATCTACAAAGACAGGGTAACCGCCTCCATCGCGCCTGCTTACGACTTCGTGTCAACCATTCCCTATATGAAGGATGAGTCAGCAGGGCTCAAAGTAAGCCGTAGTGCGAAGTTTACGGACTTCACTCTAGATGAGCTCGCCCATTTGGCAGCAAAGGCGATGCTTCCCGAAAAGCTGGTGCTTGATACAGCCAAAGAGACTGTTGAGCGGTTTTATGAGGTATGGGGACGTGAGAAAACGAACTTGGCGCTGCCAACCGACATGATTGAAATCATTGAGAAGCACCTAGCGACCATACCCTTTTCTTCAGCACGGGGATAGATGATTAAGCGAAAGGCGAGAGCATTGTGTTCTTTTCAGTGAGGAATGGTCGTAAAATTTTCTACAAAAATACTTATCTGTATTTATTCAAAAGCTCGCTGGCATCGTAACCCGTGGTTTAATGTATCAACATATATGTATATTTATAGCGATATGTAGTAAATATAAATGTTTACACATGTATAGTTATGATATATAAATATGTTTACCCCTATGGTAGGGTAGTAAACATAAAGGTTGACCATGAGCATCGGAAAAATCGTATCTAAGCAATATCGGGATAAGGTTAACCAAGCTGCGAAGCAGTTTGGCGATAATGTCATGCCCCCTTCAGAAGGCTGGTTGCGAACCGTCAGAACCGCCCTTGGTATGTCAGGGACACAGCTTGCAGAAAGACTTGGCGTCACCAAGGCGCGTGTCTCTAAGGCGGAGCATGACGAGCCTTCGGGCAGCGTAACGCTAAAAACGATGCAAGCCATGGCAGAGGCTATGGATTGTCGGTTCGTATATGCGGTTGTTCCAAAGCAAAAAGTCGAAACACTTATAAAAGAACGAGCACTGGAAAAAGCCAGAGCCCAAGTGAAAGCTGCCTCTACACATATGGCTCTTGAAGCGCAATCGCTCTCCAAGGATCAGCTTGAGTACGAGATCGAGCGCATAGCCTCTGAGATTGTCGAGAAAATGCCCTCAGATTTATGGAGTAATAAATGAATGGACCTCATGAGGGATTAGGAGATAACCCCGAAGGGGCAACACCACTCGATCCAGATGAAATGGATGGGTTGCGCTTTAAGCACGTCACCACTAGAGGCGAGTTGGACCAACTAGAGCAAGCCAATATCACCAAGGGGATGGCTTGGTTGAGGAAGCAGAAAAACCCAGATGTCTTGTCAGAGGCTTTTGTTCGGGAGCTTCATAAAAGGCTCCTTGGTGAAGTGTGGCAATGGGCAGATACGTTTCGTAGGACCGAAAAGAATGTTGGCGTTGATCCAGTGATGATCGCAATTGATCTACGCAACTTGCTCGATGATACGAAGTACTGGATTGAGCACTCGACGTTTCCACCAGTTGAGTTGGCTGCACGCTTCCATCACCGCTTGGTCTATATCCACCCGTTCCCCAATGGCAATGGGCGGCATTCTCGGATTATGGCGGACGCCGTCCTAACCAAGCTTATAGGTGTAGAACCGATAGATTGGTCTGGTGGAAAGCAACTGGAGAAAATGAACGAGCGTAGGCGGCAATATATAGATGCGCTTCGTGCAGCGGATGAACATGACTTCACGCTTCTTATGGAATTCGTAGGAGCAGGACAGGGCTAGTTTCGATAGAATACGCGCCCCATTAAAGCGCCCCGAAAGGGTAAAGTAACGAACAAGTACAAATACAAGTACAAACTAAGGTTTTGGCAGCATGGTCGATAGCAAATTATCCAATGAAATCAGTAAGAGACGCACTTTTGCTATCATCTCGCACCCCGATGCGGGTAAAACGACGATTACCGAAAAGTTACTGTTACTCGGCCAGCTGATTCAGGTTGCTGGCTCGGTAAAAGGTAAAGGGGCAGATCGGCATGCAACGTCTGACTGGATGGGCATGGAGCAGGAGCGTGGGATTTCGGTAACCTCGTCAGTGATGCAGTTTCCTTATAAGGGCCGCACCGTCAACCTGCTGGATACCCCAGGACACGAAGATTTCTCGGAGGATACTTACCGAACGCTTACCGCCGTGGATTCCGCGCTAATGGTGGTTGACGGCGCGAAAGGTGTGGAAGAGCGGACCATTAAGTTGATGGACGTTTGCCGCTTGCGTGATACGCCCATTATCAGCTTTGTTAACAAAATGGATCGCGATATCCGCGATCCGATTGACCTGCTTGACGAGATTGAGAGCGTGCTGAAAATCGAGGGTGCTCCCATTAACTGGCCGATAGGCATGGGCAAGGAGTTTAAAGGCGTTTATAACCTTTACACCGATGTGATCCATGTTTTTGAGCGCGGCTCGAATTACGTAATCCCTGAAGACATCCAGATCCAAGGGCTGGAAAGTGACGAGGCTAAAGCCTTGCTGGGTGTTTACTACAGTGACTTTGTTGATGAGATTGAATTGGTGCGCGGGGCAAGCCACGGATTTAATCTAGACGCGTTTTTGGCGGGCACTTTAACGCCTGTGTTTTTCGGCACTGCGCTTGCGAATTTCGGCGTGCGCGAAATGCTTGACGGCTTTGTGGAATGGGCCCCTAAACCCTTGCCCCGCGCCACGGAAACTCGAGAAGTTGCAGCCACAGAAGAGGCATTCTCGGGGTTTGTTTTTAAGATCCAAGCGAATATGGACCCTAAGCACCGTGATCGCATCGCCTTTATGCGGATTTGTTCGGGCAGCTATAAAAAAGGTGCCAAAATGCGCCACACTCGGTTGGGTAAGGATATTAAAATTGCCGATGCCGTAAGCTTTAAGGCCGGAGAGCGCGAGCTGGTTGAGCAAGCATTTTCTGGCGATATTATTGGCTTACATAACCACGGGACCATTCAGATCGGTGATACCTTTTCCGGTGGTGAAGACCTTAAATTTACCGGCATCCCTCATTTTGCGCCCGAGCTGTTTCGTCGCATTCGCTTAAAAGACCCATTAAAAACAAAAGCGTTGCAAAAAGGCTTGCAGCAGCTTTCAGAAGAAGGCAGTACGCAAGTCTTTTTCCCTAAAAATAATAACGATATTGTGGTGGGCGCCGTTGGGGTGCTGCAGTTTGAAGTAGTTGCCTATCGGCTAAAGGACGAGTACAAGGTAGAAGCGATGTACGAGCCGGTTAACGTTGCCACCGCTCGCTGGGTCGATTGTGACGACCCCAAAAAATTCGAAGAATTTAAGCGAAAATGTGCCGATAACCTGAGTATTGATGGCGGTGGCCATTTAACCTATTTGGCCCCAACGCGTGTTAACTTGTCGCTGGCACAAGAGCGCTATCCCGATGTGCGTTTTAGAGCAACGCGGGAGCACTAAGTGGTGACTTGCGTGCTCCCGCCTCAAGCGCCGCGCAAGGGCAATCGATGTACCCGTTGGATTGGCGAGCGCGTGTTGTCGGCGTTGGGTTGGCGTATAGAAGGTACCTTGCCCGATCGCCCTAAACTGATTATTGCGGCGGCGCCGCACACCTCAAACTGGGATTTTATTCTAGCCATGCTGGCGGTGTTAAGCTTGGGCTTGAAAGCCTCTTATTTAATGAAAAAAGAGGCCTTTTTTTGGCCTTTTGCTGGGCTGTTTAAGTGGTTGGGCGGCGTGCCCGTAGAGCGGCATCAGGCCGGCGGTATGGTCGGCTCGCTAACGAGGTGGTTTAGCGAGCGTGACAAAGCCTGGCTTTTAATTACCCCCGAAGGGACACGCAAAAAAGTAGGCAGGTACAAAACGGGTTTTTTACGTGTCGCCGAGTCGGTCGATGTACCTGTGATGCTAGTATCGTGGGACTATCCGACAAAGCGCATTGTGCTAGAAAAAATCTGGACGCTCACGGGTGATAACGAAGCGGATTGCGAAGCAATGCGTCAGTACCTTACGAATCGTTATCAGGGTAGGCAGCCGGACTGGCAATAACCTGTGCTGTGAGGTTTGTATGCCATGGGACCCTGAAGCAAGCGTTGTAAAATAATAGTGGGTAGTAGTTAAAAATAGAGTGGCGTTTGAGCCCCTTTGTCCCGGCCAAAAACACCAACAACTCAATAGCTCCGTAGTGGAGCGTCAATTACACGGAATTTTGGTATGTCGACATCCCCCGTAGTGCGCTTTTTATTTGGCGCCGCTTGTTTTGTGATTGTAGTCGCAGGTATGCGCACCGCAGAAACTTTGCTGGTGCCTTTTTTATTGTCGTTATTTATTTCGGTGTTGTGCTCGCCGCCGTTATTGTGGCTGAAAGAGCGCGGCGTACCCAATGGCATAGCCATTTTTGTGATTATTGCTGTAGTGGTGATTGTAAGCCTTGCCATAGGCACAATTGTAGGGGCGGCAATTGGTAATTTCCGGCACGACTTGCCCGAATATCAGGCGCGTTTAACGGCGCTGACGGCGGGTTTATTTACCAAGCTGCAAGCGCTGGGGCTCAACGTTGAAGTCTCGCAATTAAGAGACGGCTTTAACCCTTCGGCGGTGCTAGGTTTTGCTGGCAGTGCCTTAGCTAATCTCGGCAATTTGATGACCAACGCGTTTTTAATACTATTAACCGTGGTATTTATTTTGGCCGAAGAGGTCGGCTTTAGCGACAAAATTAAACTCGCGAGCGCAAATTATCAAAAAACCTTGGAGGCGCTGAATCGTTTTAAAGTAGTTGTGAACCGCTACATGGCCATTAAAACAGGGCTGAGCTTGCTGACGGGCGTACTTATTATGGGGTGGCTTTGGGCCTTAGGCGTCGATTATTTTGTGTTGTGGGGGCTGCTCGCATTTTTGCTGAATTTTATTCCTACCCTAGGCTCGATATTGGCAGCTGTGCCGGCAGTTTTGTTGGCCTTGGTGCAGTTGGGCGTGGGCGATGCCGTGTTGACAGCGGTTGGGTTTGTCTTCGTGAATGTGGTTATCGGTAATATTGTCGAACCGCGTATGATGGGCAAGGGGCTCGACCTTTCGGCGCTGGTGGTGTTTTTATCGTTAGTTTTTTGGGGGTGGGTGCTTGGCTCCATCGGCATGCTGTTGTCTATTCCCCTCACCATGACCGTCAAAATCGCGTTAGAAAGCTTTGACGAAACGCGCTGGGTTGGGGTGATGTTGGGCTCGGGGAGCATGGCATCGCGCATCGCTTCAGGCGCCGAAAATACAGATATTGCATTGCCGCAAATGCCAGATGATTCGACAAAATCGAGCTGAAATCTCGATAGTCCGATGAGTTTGCTAGGAGCCCGCTTAGCAGACCTGTTACAATTTCCGGCCATTCTACCCATTTGTTTGCATTACCTGAGGTCACTATGTCTGGCGAGATCATCAAACGCTTATGCTCATCCGACGCCGATTTTTCGGCCCAACTTGCTGCGCTACTGGCGTGGGAAGAGGGCACACATGAGCAGGTGGAAACCGTAGTTAAAGCGGTATTAAATGATGTGCGCTCGCGCGGTGATGCCGCGGTCCTGGAATATACGCACCAATTCGACAACTTAAAGGCCAGCTCGATGAGCGAGCTGGTACTCGGTAAACCTCGCTTGCAACAAGCGTTAAATGCCATCGCCGAAGAAGACCGCCAAGCGCTGCAGGCCGCGGCAGATCGCATCGCCGCTTACCACAAGCATCAATTGCAAGATAGCTGGCGCTACACTGACGATATGGGCAACCAGCTAGGGCAGAAGGTTACGCCCATGGACCGCGTCGGCGTTTACGCGCCCGGTGGTAAGGCGGCCTACCCATCGTCGGTATTAATGGCGGCCATTACGGCCAAAGTGGCTGGCGTTTCGGACGTCGTGCTAGTTACGCCAACACCCGCTGGGCAAGTTAATGAGCTGGTGTTGGCTGCTGCCGCGATTGCAGGGGTCGATAGCATGTATGCCATCGGCGGTGCGCAAGCGGTGGCAGCGCTTGCCTACGGCACGCAAACGATTGCCAAGGTCGATAAAATCGTCGGCCCTGGCAATGTTTATGTGGCTGAGGCTAAGCGTGCAGTTTTTGGTGCGGTGGATATTGACATGATCGCGGGCCCGAGTGAGATTTTAATTATTTCCGATGGCACTGCCGATCCCGATTGGCTCGCCATGGACTTATTCAGCCAAGCCGAACACGATGAAGATGCGCAAGCGATTTTAGTGTCCCCCGACCGCGCCCACTTAGATGCGGTGCGCGCCAGCATTGAAAAACTGTTACCAACCCTCGCGCGCAATACCATTGCGGCAACCTCGCTGCGCAAGCGCGGTGCGTTAATTGCCGTCGCCGACCTCGACGAAGCGGTGGCCGTTAGCAACCGCATCGCACCCGAGCACTTGGAGTTAGCCGTTGCCGACCCAGAGGCTCTGGTGGATGGCATCCGCCACGCGGGTGCCATTTTTATGGGAGTGAATACATCTGAAGCTTTAGGTGATTATTGCGCAGGCCCGAACCACGTTTTACCCACCTCTGGCACGGCGCGTTTTTCTTCGCCACTGGGCGTTTACGATTTCCAGAAGCGCAGCTCGATTATCTATTGCTCTCAAAATGGTGCCAGCCAATTAGGGCAGGTTGCCAGCCACTTAGCGCGAGCGGAATCGCTAGAGGCGCACGCGCGCTCGGCGGAGTACCGCATTATTAAATAAGCCCGCTTTTTTGCGCCCCGCAGTGTTGACGAAATGGGTCGGTTTTGGGCCCACCCACTTTCAGTTAGCCATTTATATTGCCAATCGGCCAGTAAATCCGCCGTACCCAGTGCTTAATCATTTGCAAGCACTGGGCACCGGTGAGCTGCAGCATATCGTCGCTAATAACAGTAATCATTGGCGCAAAGTTTTTAACGTTTACGCAAAACTGATTTGGCAGCTGGACCATGTTAATTTAAAGGGAACGCCTTTAAAGGGGGTGAGCACTTGGCAAGCTTACCGCGATCAGCATTTGCTGCAGGCGCACAGCCGTGAAGCCTTGTTATTTAGCCCGCCCAATTGGCGTGACGCACAGGTCAAAGTGATTACTGGCAAAACCTATGCCGCCAGTTTACCTTTGCCGCCGCTGGTTTGGTTGGATGCGCATTTTGCCATCAACCATAAGCATCGCATTATTGTTTCGCCGTATTTAGACTACCGTCAGCTCTCCAACGCCCGCATCGATAAACTTGTCGAATTAATTAAGGCGTTAAATGTATAGCCAATAAGAAACAATCGCATGTTTTATTGTGATCTTCAAAATGCCACGAGTAGTGTTTTAGACTAGGCGCTAATTAATATTGCTGCGTTTTTTTTCGTTGGCTTGCAGGGCAAGTTGAATGCGGCGAGCTTGTGCGTTGAGTAGCTCGGATACCGTAACCAGCTCTATGCCTTGTTGTTGTAATTCCGGTAGGCGCTTTTCGAGAAGGCTTAGGGTTTCTGGGTAGGGATGGCCAATGCCGAGTGCCATGCCATTGGTTTGGGCGGCGTGTACGAGTTTGTCGAACTGCTGGCTAATGGCGTTGGGCTCTCGGTTGTTATCGAGGAAGACATCGCGCTGGTAGGTGGGAATCCCAAGTTTATTGGCGGCCTCAAATGCGGCGCTGGCGGCGGTGGTTCGGCTATCAATAAAATATAATCCCCGCGCTGGCAGTTCCTCCATTAACCACGACATAATCTGTGCGTTTTCGGTGAGCCCGCTACCCATATGATTGTTAATACCCACTAAATTGGGGATGTCGTTAATCATGTTGTTAAATAGCGCGCGCAGTGCTTTTTCGGGCATGTTGGCGGTTAAACCTTCGCCCCAGGCGTTAAAGTTTTTGGGCTCCATGGGCGCGTGTAACATCACCTCTTTACCTTGCCTGGGGGCCTGTTGTGCAAAAGTATGAGCAAACGGCGTGAACGGCAATACCGCAACGGTCACCTTGCCGGGCAGGGCTAATGTTCTCTCGCCCTCGTGGCGTTTGTAGCCGATGTCGTCGATAACGATGGCGATAATGCGACTACTCGACGATGGCGTATAGGATGAAAAGTTTGTTTTCTTTGGGTGGTTACCGCTGACTGGGGTTTTGCGGCCAAGGGGTTCGGCAAGCTGTTGTGTGGCTTGCTCTTTTTTGATGGCTTGGATGCGTTGTGTTGCCTTAGCATTGTGTTGCTTTGTTTTTTCTTGCTGCCGTTGTAGCGCCTGCTGTTGGCGGCGTTTATGCTCGCTTGCTTGTTGGGCAGAAAAGTGCGCGGCGCGAGCCTCAGCCACCTTGCTCAAGTGCTGGTTGTAAAGCTGATTGAGCGCAGTGGCGCCAGCCATAATGCCGGCGCAAAAAATGGCCGTCGCGCTTAGAATGGGTAAATTCTTGCGACAAAATAACTGCCGCTTTGACGACCTGCGCTGGCGCTTTTTAGCCATGACTGCTCACTATGGTGCGGCGTCGCTATCGCTGCTGCTCGGCGTTGTCGATGCCTTGGCGACATTATTAAAAATGCTTAAACCTTTTAACAGGTTGAGCGCTTCGTATAACTGGTTGTCTTGGTTTTGCAGGCTGAGTTCGGCATCCTCGTGCTCAGCATTGCGCGCCTTGCGGCTGACTTCGGTACCTGTGATGTTATTAATGTGGCCGCTAAGTTCGGCTTCGGTGACGCGTGTTCGGCCTTTAATGGCGGTGACTCTTACGCGTTCTACACGGATATCGGGCACAATGCCTTGCGCCTGAATGGACCGCCCGTTGGGAGTGTAGTACAAGGCGGTGGTCAGCTTAATCGCTTTGTCTTGAGTGATGGGTTGCACGGTTTGTACCGAGCCTTTACCAAAGCTGCGGGTGCCGAGTAAAACGGCGCGCTTGTGGTCTTGCAGGGCGCCGGCGACAATTTCGCTCGCCGAGGCAGAGCCGTCGTTAATCAGTACAACTAGGGGTAGGCCGTTGGTCATGTCGCCTTCGGCGGCGAAAAAGTCTTCGTTCATGTTGAGGCTTCGGCCTTCGGTGTAAACCACTTTTTGGCCATCGAGAAAGGCGCCGGCAATTTCAACGGAGGCTTGTAGTACGCCGCCTGGATTGTTGCGAAGGTCTAAAATTAAGCCGTGGATATCGTGCTCGGCTTGCATGGTATTTATTGCCGCGATCATGTCGTTGCCGGTGCGGGTTTGAAACTGCGCCACTCGGATGTAACCATAGTGATCTTCAACGACCTCGTGGCGAATAGAGCGCACCTTGATAATATCGCGCACGATGGTAATTTCGAAGGGCCCATCGACCCCCTCGCGTGCAATCGTGAGCACAATCGCTGTGCCTTTAAGGCCGCGCATCTTGTCAACAGCCTCTTCGAGGCTGAGCCCTTTGACGAGGATGTCGTCGAGCTTAATGATTTTGTCGCCAGCTTCTATTCCCGCGGCTACCGCCGGTGTGTCGTCGATAGGTGTGACCACCGTTAGAACACCGTTTTCCATACTCACTTCAATGCCAATGCCGCCGAATTCGCCAGTGGTGTGGACTTGCAAGTCATCGAACGAGGATTTATCGAGGTACGCCGAATGTGGATCGAGTTTATCGAGCATGCCGCGAATGGCGTATTCAAGCAGGGTTTTGTCGTCGATTTCTTCGACATAGTGCTTGCGTATTTGCTCGTAAATTTGGGTAAAAACGCGCAGGTCTTCAAGTGGCAACGCGCCCTTGGTTTCGTCTGGCGTTAGGGCCTTAGCCGGTTCGGCGTTGGCGTTAACCACGGGGAGCGCGAAAACAAGTACCGTGCAGCACGCAACTATCCAAGATCCACAGCGTGGCATCATAAAGGCTCCAAATTATTGTTTTTTATAGAAAATCTAATCATTGTAGGTTACGCAGACTTTTTGAGCCACCGGTGTGGATTGGTTGGCGTGCCGTTTTCGCGCAGTTCGAAGTAAAGCCCTGCTTGTGCTTGGCCGCCACTGCTGCCCACGGCGGCGATAATTTCGCCCGCATTGACCCACTCGCCAAGGGTTTTGTAGAGCGTTTTGTTGTGCGCGTACAGGCTGAGTAAGCCATGACCGTGGTCGACAATCACTAACAACCCGTGCCCGCGCAGGTAATCGGCAAACACAACCCGCCCGTGGTGAACCGCTTTAACCGGTGAATCCTCCGGTGCATCAATCACCATACCTTGCCAGCGAATTTTGCCCGATACCCGTTGGCTATTGTAACTGTGCCTAACGGGGCCTTTGGTTGGCCAAGGCAATTGACCGCGCAAACTGGTGATTGTTTGGTTATTAACGGGCGCATCAATGTCGCCAGTCACGCGTACCACGCGTTCGATTAGTTGCTGCAAACGCTTTTGGTCTTTTTCGGAGGCTTTCAGTTGTTGGTCTTTGGTAGCGATGGTTTGTTCAAGCTTTTTGAGTGTTGCGCGTCGCGCTTGGTGCTGGGCCTTTAGGGCCTGCTGCTGCTCGCGAAGACTTTTGCTGTTGCGCGCAAGCTTTGCTTGCTCGGCCGCCATTTCGGGTTCAATGCGCGACAGGCGCTCGATGGTGTGGTTGGCATTGGCGATGTGTTCGGCACGGGCGTTTGCTATGTAATCAAAGTATTTTAAGTTGCGGGCAACTAAAGCCGCATCGCGTTGATTCAGTAGCAGCTTTAGGTGGCTTTGTTGGCCAAGTCGGTAGGCGGTATTAACATGCTCGGTGACTTGACGCTGTTGTTGCTTTTTTGCGCTGGCAAGGGCCTCCTTTTCCCGTCGAAGGTCGATTAACTGTGCCTGATTGTTGTCGATTTTAGCCTCGAGCTCTTCGGCTTTTTTGTTGAGCTCGCCAATTTTCTTTTCGCTTTGCTCAAGATTGTTTAACAAGTCGTCGCGTTCGTCTTTAACCCCGTCCAACTCGCCTTTTAGCTGGTTAATCACGGCGCGCAACTCGTCGAGCTTAGCTTGGCGTGGGTCTTTGTCTTGTGCCAAGGCGTAGCCGCTGGCCATGGCGAGACAAAGGGCCAATACCAGTCGTTGGGTAGGCAATTTCGCTCGCCAAAAATTTAGCGCGCTGAGAAGGTGCAGTGGCATGGGGACTCCTGAATTTTAACGCGGGCGCCTAACGTGGTTTAACGTAGCCGGCGCACTCATTATTATCGGACGTTAAGCGCTGACACGGCCACCGTGCTGGCATGATGGCCGCGTTTTCCGGTCGAACTCAAGCGATTTGGCTTATTTGAGTTCGACTAAATTTGCGCCCGTCATTTCTTTGGGTTGGTCAATGTTTAACAGCGCAAGCATGGTGGGTGCAATATCGGCCAAGCTGCCGCCGCTGTTTAATGTTAGTGCCAGCGGGCCCACATACGCCAGTGGTACGGGCAGTGTCGTGTGCTGAGTGTGAACTTGGTTCGCCTGTTCGTCGAACATTTCTTCGACATTGCCGTGATCCGCTGTGACCAGAGCGTGGCCGCCGACTTTTTCAAGGCTGGCAAAGACCCGCCCCATACACGCATCGACGGTTTCCACCGCTTTTATGGCGGCTTCGTAAACACCGGAGTGGCCTACTTGGTCGCAGTTGGCGTAGTTACAAATGATGGCGTCAAACTGATTGCTCTCGATGGCCTCGACTAACTTATCGGTTACCTC
The DNA here is from genome assembly GCA_036554385.1 of Marinagarivorans sp. Lineage (GTDB taxonomy): Bacteria > Pseudomonadota > Gammaproteobacteria > Pseudomonadales > Cellvibrionaceae > Marinagarivorans. Next base: position 12,343 of record DATBNJ010000146.1, on the reverse strand, counting down.
GTGGGCGCTCATTTCGGGTTTGAGGTCGTAGGTGGTAACGTTTGGCGAGGGCACCAGAATGCGCTCTTCACCCTCGTACAGAGTCTCTTGGCCGCCACTAAAGAAGAAGGTCACGTGGGCGTATTTTTCAGTTTCGGCAATGCGTAACTGTTTTTTGCCTTGTTTTTGCAGGACTTCGCCAAAGGAGTTGACGACATCTTCGGGGGGGAAGGCGCAGGGGGCTTTAATGGTCGCGGCGTATTCGGTGGTCATCACGTAGTCGCCAAGTTGCACGGTGCGCTTGCGCTCAAAGCCATCAAAATCGGCGTCGATAATGGCGTGGGTAATTTCGCGCGCGCGATCGGGGCGAAAGTTCATAAAGATGGCACTGTCGCCGTCTTCCATGCGCACTGGGCTTTCGCCTTCGGGCACAATGGTGGTGGCGCCGACAAATTCGTCGTTTTCGTCGCGCTCGTAAGCGGCGGCTAGGGCGGCTTCGGCGGTGGGGGCGCAATGCAAGCCCTCACCATTAACCATCACGTTGTAGGCTTGTTCTACACGGTCCCAGCGGTTGTCGCGGTCGAGTGCGAAAAAGCGGCCGACGACCGACGCAATGCGGCCTACGCCAAGCTCTTTAATGGCGGCTTCGGCTTTAGCTAGCGAACCGTCGGCACTGCGTGGTGGCGTATCGCGGCCATCTAAAAAGGCGTGCAAATACAGTTTTTTGGCGCCGCGCTCGGCGGCAAGTTTCAGGGCTGCAAGCAAATGGTCTTCGTGGCTGTGTACGCCGCCATCGGAAAGCAAGCCGAAAATATGAACGGCTTTGTCGTTGGCAATCGCTTGATCGACGGCGTTGGTGTAAGCGCTGTTGGTAAAGAAGTCGCCATCTTGGATGGCTTTGTTAATGCGAGTGAAGTTTTGATAGATCACGCGGCCGGCACCGAGCGTCATATGGCCAACCTCGGAATTACCCATCTGGCCTTCGGGCAAGCCAACTTCGAGGCCCGATGTTGCAATTAACGTGTTGGGCGAGTTTTCACAAACACTTTTCCAAACGGGGGCATTGGCATTGGCAATAGCGTTGTGTTTGCTGACTTCTGAATAGCCAAAGCCATCGAGAATTAACAGGACAAGGGGTTTCTTTACATCACTCATACGATACCTTTGCTTTAATTTGTTCGGGGAATAGCCACTATTCTAAACCTTTTAGCGCGATTTGCGAGGGGGCAGCGGCAGTGCTGCGGTTATCTGGCGCAGGCTTTAAGTCCCGTTTGGGGCCCCGCGGTGGCGGTTAGGTCGAGACGTGATCCGCGGTAGGCTCGAGCAGTGTTGCATCAAACCAAACCTTGGCGTAGGCCCCGGCAATTAAAAACCGGTAGCCCGGTGGCAAGGCCAAGTAGCGGTAGGCCTCGGCGAGGCTGCGCTGCACATTGCTGGCGGGCAATTGGCTAAACGCGGTGTCGGCAGGGGTCTCGGCGCCGCACCATAGGCTCCAACCGCAGTGGCCATCGCTCGGCGTGCGCCGGCAGCCATTAATGGGCAGCTGGCCAATGCTGTGTTTGGCCAAGTCCATTAAATCATTGTCGTGGCTCGGGCAGGGTATTGCGCCGTGCTTGATACACATATCCTTTTGCGTTGGCATCATAGCCTCCTTTTTATATTCATTTATATCGCGGTATTGCGGCTCCACGAAACGCCACGGATGGCGTTTCAGGATGGGTACTCACTATACGCCCGTGCCGGTCGGGGTCAATTGGGCCGGCGCGGCGAGTTGTGCTCGGAAGTGACTCTTGCGTTAACATGGGTGTTTATCTAACACGAACGATTATTTATGGCTTTAGGGAATAAAACGGCACCCGAGGCGTTGGCAAATCTGCGCGGCAGTAAGCCTGCACAAGCTTTTGATAAGGGCAGTTTGGGGCAGCGCGTGCTCGCGTGGCTATCGTTTTGCGCACTGCTTACACAGCCCGACTGGCAAAACACCTTGCGCGCTGCTGCCAATAATGCGGGTTCACAATCCAATGCCTCGTTGGCCATATCACCCTGGGTGGAAACGCAGCCTGCGCGTGGCAGTGCGGGCGCGGTATCGCTGCTTTTAATACTACTTGGGGTACTGTTTGGTACAGGCACCATGGTTGGTGCTCTGAGCTATTCGGGTAGTGCTCCGGTTAACCTGTGGTTGATGTTGGCGTTGTTCGCCATACTGCCTTTTGTATTAACGCTGAGCAGTGTGGTCAGTGCCCTGCGTCTGTCGGCCCACCACCCGCCGTTTTTATTGCTGCTGGTCGCCCGTCTTGCGCACCGCGTTGCGACGGGGCTTAGTGTTCAGCAATTGCTCGGCAGCGCCGCCGGTCGGCTGTGGTTGCTAAACCGGCTTCAGTGGTTTGGCGTGGTATTTCAAACGGCGCTTATTGTGACCTTTATGGCGGTCTTGCTGTTTAATGATGTCGCTTTTGGCTGGTCGTCGACGTTGCTTCGCCAGCCCGATTGGTTGCCCACCTTTTTTGCGGTTTTTACGTGGCCTTGGCACTGGTGGGTTGACTCACCGTCTGATGCGCTAATTGCCCAGAGCCAGTTTTACCGCGGTAGCGTGGAACAGGCGTTTAATTTACAGCCCGCTGTGTTGGGCGAGTGGTGGCCACATATTGCGTTGGCAATGACCGTTTACGGCTTGTTGCCGCGCGTGTTGTTAATGCTGTGGTTAGGGCGGGCGGGCAAAGCGAAGCTGCGTGCGGAGATTGCCCGCAGTACCGAGCTTGCAAGCGTTTATCAGGCAATGCATCGCCAGCATTCTGTGCACGCCAAAATGCCACCGAGTGCGGCGCAGCAAAAAACAGTGGGCGACGGTGCGAGCGAGCAGCCGTTGGCTTGCTTTACTTTAACTAACCAGTGGTTGGTGAGTTGGCAGCGCGCCTATGAAAACCCGCCGAGCGGCATTTTGGGGTTACAGAAGTGGCAAGACGATGAGCAATGGCTTCGCGAGCACGCTACGCAGTGGCTGGGCAAGGTTTATTTTTTAGTGCAAGAGCAACAAGTGCCGACAGCTGAGCTGGCCGATATTTTAACGCTGGTGACGGCGCTTAACCCTAGGGTCGATAGGCAGCTGTTAGTGCAGGTCAGGGCAAGCTCGCAGCAAGCTGGCTCGCGCGAGCACCATCAGCGCCAATCGTGGCAGTATTTTGCGGCGGAGCAAGGTATGGCGGTAACTTTTTGTTTAACGATTGAACGCCAGCCAAATGGTGGCGGGGCAGAAACTTCGCTGAGGCAGCCCGATGCAAACTGAGCCCACTTTTGCCGTTGTGGGGCACCCCAATAAAGGCAAGTCGAGTATTGTCGCGGCCCTTACCCATACCGATAGCGTGTCAATTTCAGCGCTGTCGGGCACGACTACCCAGGCACAAACCTTTAGTTTTTATCTGGCTGGCCAGCCGCTTTATCATTTAGTTGATACCCCCGGGTTTCAGCGGCCGCGCCAATTGCTTGAATTGATCGAACAATACGCAGGCGACGCTTCTGAGCGAGTTGCGGCTATACAAACCTTTATCGATGACTTTCAGCGCAACTCGCAAACCCAACCGCAATCCGGTAGTGCAGTCAGCCCGCGTTTTAAAGACGAAGTTGAGCTATTAAGCCCTATTTTGGCGGGCGCAGGTATTCTATATGTGGTGGATGGATCGGTCCCTTACACCCCTGAATACGAAGCGGAAATGACGCTGCTGCAATGGACGGGACAGCCGCGCATGGCACTCATTAACCCGATTGGCGGTGAGCACTATATCGAGCAGTGGCAAAATGCGTTGGGCCAGTTTTTTAGTTTGGTTCGCGTTTTTAACCCCATGTCGGCGACGATTGACAAGCAGTGCGCGGTGTTGTCGGCCTTCGCTCAATTGTGCCCTGCTTGGCAAGCGAGCTTAGAGCGCAGTCAGCAGTTAATCCGCCAACAGCAAGAGCAGCACTGTGAACAAGCGGCTTACGCAATTGCGCAGTTTATGGCAGATGCCTGTCAGTATTCGACCGAGCTGCCTTTGCCAAGTGATGCCGTAAAAGATGCGCTTAGACAACAGTTGCAACGGCAGTATAAACACGGCTTAACGCAGCGAGAGCAGCGATATCAAGCGGCGATATCTGTGTTGTATGCCCACCAAAATTTGCGCTCGTACGGTGATGAATTAGCGCTGGATTACCCCGATATTTTTGATCAAAGCGCGTGGTACCTTTTTGGTTTGAGCCGGCAAAAACTGGTGGCGTTATCGGCATCGGCGGGCGCCGCGGCAGGAGCAATACTGGATGTTGGCGTAGGTGGCGCATCGTTAATGACTGGGGCTTTATTGGGCGGGCTCACCAGTGGCGCGGCCTCTTTTTATTTTTCCAGCGAACCGGAAAAAATTCGTTTGCAAAAAATGCCACTCGGCGGTCAAAAACTGATGGCTGGGCCGGTAAAAAACTTACAGTTTGCGTTTGTGCTGCTGGGGCGAGCATTGCGTTTTCAGCGCGCGGTCGCTGAGCACTCCCATGCGAACCGCGATGTGTTGCAACTGCAGTACGATAATAACGAGCATTGGTTACAGGTATTGGCTAAGTCAGAGCAGCTGGCGCTAACGCGCTTGCTGCAAAAAGCCCATAAGGGGCTCGGCGCGCGGGAGCTCGAAAAGCTGCAGGCTATTGTGTTGCAGTTGGTGGTAGCTTAGGGCGTTTGTAAGCTTTACTGCGATTGAAAAAATTACAGTGTTTTGTTCGCTTTGGCGGTTTTTTGATGCCAAATTGCAGTTAATTTCGTCAAATGGTCGTAAAAATATGTTTTTTTGATCGTTTTGTTACGTTGCTTCGTTTGGGAATAGAATTTGCTCTTAATTGACTAAACAGGCTTGTTGTCGGCTGCTAATAATGGGTGCCAAGGCAAAAGTGATGTTCATTGATGCGAGGAGAACGCCATGTTTAGTTCAAATGAAAAGGTTGACAGGCAATTTTTAATTGACGATTTAAATGATTTGATTCAACTGCATTACGATTTAATCGCCAGTTATCAAAATGTGCTCGACAAAGCGCCCTCTAGGGTTATGAAAACGCAGATGGAGCAATTTATTGCTGCCCATCGCGCCCAAATTGATGCCCTAACCGACGTGATTCAAGAAAATTACGGGCATGCGAAATCCGGTACTGGCATGGATGAGTTGACGCTAAAGTTGCGCTTGGCAGCAGGGCAGTTGTTTAGTGAATCGGGCATGTATGCCGCTATGAAGGCCAACGAGGAAAAGCTCGTCGTAGAATACCAAAGGGCTATTAACTCATTGGTTGCGCTGCCGGGCATGGAGCCGGTATTACTAGGCAACTATGAAGCGGCGCGCTATCGCGTTGTGACTATTGAGCACCTGTTGGCTCATGCCAAAGCGGAACGAAAATAAAGCCCGCAGTGCGGCCTAGGCCGGTATTCTTTGTTATTCCCCCGCGGGCCGGTTTCTCGCTAGTGCGCGGCCCTTGAGTGATGCGAGTCGAATTTTCCAGTTGCCAGCGTTACCCAGCTCGCACGCTTGTTCGGTATCAAAGCGTACCTGATTTTTAGGGCACGCTAACTTCACCCCAATTTTAAAAAGCTTAGCCTGCAGTTGTTTTTGCATTTGCTCAGTGTGAAGCGCTTCGCGCGCCTGCGCGAGGTGATCGTCGGTGTCGAAAACACAGGTAATTAAAAGACTCGCTGGAAAGTTGGTGTAATCAACTTGATGGGTCAACCATTGGAAATGGGGTACATCCTTTAGCGCTTGCTCACATACGGATGTTAGCGCTAGACGAATGTTGTTATCTATGCGCTTTTGGGTTTTGCTTTGGGGTTTAGCCATCTGTGGCGCCTTGTCGTTATCTGGCCTGCGATTATATCGATTTTTAGCGCAACCGAAAGCACGTGGCCCAACGGCGTCTAGCTATGTTCAGCGGTAGACTATTGCAGTGTTAGCAGCTGTTGGTCGGTTAGGTAGCTATCGCAAATATTGCCGATAGCTCGGTCGAATTTCAGACAATGCCCATCGCTCGAGGGCAGTGTGCAATAGCTTCGGCAGTCTTCAATGCTGGGTTTGGATAGTTGGTCGTCGGCTTTGTTGGACCAGCTGTTGTAGGCGATAACATCAAGCGCAGAAACGCCCAGAATGCCGATCAAAAAGTGGTTAACTTTCATCTGTACTCCCCTTGACTGCTTGTGTTTATAGGCTTCGGCAGCGCTCTTATGTGGCAATATCCCGTATTTGCCGCTGGCTATTACCTGCCTCTGTCGGTTTGCGATAAATGTGATCTTGTTGCCCCTGTTTGCAAGCGACTTTGCGCTTTAGGTGCTTCGCAAAAACCTTTGGTGCCACTTGTGTTTTGCAAAACCGTTGCCAGAAAATAAAAAGCAAGTGCAAACTCCCGCTACGGTGTGTGGCGAGAACCTCAGCGCGCTTTGCAATACGCGAGCGCAAGGTTTCGGTGTTAATGTGGGCGTTTTAGCGCCGATGTCTTACAAGACGCTGTAAAAGCTACAAGGCGAAAAGCTACAAGGCGCACCGCCGATGAAGCCCGCGGCTGCCTAAAAGCCAAGTTGTTGTTGCGCGCACTTTGTGGCGTAATGCCTCCCTTTTTTATTCGGTTAGCTCGCGTCAACCCAAAAACACCCGCACAGTGGCTTCTGACAGTTTGCGCGCTTGCCTTTATAACACTGGTTATACATTAGGTTTACGACATGTCGTCATCGGATTCACCGCAGTCTCCCATTCCCAAGGCGCCATCGTTGCTGCGCTCTAGTGCCATTGTGGGCATTATGACGATGTTATCGCGCGTTTTAGGTTTGGTGCGCGATGTCGTGTTTGCAAGATACCTAGGGGCCGATGCCGGTGCCGATGCGTTTTTTGTTGCGTTTAAGGTGCCTAACTTCTTGCGTCGCCTATTCGCCGAAGGCGCCTTCGCGCAGGCATTTGTGCCTGTGTTATCGGAATTGCGCCAGAAAAATGCGGCGGCTGCACTCAAGCTATTTATTGACCACGTGGCAGGTTGCCTGGGCGTGTCTTTGCTGGCGGTGACAACGTTATGTGTGGTGGCGGCGCCGATGCTGGCGGTGGTGTTTGCACCAGGCTTTTATTTTGATGATCCAGAAAAGCTCGCTTTAACCGGTAATCTGATTCGCATCACTTTTCCCTACTTACTGTTTATTTCGCTGGCGGGTTTTTTGGGCGCTGTGCTAAACAGTTTTGATCGCTTTGCCGTGCCTGCGGTGACGCCAGTCTTGCTAAACCTCGTGTTAATTACGGCGGCTGTTGCGGTGGCGCCGCGCATGCAAGAGCCGGCCATGGCGTTGGCTTACGGCGTGCTGATAGCGGGGATTTTGCAATTTGGCTTTCAGTTGCCCTTTGTGGGCCAGTTGGGTTTATTGCCCAAGCCCAAGCCAAAGTGGAGTGACCCCCACGTTAAGCGCGTACTCACGCTAATGGCGCCGGCGATATTTGGTGTGTCGGTGAGTCAAATCAACTTGCTACTGGATACTGTGCTGGCCTCGTTTTTACCCACCGGTAGTGTTTCTTGGCTAACGTATTCCGACCGCTTGACGGAGCTCCCCTTGGGTGTGATTGGCGTAGGCTTGGCCACGGTTATTTTGCCGGCTTTATCGCGCCAGCATTCAGCGAGCTCGGCGCAATATTCTCAAACGCTGAATTGGGCCTTGCGCTGTGTGTTGCTGATTGCACTGCCTGCGACAGTGGCTTTGCTGGTGCTGGCCAAACCCATTCTCTTTACCTTGTTTCAATACGGCAAGCTGCAAGTACATGACGTTAATATGGCCAGCGTGAGCTTGATGGCCTACGCCATAGGTTTGCCCGCGTTTATGTTGATTAAAGTATTGGCCAGTGGTTATTTTGCCCGACAAGATACGAAAACCCCCGTGCGCATCGGCATCATTGCCATGGTGGCGAATATGGGGCTGAACTTGCTGTTTGTGGTGCCGTTACACTTTGGATTTCAATTGGGGCATGCGGGCTTGGCACTGGCGACCAGTGCCTCCGCATTCCTGAATGCCGGCTTGTTGTATCGTGGGCTAGTGGCGCAAGGCGCGTTTTCAGTCGAGGCGGGTTGGCTGCGCTTTATGGGCATTTTGTTAATGGCGAGCTTGACGATGGGCACCGCCCTTTGGTTTGGCTTGCAACACTTGCCAAGTTTTGAAGCCTTTGGCTGGATATTGCGCGTTACCTACACGGCTGGCTTTTGTGTGTCTGGCTTTGCTATTTACGTTGCCGTGCTGTTGCTGCTTGGTATGCGCCCGCGGCATTTTAAGCCGCAAGCCCACTAAGCTAACGGGGTATCAAGCGGGGTATTGCCCATGCTTGGGCTGTTAATTCTGAGACGAGGGCTGCAGTCACGCCGATTTTTACCTGAAGGGCTCGTTTTTTTAAGGCCCACTTAATGACGCATCCTCCCAATTACAATCCGGGGTTTGTGCCGCGAGCCCACTATTGTTGGGCGCTGAGCGCGGTGAGCCCGTTTGAAACAAAAGTGATACTTCGCATGTTATGGCTCATTGTGTGATTTTTTTGCCATTGAGGCGACACAGGCTGTGGCAATCAACTAAATTGGGGGTACGTTCTAGTGATAGGTGATCCAATGAAAATAAAAACTTTCCTTTCCGGCTGCGTTTTAGGCTTAGGTGCGCTGAGTTTGGGCAGCCCTTTGGCGCTTGCCAACTCACCGGTTAATAGTCAAACGACTAAAACACAACGCGATAGCGTTGAGCAATTATTGAAATCCATGACGTTGCAGCAAAAAATCGGTCAGCTGCAGCAGTCGCATATCGAAGTGTCCAAAGTGGCCGACATTCCAGATGCGGTTAAGCAGTCCATCAGAAGTGGCAAGGTGGGCTCATTTTTGAACGCCAACTCGCTGGAGGTCGCTAATGAGCTACAGCGCATTGCGGTCGAAGAGAGCCCTAACGGCGTGCCATTACTGTTGGCGCGGGATGTTATTCACGGCTACAAAACTATTTTCCCGATTCCGTTAGGCCAAGCGGCGAGCTGGAACCCTGATGCGGTTCGAGAAGGCGCCCGCATCGCCGCGATAGAGGCTTCGGCCGACGGCATTCGGTGGACCTTTGCACCCATGATCGACCTGTCGCGCGATGCCCGTTGGGGGCGCATTGCTGAATCCTTCGGTGAAGACCCGTATTTAATGTCACTGATGGGCGTGGCTTCGATCGAGGGGTATCAAGGTGACGATTTATCTGCGCCGACCAGTATTGCCGCTACCGCTAAGCACTTTATTGGTTATGGTGCTGCGGAGGCTGGGCGAGATTACAATACCACCTACATCCCCGAGCCATTGTTGCACAACCAGTATTTGCCACCGTTTGATGCCGCTGTTAAAGCGGGCGTCGCGTCGATTATGTCGGCATTTAACGACCTAAACGGTATTCCAGCCTCCATTAACCGCCACACAATGGATACTATCCTGCGTAAAGAGCTCGGTTTTGACGGAGTTTTGGTCAGCGACTGGGATTCGGTAGTTGAAGCCGTGGTACACGGTGCAGCGGCGAATCCCAAAGAGGCTGCATACCTTGCCGCGAAAGCCAGCTTAGATATGGAGATGGTGAGTACCAGTTTTCAAGATAATCTTGCAGCACTGGTTGCCGAGGGCAAAATATCGGAGGCTGAAATTGACGCCAAGGTGCGCCGCATTCTCGCCTTAAAAAAGCAATTGGGCCTGTTTGAGCAACCCTACACTGAGCCTTCGCGGCAAAGCGTTAAAAATAGCGCTGAGTTTCGCGAGGTGGCTAAGCAAGTGGCCGCTGAAACGCTAGTATTGCTTAAAAACGATGGTGCGGTTCTACCGCTGAAAAAGGGCCAAAAGGTCGCTTTGATTGGGCCTTTGGCTGATGCCGCTCACGACCAAATGGGCACTTGGGTGCTAGACGGCGAGAAAAAGAACTCTGTAACCGTGCTTGAAGCCTTTCAGTCCGAACAGGGCAAATTGCGCTACGTGCGGGCCTTGGAGCACTCGCGTTCGCACGGGACCGATGACTTCAAAGCGGCTATTAAAGCTGCCAAAAAGTCGGATGTGATTGTATTTGTCGGTGGCGAAGAGGCTGCTTTGTCAGGCGAGGCCCATAGTCGCGCCAGTATTCGATTGCCCGGTGCGCAAGAAAAGCTCATAGAAGCGCTCAAAGACACCGGCAAACCGCTTGTATTGGTACTGATGGCTGGCCGCTCCATCGAACTTAACGATATTATCGACAGTGTGGACGCGTTGGTTATGACTTGGCACGCCGGCTCGCTGGCAGGCCCCGCCATTAGCGATTTGCTTTACGGTCGCACCGAGCCCGTTGGCCGCTTACCTATTACATGGCCCAAAGTGACAGGGCAGTTGCCAATGTATTACAACGAGAAAAATACAGGCCGTCCGCCGCTATCTCGCCCGTTCATTTTTATGGAGGATTACCCCATCGAGGCTAACCAACACTCGCTAGGTCACGCTGCAACCCATATGGATATTGGCTTTAAACCGCAATTCCCATTTGGTTTTGGTTTGTCTTATTCCGAGGTCAGTTATGGTAAGACGAGCAGCGCTAAAACAACCTATGCCCGCAATAACGACTATACCTTCAGTGCAGAGGTTGCCAATACCGGCAAGCGTCCAGTGACCGAAGTGGTGCAGCTTTACATTCAAGATGTCGTTGGCACCGTAACGCGGCCCGTTAAAGAGCTAAAGGCATTTAAACGCGTTGCCTTGCAGCCCGGTGAGAAGCAAACGGTGACTTTTACGCTTAAGGCCGAAGACTTAATGTTCTATAACGCCAAAACTGAGCACGTATTTGAGCCCGGTGCTTTCCGCGCGTGGATTGCGCCCCATGCGGATTCGGGCGAGCCGGTGGCGTTCGAGATTCGGTAAAACGAGGAATTGGTGGTCTCGTAAAACGGGCCAATAGGCTACAATGCGCCGCATTCAATAGTGTGATTAAGTGAGTTTTACCATGATTGTATGCGGCGTAGAGATTAAGTCGAACGAGGCCATCGTTTGCCTACTAACCTACTCAGACGGGATATTTAGCTTGCCCGATTGCCGAGCTACCCGTGTGACCTTAACGAGCAACACCGGCGCAGAGCCGTTAAAAGCGTTTCAAACCACCTTCGCAAAACTGATGGAAGACTACAAAGTTACCCGCGTAGTCATTCGTGAGCGCCCCCAAAAAGGCAAATTTGCCGGTAGCGCGATGGGTTTTAAGCTTGAAGCTGCGATTCAATTACTCGACGGTGCACCGAGCCTCAGCGGCGAGCCACTGATTGTCGATACATTTACCCCCACCGAAATCAAAGCCGCGCTGAGCGCTTATCCCATGCCGGTAGACTTTGCCGATACCGAATTAAAAGCCTTCCAAGAGACTGCGTTTACCACAGCCTATGCGTATTTGGTGGCTGATGAGGAAGATGGGGAGTAATTCGTCAGTCGAGGCAGGTTAATTCTTTGCTTTTCTCGCAGTGATTTAAGGTGAGCTTAATTAATGTAATATTTCGCTTTAAAGCCATAAGAACCCGCATCTAACGAGAAGAGTACTTTAAACCTTACAGGTGCTAGCAAGCCTTAGTGGCGGTTAGCACGTTCTAAAGTCAATCGAAAAGTCTTGACCCAGAATTAAACTATCGTTTTCGTTTGGACTATTCGTAATGGCCTTTTTCTTCAGCTACCCTTTCTAGAACCTTTGCCCGTTTCATGCAATAAGAAGAGACATACCCATGTTGATTAAACGCTTAACTGCGATTTGTGCGTTAACTGTGTTCACAGCCAGTTGCGCCACTGTCAATACAAAAGCTCAATCAGAAGCAGTGGAGGCGGATAGGTTCGCTAATAATCGTGAAGGCAATAGTCAATGGTACTACCAAAATTGCGTCTACCGTTTTAACTACGGATCAGCTCATAAAGCTTGAGAAAAATCCACTACTGCTGACTCAGCTAAGTGAATTACTAATGCTTATTAATCAGGGGTAGTTGTAGTAGGAGGTTGTCAAAAGCCATCTTCGCTAAATTCATCTATATTACCCTCATCATAATCTTGCTCGATATTGGACCACCCACCTTTTTCCAAAGGGGCCGCTATACCACTTTCTTTTTGACGCCGGAAAGTGAAAGTACATCCTGATTACGCAAGTATTCTTTGTCACAGAGCGCGATATTTTTATCTAAAATTGTCTCAAGAAGGTCGTCATCATTGAATACAACATTAAAATCAAAGGTTTCTGTCTCTTCTAATCACATAGATGAATCCGAATTGTGTCATTTCGATGCTTACAAAGGCAGTAAGCCGGTGCGTATTGGTAATGCTGCACACGACCAATTTCAGTTGGATATTAATGGCGAACTAATTGAC
>DATBNJ010000076.1:0-2942 GCA_036554385.1 Marinagarivorans sp. | reverse complement strand
ATTTATCACACATTAATTCGTATTCTTCTGATGTAATCGTGTATTTTTTCATCGTTTATTTATTTAATTTATTACTAATTCAGGCACTAACCATACCCAAACCGTTGTATGCAATTAAAAAGGCTGCTCAACAAACCCCTCTACAACGCCTCGAAACTCCTCCAGCGACCGAAACAATTTATACCGATACCCCGCGTCCGTGACCGCCTGCTCGAATTGCTTTTGGTTCGGGCTTTGCCGCCCCGTGGCGGTTTTGCATTCCAAGAACAAAGCGGGTCGGCTCGCGGTCGGGTGGAATAGTATCAAATCGGCTGCGCCAGGAACCATGCCTTCCGCTTTCATGCGCATCGCCGCGCCTCGGGATCGAATTCCCTCGTTTGGTATTGATATAAGCAGCCGCGCCCATTTTGGATACTGGACGCGAAACCATTTGACGCAGGCTTGCTGGATTTGGGTTTCGGTCATTTCGGCACGATTTCAAACGCTGGCTCCCACTCATCGTTACCGCGAGTAAAAGTTAGCGTATAAACTCGCATTTCACCGTCTGGCAAATCGACTACAACGTGCTCAAAGTGCACTTTAGGCGCGGTTAAAACGGCGTTGAGCTCCCCAATCTCCTTATCCAGTTCGGCTCGCTTGGCTTCGAGTTCGACTAAGCGGGTGGTAGGTTCTTCGGGGAGGAGTTCGACAAGGTCGCCTCTACACGCTGAATCTATAAGCACCTTACCTTCTGGTGTGTAGCAGCGCCCCGCCTCATCATCAAAAGGGAATAAAGGGTGCCCATCGTTCTTCATGATTTTAACGACCTCACCGCGCCTGTTTCTGTACCTCCGCCCGACTTCGAGCGTTTCAAAATTCTTTTTCATCGTGCTCGTTATTTAAGTTCCCCGCAAAGATACGCCCCAATGCGCAATAATCCAACACTAAGCGATAAAAAAATCTTGCGCCCCGCCCTGCATCAGCTCGGTAACGCCCCAAACAAGCGCATCGACGCGGTCGGGGCTGTCCTTCGATTCGGTGGGATTCCAAGTGGTCATCTGCTGCTCCAGTTTAGGCAGGTAGCCGACGTGATGCACCTCGCCGCGTTCATAGGCGCCATAAACCGGCTCGGCTCTCACGAACTTACCTCGCGTGGCCCGTACCATTTTAACGCGGCGCTGTCGGTCGATGCGCTGCAGATTGGCCGCGACTAAATCGTGCCCCTGGTTGCCCTCCGCGATATAGGCGTCCGCATTGTGGCGGTCAGCCATTGCCTTGGCGACTTGACCCCATTGATCAGGTGTGTAAATGCCCGAATTGTCCTCCAGTACATAAAGCTGGTTGTCTTTGTCCGATCCGACGACAACCAAGCCAGTTTCGTCGCTATTCGCATTATGCGTAATGGCCGGGTCAATAGCGACAACAATACGCCGAAGCGGTGGCGCGACTTTCACCCGGTGCGCGTCTATTAGCGCTTGGTTCCATAAAAGACCCTCAGCCGATTCGAGCCATTCGCCCATAAATTGATGCGCGTATCGTGCCGGGTTGGTTTGACGGGTCCGCTCGGCTTGGTCAAGGAAGGATTGGGATAAGTTGTGGGCGTTGATTTTGTACGTGGTGTGAACGTGCGTCACGTCGTAATCGTTGCGCTCAATCATGCGCTGGTATATCCAGTGCGTTTTGTACGAAGGGTTCATCGCCAAAATCACGCGGTTCGGCTGCGCTTGGCTCCTGATTGATAGGTCGATTTTATCGAATATTTCGTGATCAACTAGCTCTTCTGCCTCATCTAAAACCCAGGTCGTCACGCCCGCAATCGATTTCAGCGCTGCGGTTGCCGTGCCTTGGCTCGTCTTAATGCCGCGAAAAACGATGCGCGACCCGGTGCGCTTGTTTATGATTTCGGTTTTATTGATTTCAAAATCCTCCTCGGCCTGGAGCTGCTCAATCTTGTCGATAAATTCCGGTATGATTGAAATGTGCGCGGATACCATTGTCCAGCGCGTGTATAAAATGACGTGGCCGGGCAAATAGGTAAGATTAACCATTGCTAGCGCGATGTGCCACGACTTTGACGACCCGCGCCCGCCAGTTAGTAAAGTGTAGCGTTTAAGCGGTGGGTTGTGAAATAGCGCGCCAAATTCGGGGAGCAGTATCATTATTCACCTTCAGGACGTTTTAGCCACTCGATGGGCGGCTTGACTTCGGTGTGCTTTACATTCGCATCAACCGACTGCTTCGCTTTACCGTGTGCCCGCTCCATCATCGCTTGCAGCACCTCCCAGCCCTTAGCGGATAACATCGCTTTGCCGACAATACGCACGCTCATTGGCTGCGACTTGTCTTTGACCATATCGGCCAATTCCTGCTCGGGCACGTTCATCAGCATCTCGAACGCCTCGACTACCGTGGTCGCCGTGGCGCGCTCATAGCCGCGTTCTTTGAGCTGCTTGACTATACCGCTCAGTAATTTGGGCGGTCGTCCGTTAGGGTTCATTGTTTCGCCCTTAGCGGGCCTTGTGAGTGTGCCCCCGTTGCGGGCTGGTACTTGTTTTGCCATTACGATGCTTTTACGATGTACTTCTGGCCGTTGCGCTTCACTTCCAAACTAGGGTCGAGCTTGAGCATACGGTCAACGATTACTTGGCAGTATTTCGGGTCTAATTCCATGCCGTAGCACTTGCGGTTGAGTTGGTGGGCGGCGACCATTGTAACCCCACTGCCTAAAAAGTAATCTGCAATCAATTTGCTTTTTTCCGCAAATCTTTTAATAGCCCAATCAATTAACTCAACTGGTTTTTGCGTTGGGTGCACACGATTTGTTTTTTCGGATGCTTTTGTGAATCGCCTAACAACGCTCCTTGCGTTGCTCCAAGCCAACTCGCAATCTGTCTGGTCGCTTTCTCCGTTGTTTTTATCCCATACAATCCAACATTCAGAATCTGGCAAACAACTTGAATAGT
>DATBNJ010000042.1:0-4616 GCA_036554385.1 Marinagarivorans sp. | reverse complement strand
GTTTATCGGCTCCTGTATGACCAACATTGGTCACTTCCGCGCAGCAGGAAAACTTTTTGAATCCACCAAAGGCACGCTAAATTCACGCTTTTGGATTTCGCCACCAACCAAGATGGATGCCCACACGTTAATGGAAGAAGGCTACTACAACATCTTTGGCGCTAAAGGTGCGCGCATGGAAATGCCAGGCTGCTCCTTGTGCATGGGCAACCAAGCGCGCGTGGCCGACGGCGCGACCGTACTATCAACATCAACCCGTAACTTCCCAAACCGCTTGGGCAACGGCGCCAATGTGTACCTCACCTCGGCGGAGCTTGCCTCCGTCGGCGGTATTTTAGGCCGCTTACCCACGCCCGCAGAATACATGGAGTACGCCAGCAAAATTAACAGCATGAGCGACGAAATCTTTAAATACATGAACTTCGATCAAATCGAAAGCTTCCAAAAAGGAGCTGAAGACGGCAAGCGTATCGCCGCAGCCGAAATTGTTGAGGTGCGCGTTTAAGCGCTACCTTAACGAGCGCTCGAGTTTGGGCGCCGAAGCCTAGAAGTCACCCAATGCCAGCCAGTTTCGCTACTGACTGGCATTTTTAGTTTTGGGGCACAGGCACTTGCCACACGGCAGGTTAATACCGGCAAACAATTACACATCAGGCTCGGCATAAAACGGCTTTAACAACGAAGCCAAACCAACAAGGCCAGGTCGGCATGACCGCCCAGTTACACAGGCTAGCTACTCACCGGCAGGCACCTGCGCCCTATAGCTATTTAGCAGCGCGTCAAACTGCGCATTCTCATAGGCTTTTAAATGTTTAAGCTGCGCGGTGCTCAACAGCGCAGCGCTGTCGCTGTAGTAGGCCGTTTTAAAGGTTTCCAAGGCTTCGCGCAACCTTGCCATATCAACCGACTCAGCAGGTGCCACTTCAGAGCCGGTGGCGCCTTGTTGCCACTGCGCCAGCTGCTGATCAAAAACCTGCCTATATTGCAGCTTTGCCAGAAGTAACTGACTTTGCTGCTCGGTGCTGATCTGCTCACTGGGTTGCAAGCTTTGACTAAATTGTTCCAACTGGTACTGCTCGAACCCCGAATCTTTCAGCAACTCATACTTATTATAAGCCTCTTGACCTAACACTTCACGAACACGGCCATCGATCTCACCGAGTAACAGTTGCTGCTCAGCGATCAGCTCTTGCCGGTCTTCGGGCTTAGCAAAATACCCTTGTACCGGTGCATTGAGAATGCTTTCACGCTCGAGCAGCAACTGTATTAATTGCTCCGAGTCCTGCTTGCCCAATGCCACAGCCTGCAATAAAAACGCGTATTTTTGCTGAATGTCTTGTTCTAGACGCGCGGAGACAAACGCATCAACGCGATCATCTGCACGCTGACTTTGAGCATATGCCAAATAGGCGCTACAAATTTGCTGCAAGGTTTGATCGGCGAGCGGTAAACCAGACTCTGGACACGCCGATGGTTGTTCAGGTGCCTCTTCGGCAACACTCAAGCGGGCCTCTAGCAGCAACTGAGCCTGTGCCAGCTCGTCTTCCAGAGCCCGCCGCTGCTCCAACATCGACCACACAATAAGGCTGCAAAGCATCAGCAACAGCGCGAGCGCCACGCTTACCGAGCGCCAAACGACGGCATTGCGCCACCAAACGCTGAACATCAAAGACGACTCCTCATACTCATCAATAAACTTCCCACTAATACCTTATTATGCGCGATAGCCTTGCGACCGCATATTGACCAACGAATTCCCCGGCGCCCTGATGGGCTCTTTTGCACTCACTATATTACTTAAGGTTTCGAATGGCCTTACAAATGACATCTGGCGCCAATTGCGAGCACTCAACAGCCAACACAGTCTACCTATGTCGCCCCCAAAACGCCCTCCAAACGCAAAAAGATCGCTAGGAGCAATCTCTGCCAGTACCGAGCAAACCGCGTTTCAATGCTTTACAACACCTGCTTGACGACAACCGCGTTTGCCGCTAAAGCGCAATTATGGGGCACCACTATAGCTTAGCTACAGCGAGCTCAATGCGACTTAAACCACACACTTATGGCACAACAGGAAAATTCATGCGCCACAAAGACGCAAAACAATAATTCGCCATTTTTGTGCGCGATATTTTTCACTTTGCACCAAATCGGAAAGGCAAAAAACCGTTAAATCCCAAAAATTTGCACGCCTTGATCCGTCAGCGCCCACACTTATTGCAAAAAGCACCGAAAAAGATCACGCAAACTTAATGCAGCGACAAGATTAAAGCGCCATCTCAACGCATATGCTCACCGAATGAGTGCAGCTCCAAAAAATGCGCGAACGATCAACCCAGGCACACCTCACCTCAAAAACTATTGATTTGTATAACAAAAAAATATTTTTTTACAAAAAAAACCGGCTTGGCAAGCTCCTTGCGATACGGCTAGCAAGTTTTTATGCCGTCACCAATTAAATTCATAGGAGATTTCCATGCACAAAAAAATGCCCTTCCAGCGTGCATTTAAAGCGTTCACACTGAGTGCCCTTGGCGTCGTTGCTACGCTCTCAACGACCCCATCTTTCGCCGAACTCGAATTAGAAAAAGACGAACTCAAATTTGGTTTTATTAAACTAACCGATATGGCGCCACTTGCCATTGCGTACGAAAAAGGCTTTTTTGAAGATGAAGGTCTTTTCGTAACATTGGAAGCACAGGCAAACTGGAAAGTACTATTAGACCGCACCATTGATGGTGAACTCGATGGTGCACACATGCTCGCAGGCCAACCCTTAGGTGCCACCATTGGCTTCGGCACCCAAGCCCATGTCGTTACCGCCTTTAGCATGGACTTAAACGGAAACGCCATTACCGTCTCCAATGACGTGTGGAAAGAAATGAAAAAACATATTCCACATGAAAACGGCAAGCCGGTGCACCCCATTAAAGCAGATGCCTTAAAGCCCGTTATTGACGACCACAAGAAAAACGGCAAGCAGTTTAAAATGGGCATGGTTTTCCCCGTATCTACCCACAATTATGAATTGCGTTATTGGCTAGCTGCCGGCGGAATCAACCCCGGCTACTACGCCCCACATCAAGGCGATAGCTCCGGCACCGTAGCGGCCGATGCTTTGCTATCGGTTACTCCGCCACCACAAATGCCCGCAACCCTCGAAGCGGGCACAATCTCTGGCTATTGCGTTGGCGAGCCTTGGAATCAACAAGCCGTCTTTAAAGGTATTGGGGTTCCCGTCATTACCGATTACGAGATTTGGAAAAACAACCCCGAAAAAGTCTTTGGTGTATCGAACGAGTGGGCCGAAAAGTACCCAAACACACACCTTGCCGTCGTAAAGGCTTTGATTCGAGCAACTAAATGGCTGGATGAGAATAACAATGCAAACCGTAAAGAGGCCGTAAAAATATTATCTAAATCAGAATATGTCGGCGCGGACTACGAGGTTATTGCCAATTCAATGACCGGCACCTTTGAATATGAAAAAGGCGACAAACGCGACATACCAGACTTCAACGTATTCTTCCGCTATCACGCCAACTATCCGTTCTATTCAGACGCCATTTGGTACCTTACGCAAATGCGCCGCTGGGGACAAATTAGCGAAGCTAAGCCTGACTCGTGGTATTTCGATATCGCCAAAAAAGTCTATAAGCCCGAAATCTACAAGCAAGCGGCTGAACTGCTACTTAAAGAAGGAAAAATCGCCAAGAGCGATGTGCCCTGGGATAGCGACGGTTTTAAAGCTCCGCAGTCGGAATTCATCGATGGCATTACCTATGACGGCAAGAAGCCAAATGCCTATCTCGCTAACTTCCCCATCGGTTTAAAAGGCAACGACACAATTAAAGGTAGCAGCGTCGTTTCAGTTCAATAAGAGCTATAGCCAGCGTTCACCCAGAAGCCTAATCAATGGTATTTCTGGGTGTCGCAATAAAAAACTGGCGCCCCCAGCTAAAAGCTAACATTAGATTGATAATCTTTACGAATTTAATTAAAAGAACTTTTAAGTCATTAAAGCTCTAAAACTAAAGCAGGTCGTTTGTTATGGTCAATAAAATCACAAACTTTTTCAACTTAGCCGGACTTACATGGTTTGTGCCCATTGCCCGAATGGCTGCCGGAGAAAGTCCAAAAGAACAGCTCAAGCAATTGTGGCTCATCATGGGCATCCCCATCGCTGCTTTTATGTTATTTCTTGTACTCTGGGGGCAACTCGCCAACAGCGTCGAAACCAGCCTCGGCAAAATCCCTGGCCCTGCGGCCGTTTACGAAGAGGCTAAAGGCCTTTGGGCAGAACATAAAGAAACCCGCGCAAAAGCAGCCGCTTTCTATCAGCGCCAAGAAGAGCGCAATGCCAAAAGGCTCGAAAAAGATCCGAATGCCGAAGTTAAGTGGCGCACCTATACAGGTAAATCTACATATGTAGACCAGATATATACCAGTTTAAAAACGGTATTTATGGGTTTTTTTATCGCAACCGTTATCGCTGTACCACTGGGGATCTTCTGTGGACTCAGCCCTATCGTTAACTCAGCATTTAATCCAATCATTCAAATATTTAAACCGGTATCACCACTTGCGTGGCTCCCTATCGTCACTATGGTAGTCAG
>DATBNJ010000023.1:0-2393 GCA_036554385.1 Marinagarivorans sp. | reverse complement strand
CTAATTCGGTCAAGGTATTCTTTAACGCAATCTCTCACCAAAAACAGCAACATATCGAGACCATTGCACTGATAACGAAGAACGCGCCACAAAGCTGGGCAGTCGCGTTGTAATTCGCGGCTGGCACGTGCTGAAATACCTAATAACCCATTCGCTTTAAGCAGCAAAACTAATGTTGTTGCAGCTCCGCCCTTGGCCGATCTAAAGCTTTTTCGCAAAGCCGCTAGGCGCTTTTTAGTGGCATAGTCCATGGCCGCAGAAAGCATAATTTTCTGCGCAACTTTTGCTGCCACCATTGCGGCGATTGCTTTTGCTATTTCTTTGCCAGCCTGCTTGCTCACAGCCGGTATCGCCTTAGCTTCCAATGCCTGATAGGCAGCATCAATATGCTTTAGCATTTGCGCTTCAATTAACCCCTGGCTTGCTGCCTTTGCCAAAAGCTGCTTGTTTATCGCGTCAGGAAAATGTAACGCGCCGCCATTCACAGCTTTAATAATGACCCACTCGGGTATAAGCTTCACATATTCATAAACAATACCTAGCACAAGCTTAAACAGCGGGTTTTCGAGCATTTGAATATCAACATTTAACAAGCTTTGAGCGCTAACGCGTACAAGGTTAAAAACGGCAATATTCTCCTCCCCGACTTGCGAAAATTTCTCGCTGCCAGTGACGCCTAAACCCTCCGCCGTGCGCTTTATACCGGCACCGGCAACATCGAGCTGGTGCGTCGTTTGATGCTCAACCCCCGCTGCTAACCCCGCCGCTACGGGGGATACCTTATTTAAAGATGCTAAAAACTCACTGCGCGTTTGGTTTTTACGCAATACACGATAACTTGGCGCATGGCAGCCGAAGTTACATGCCTGCCATTGTTGCTCGATTTGCTCTTGACGCTGTAGGGGCTTAATACTTGAAAACGCTTGAGCCTTGTGACCTTGCAAGTACTTTTTGGCACCCAACTCACTAATTAACTCACCATCGAATTCCATTTTTCTCTCCTTGTTTAAGGTAACTGTGCGGTGTCGATAATATCTTCGATGTAACGACTAATGTCGCCTTTTTGCGGCGGTGGCGTATTGAAAATAAAGTAGGCTTGCTTGTCACCATTACGCAATGGCAATATTTCAACAAACATTGCTATATCGTACGGCTCATCCAAAATCACATTCGCAAACATACCTTTCACAGCGCCATAGCTCACATCACCCGAGTCAATACGGCTGCTGCTTTCTGTTTCTGGCGGTAGTATGGCGGCCATATAATTGGCAAAGTGTTCGCCAAGCGTTGGCGCTTGCTCGGCCGAAAAGATATCAAGGGTCATCGATGATCCGATAGGCGTCACCACATTCAGGCGGCGTCGGCCGTCGACTGGGTAAAAGTCTTCAAACACTTGCCAGCCCTGTGGCAACTGCAGTGCCAATCGGTCTTTTTGATAGGTATGCGCCTTCGCGATCGCCACCGGCATGTTACCTGCGCCTTGGCTTTGCTTCTCACTGCAGCCCAGTAATATCCCCAACGTTGCAAAAATTGATAACGCCAGCCCAAGCCGCTTGTTTAAACACCCTGTAATGGTCATACACCGCTCCTACGCCTGATGGCTAAGCAGCATTGTACCGCCTGCCTATCCTCCACAATAGTGGCAAATTGCCTACAGCCCTGCTCAGCTCATTCCATTCAGTGACACGGTAGCAAAGGCTACTTCTTGGGCGCGTCGTTTAGCTCTCTGAATACTGTGATCCGCTTTAAAAGAAATCTTATCAAGATAAGACATTATGGCAGAGCCTATCGGGGACAGTCACTCAAAACCCGCAGAGCCTATCGGGACACTCAAAACCCCAGCCAAAGCAACCGCCAGTTTTAATGAGCTTTGCCCAAGGGCTATACGATAGTCGAAGCGTGGGAGTGCCTAAGTAACCGGCAACCCTTGGTAAAAAAGATCAAGGCGCTACTGTGGCTTCCACATAAAGTGGCTGCTAGGGGGGGCAAATCAAGGTATGGAACCACCCAGATTTTAGGGTGACTGTCCCCGAGTGTGGGCCGTTTTAGGTGGGGGCTTTAATAAATTTCAATGCACCAAATATCAGAATCAAGTGCGGCATTTTCGATCTCGTTACGGTTATCAAGCAAGCGTTTTAGGATAACTGATTTTGGTTGGTTGCCACATTTTAGCCATATAACCAAAGGCGGGCCGCAAGAGCCTATCGGGACACTCACTCAAAACTCTAGTCAAAGCAACCTTCGAAAAAGCGCAACCCCAAACGTTGCAAGGTAAAGCCGGCTGTATGCCTAGGTGTTCTTGGTAGTGGGTGCTTACTATGGCCGGGTAGCTATAGTAAGGCGAGGGTGGGGGTGGGGCCTTTCAGTCCGGTATTGGGCGCTACTGGGTTCTT
>DATBNJ010000021.1:0-4974 GCA_036554385.1 Marinagarivorans sp. | reverse complement strand
CAGTTATCAGACCAACCAAGCTTATAGACATCGGGTTTTAGCAGCTTGGCTTAACGCATTGGCATTTTTACCCGTCAACCGCAATCTGCAGCACCTAAGCGCAACACAATACGGCGAACACAAAAATGATCTACAAGACCTCTCAGCCTCGCACATATTCATTACCATTACACGACAAAAACAACAAAGTGCCCTACCATGTTCGCCGCCTTATTTGCATTGGCAGAAATTATGCTGAACACGCCAAAGAAATGGGGCACGAACCGGCAGAGGCACCGCCGTTCTTTTTTTATAAACCCTTGACTGCGCTGTGTAATGCAAGCCAACCCGTTGAGTGGACGCTACCAGCCTACAGCCACAATGTACACTACGAACTAGAAGTCTCTGTCGCGATAGGCAGCCAAGTGACAGCCAGCTCACCGGAGTCCGCCATCTGCGGTATCGGGCTGGCTTTGGATATGACCTGCCGAGACATCCAACAAACCTGCAAAGCGCAGGGGCGCCCTTGGGAAACGGCTAAAGGCTTTGATTTTTCAGCGCCGTGTTCTGCACTGCATTCACGTTCGTGGCAAGAGATTAACTCGCTCGGCAAATTTAGCCTGCTTAACAACGGAAAACCGGTTCAGCAAGGCACCATCAAAGATATGATTTGGTCGATACCCGAACTCTTACGTCAGCTTTCTGAATTTACCGAACTGGATGAAGGCGACTTGATATTAACGGGTACGCCGGCGGGCGTTGGACAAGTCCAACCCGGCGATCAATTGCGCGCAACCTTCGAGGGACTTGCCTGCGAACTCGCCATCGACATCAAGGCGTGAACGCGTCGACACTCAGGTAACCTACAAAAGGAAATACGTAGTTTTACGCATAGCGCCCCCGGCAATAAACCCTTACCGTGCCCGTTACCACAATAAAAATTAGGCCTGAGAGAGCCTCGACGGGGAGATGCAATGCTCAAACAACTATTCACCATAACGGCATTGGTGGCAGGCCCTGCTTTGCTCACTGGCTGCTCCGGTTCAAGCTCGGAGAGCGGCAGCTACAGTAGCAACGGTGGCACCTCAAATCCGCCACCTGCGTCCAACACGTCGCCGGAAACTCCGATAGTCGACGCCGAGGCCACCACCTACTACTTCAGTTATGACGACTCTGCCAGTACCGCTTCGCGGGATCTCAGCTTTGCCGAAATCAACGCCGGGCGCCACCCCAACCGGGACTGGGGGCGCGCTTATGAGTTTTTAAATGCTGAAAACTTTAACCACTTTAATCTTGAGCTAGCGGGCCCCTTTGCGATCTCCATGGGCTTATACCAAGCAAGCAACAATGAAGTACCGCTAAACATCAGCCTCGAGGGCGAGCTTTATGGCCTGGGGGTGAATATTAGCGGCCCAACGCTCAATAAAATGGAGCGCAATAATGTTGTCTTAACACTATTGGTGGATACGTCTGGATCTATGGGAAACAGCTATAGCCAAAGCCAGTCAGCCATTCAATCCCGCATGGACGTGACTCAGCAAGGTTTACTGGCGCTGACCGATAGCCTTAAGGCAGGTGATATCGTCAACCTCGTGGCATTTAACAGCAGCGCGGAAACCGAACTTTTTGGCTGGTCATTTGACGCCGACTTAACGGATTATGAAAATGCGGTAAATCGGCTCTATGCACACAATGGAACCAACATAGCCAGCGGTATTGCCGAAGCTTATCGCGTCGCCAACGAAAACTTTGACCCTGAAAAATCTAACCGTATTATTTTACTCACCGATGCCAATGCCAATGCCGGTGAAGTCGACCCCAGCATAATTGCTGACCACATCAGCCAAAACGGCGCGGAAGGTATTCACCTTGCAGGCGTGGGTATTGGCGAGGGATTTAACGATGACTTTCTAAACACTCTGACCGATATTGGCAAAAGTGTTTACGCGGCAATGATTACCCCAGCCGACGCGGATCGGTTATTTCGCCAAGATTTTATTCGGTTTATAGACACCGCAGTAAGCAATGTGAAATTTCAATTAACCTACCCGCAAAATTTTGATCAGCTCAAATCAGCAGCCGAGGAGATATCCGAGCAAGAAGACGATGTGCAAACCATTAACTTCGCCTACAACAGTGAGCAATTCTTTTTAGAAATGTTTAGCAAAGACCGAGAAGCTGAAGGGCATGAGCAATTCGCATTAACCATAACTTACGACGACCCCGCAGGCGAGCCCCAAAGCGTGACTCTCGAGAAATCATTGGATGAATTACTTGGCTATGGTGATGACGAAATTAAATCTGCCGCCACGGTTGTCGCACTAACCGACCTGATTGCCGGCCGCATCGATTGCGAAACGGCCACCACCAGTGCGCTTTACCAGCAAGCCATCATGACTTACACCTTCACGACTTACCACAACGCCATCGAAAAATACTGCGCTATTGGAAACCCGTAAAGGAGTTGCAGGATGCAAGGGGCAAGGACGCCCCTACTTAGACCGCAAATGGCGTGTGGCTTTGTAGGTTTCTTGGATCAGTAGCGCATCATGACTGGCCCGATGCCGGTCAAATGCAAAACTCTCAAGCAACTCGTCTTTGACTTCCGCCCAGATATTTTGTTGAGCTTCTGACTGAATCGATTCAATCGGCGACAACGAAAAACTTGGTGCGGTATTAGCGGCCTCATAAAGTCTATTGAGCCACGGCTTATCGACGACCCAACCATCGCAGTAAACGATTTGATCTCTCAGCAATTGGTTAAGGCGCGCACATACGTCGCTAACAGGCACGCCGTGACGCTGTAAGTCGTGCTGACTAATTTGATGAACCTGTGCCGCCGATTCATCCCAATGGGACCAATCTTGCAGCGGTTTAATCAGAGTGCAAAATCGCTGCCCGTCAGACAAGGCCACACCCACCTCGATAGGGTAACTTTCGTGACCAAAACCCGATGCCTCAAAGTCAAGGATTGTCGGCAGCATAATCAATAACCTTTTATCGACTTATCGTTCCAGACTAGCCTGCGAACAATTACTTAACCACTTTAAGCATGGGTTTTTTGACGGACTTCTCTTTTCCCTTGGAGCTTTTGGGGGGTTCTGGCGGCGCGGATTCCGGCTCAAACATCATGCCTTTACCGTTTTCTTTGGCGTAAATACCCATAATCGCATGGCTAGGCACGTAGATATCGGTGGGCACACCACCAAAGCGCGCACTGAAGCTTACCGCAGCATTGGATATATCAAACCCGACAATAGCGCGCGGCGCTACGTTCAAAATAATTTGGCCGTCTTTGCCGACAAAACTTTGCGGCACACTCACGCCTTGCTCGTTGGCATTGACGAGCAAGTATGGTGTGAGCTGGTTATCGTTTATCCACTCATACAGAGCACGGATAAGATACGGACGACTAGAAGACATGGTCATAAGTAAAGCCTACCAAATACAGACATGTTTTTACGGTGCGCGCACTGGGTACGCATCGGGCCGCACAGTATGGGGGGATACCGCCTCAGCGGCAAGACTGAATCGACCTTCATAAAAAAACCAGCCTAAGCTGGTTTTTTTAGCGCCGAGTAGCGTACCTACTACCTAGATGCCCACTTAGTGGATATCTCGCCAATACTCGCGATTGAGGAACCATACACAAACGAAGAACAACGATAAAAATGCCAAAACATAAATGCCTATTGACTTGCGCTTAGCGGCAATGGGCTCGGCAACGTACTCCAGAAAATTGACCAAGTCGTACATGGCGCGACGGTATTCTTTAGGTGTCATGCTCCCTTCTACACTTTTAACCTCTAGGGTGCCGCAGGGGTCTGTTTCGCCCAACTCACCCACAGCATTGCGAATAACGCGACCGTAATCGTCGTATTTAGGGCCGGGCGAACACTCTTGCAGCCCCTGAAGCTCCAACAACACATGCGGCATGCCCACATTTTCGAACACCTTGTTGTTCACTCCTGTCGGGCGGCTGTCGTCTTTGTAGAAGGTTAGCATGTAGGTAAGCAACCACTCGGGGTTGCGCGAACGAGCCACAAGACTGAGGTCGGGCGGCGCAGCACCGAACCATACCTTAGATTTTTTAGGGTCCATCGAGCCGATCATTAAGTCACCGACTTTCTGGTCCCCAAAGATCAGCTGCTCCGTCATCACATCACGCGGGATGTCTAAGTCATCAGCGACGCGGCCAAAACGCGAATACTGAACGGAGTGACAACCCATGCAGTAGTTGACGAATGTTTTAGCGCCATTCTGCAAAGACTCTTTATCTTCAAAGTCGGCCTCAAAGTGCTCGCAGGGCACCAAGCCGCAGGCCCCACCGCTGGCGGCCGTTGCCTGAATGGGCACAATCACTAACACGGCAAACAAAGCCAAGCCGCCAAACACCAACGCCTTGCTTAAGCCTTTTTGTTGGAGCCGCTCTGGCACCGGTTTTACTTTTTCGTACTTGGTCCAAAATGGCATGCCAATAAAGTAGGCAAAGTACAAAATCGAACAAACCTGGGATAACACCGTACGCGCAGGTGTCGACTCCTTAACCCCTAGGTAACCCAAAATAACGAACACAGCAGCAAAAACGATCAACGCCACGCGGCTAATTGTACCTTTGTAGCGCATAGACCGCACGGGACTACGGTCGAGCCACGGCAGCACAAATAGCACGGCAATTGCCGCGCCCATGGCCACAAAGCCCAGGAACTTAGAGTCGAAGGGGCCGATATCAATCGTCACCGCACGCAAAATCGCATAGAACGGTGTGAAGTACCAAACGGGCGCGATGTGCTCGGGGGTTTTTAAGCCATTGGCTTGCTCAAAGTTGGCGTATTCCAGAAAGAAACCGCCCATTTCCGGCGCAAAGAAAATGATCGCACAAAACACAAACAGAAATACGGTAATGCCGACTAAGTCGTGAACCGTGTAAAACGGATGGAACGGAACCCCGTCTTTGGGGATGCCGTTTTCATCTTTGTTTTTCTTGATATCGAT
>DATBNJ010000003.1:0-10067 GCA_036554385.1 Marinagarivorans sp. | reverse complement strand
TTTTATGATTATACGTAAGCGCTCAATCTCAATTTCGTTTTCCCGTTGAATTTGTTCTGATAGCTCATCAAGTTTAGAGTTGGCGTGTTTGATTTCGTGGTTGGACGAGGTAATCAGTGCGGTTTTATTGTTTTTGTTGGTGCTATCGATGCGTTCAATGTTTTGTTCAAACTTATCTACGCTTTTAATAATATCGTCGTTGTTTTTGTTGAATGCTTGGATGGGGAAGTCAAAATCGTCGGGGTTTATATCGTTGAGTTGTTGGGCAGCCTTTCCGGATTGCTCGATGTGTGTCTTGATGGATTTAAGGGTTTTTTGGCTCGATTGTGTGTAGTTGTCATGCAGGCTAGATTTTTCGGTCAGTTTGCGATACGCGGCGCTGTCGAGCTTATTCAGTAGTTGTTCTAGTTTTTCACTATAGTGCGCAATTTTCATGGGGTTTTTACTATTGGCTACGCAGGCTGAGTGAAACTTTTCTAAACTGTTTAATACATTTAAGGTGTTTTCGTTTTGTGGCGACATTGCAATTTTTTGCCGTATTAGCTCTATTTTCTTTTCAATGTCTAAGAGGGGCTTACTTTTTTTCTGCTCGATGAGAATGTCCAGGAGCTTTTGCACATTGATGTTTATAAAGTTCCAGTACTCTTTACTGTCAATCGGTTGAACGAGTGCTTTTGCTTCGATTTTCAAGTAGGCATTGCGAAGCGAGATAACGCCTTTGCTAAGGTGCTTGCGCTCGTTGTGACGTTTTGCGGTTTCGGTTTTTTGCGCCTGATCGTGCAAAAACTCTGCGATATTGGCCGTTAACCGTTTTGTGAAGGATCTGCCACCGACTTTGCGTTGCCCGCGCGCGTTGATGAAATACAGGTTGGCGAGGGTGCTAAAAATGAGAAGCAAAATGAGGCCGTAGACAATTTGATTGGCGTGCTCATTAAGAAACATGAAGGCTAGCTCACGGAGTTGACGAGTGTAAGTTGCAAGGTGAGCTCTCCGTTGTCTTTTACCTCACCTCGTTCAATTTGAAAGGGTAAATAACTTTTGTTTTTGTGCTTGAGTCGGACATTAACGCTAAACGCCTCTTCTTTGGCATTCACAAGGCACTCACGCAGCGAATCTTCGTCGCTTGGGTGAATGCGATCAGTGAGGTCCATGTGCCGGTAGATGCTTTGCTCTAGGGGGGAGGTAAGACCAATAGCCACTAGGGCGTCGTTGTCCCATTGTGCTTCGTTGCGCTGGCCTGCCCAGGTAATTGTGCCTGAAGCAACCGATGCGTTGTCATCGTCTTTGAGTGCTTTTTCACACAATGAGGGGAGGAGGCTTTTTTGTATTTTAAGTTTTAGGTGGTTGGCGATGTTGTCGAGGTAGGCGCTAAAAGCGGAAAAACTATTGGGGTTTTTCGTTTTTTGGCTGGCGCCATATACGCTGATCACAGACCACAGCCTGTCATCTTGAAAAATGGGAAGGTGAACGCTGGTGTCTAGGTCGGGATCTACAAAATGCTCGGCTACTACAGGGTAAGCTGCGGCCTCCGATAATGTTTTCATGTCGTTCTTGGGTATGTGAGTGACATGGGTTGGAGAAAACACTTTGACGACTTTGACATACTCCTCGCCGTTTTTACTGACCGCTGTGCGCCCATAACAGGCTTTTTGCATATAACGTTCAAACAGTGGTGCCAGCATCATTAGGCTATTTAAGTTACTTTCGACGATAGTTTTTGGCCATTCTTCCAAGTTATTGATGACGCTTTTCATATAGTTTGCGTTGTGAAGCTCTGGCAGGTCTGTGCTTGTGGCTAAAAAGGCATCTTCAGCTTGCATAAAGTCGCTTTGCGGTGTTATTAGCTTGGGCTCGACTAGGTGATGTCGTTCAAAGGTGTCACCATCACTGAAAAAGCCCTCTAAGATGTTTAAGGTTTTGTAGGCCATTAAGTGCAGGTTTTGATCGACCATGGCCATCAGCGGGTCAGTTATGGGCACTAGCGAGATAGCGTCAAAGCCGACGATGTCAAGCTCGCTGCGCTTTTGCGACAAAAGCTCTATATGCCGACTAAAGCCGATGCTAGTCAAACTAGCGCCGCAAATAATGCCTTTTGCGGCGCATTGGCTTTCTAGGTAGCGGCTAGCTGCGCCGTAGCCGCCAGAAAATAATGTGTCTTCCACTACAAAAACGTTGCCGTCTTTTATCTCTAAGTCATTAATTTCACATTGATCGCAGTAGGCTTCGTACCGCTTGCGGATATCGTATTGGGATAGGTCGCCAACAAACGCGATGTCGCGATGGCCTTTTTGAAGCAAATAGTTGAATGCCAGCTCTGTACCAAGCTCGTTATCACTACTGACCATGGGGATGGCCAAAGGGAAGTAATCGTAAGCGACGGAAACTATGGCTTTGCCTTGCTCTAGTAGGTACTGTGCCAGTTTGCTGTGTATTGCGTTGCGCAGGATAACGACGCTATCGAAGCGGTCGCTATGCATTTTGGAGGTAAAGGTGCCAAAGCTGTCGGTTTTAATGACGGTGAAGGCATAGCCTTTCAAAAAACAATATTGCTGTAATTGACTGACTAATTCGCCAAAGTAAAAACCCTGCAGATAAGGCGTGTAGACGCCGATAGTTTTGCGTTTTGCCACGAGCTATCAACCGTACTTGTTAATTATCTATTAACTGTAGTACAGCAGAGCGTTATTAATTGGGCGCTTTTATAGCGTTTGGCTATGAGGGGCCTTTGATTCGCGCAGGAATCGCTATCGGTGTGCCGGCCGCGCTCGACGCGCTAGCGCACAGGTGTGCGCGCTATAAAATCCCGCCCATCGCTTGACCCATGCGCACCGGGCTATTGGGGCCTAGGTGGTCATGCCACTGAATGGTATTTTTAGGGGTTAACACTATCGCGGTAGAGCCAAGCAGAAAGCGACCCATCTCAGCGCCTTTTGCTAAGTTTACAGGTTCGCTTTGCTGGTACTCAAAGTGCCTAACCTGTTTTTTCTGCGGCGCCACCAGACCGGCCCATGGGGTATAAATACTGGCTACAATCATCGCACCAACGAGCACAACAGCCATGGGACCATGGTCGGTATCAAAGTGGCAGACAACGCGCTCGTTTCTGGCAAATAAGCGTTGCACGTGCTCGGCTGTTACGGCGTTGACTGAAAACAACTGGCCTGGGATATGTGTCATGCTGGTCAGTTTGCCTGCGAGTGGCATATGTACGCGATGGTAGTCGCGAGGCGATAAATACACGGTGGCGAAATTACCGTCTTGGTATGGGGCCGCGTGTTCGGGATTACCGCCGATGAGCTCAGTCAAGGAAAAGTCTTGCCCTTTCGCTTGAAATATTCGGCCATCTTTTATAATACCGATTTGACTGATGGCTCCATCGGCGGGGCACACTAAAACCTTGTCTTGATCGATAGGGCGGGCTGTGGGCTTTAGCGCGCGAGTAAAAAAGTCGTTAAAGCAGGCATAGTTTTCTAAGCTGGGTTCCAGCGCCTGATCCATGTCGACGTCGTACTTGTTGGCAAACCATCGGATGAAGGTATTTTTGATAAAAGGGTTTGTGCTGTTCGCCAAGAAACCGGCACTTCGCGAGATGAGGTGCTGCGGCGCCAAGCGTTGCAAGGCAATAAATAGTTGGTCGCTCATACGGTGTCTGACTCGATGGCTAGGGGTTAAATTCGATGGTTTAGCGTGGGTCCTTTAAAACGGGTGCTCGCCCTGTATCGTTACCTCGCTTAAACTTTGCACAATAAAGGTAAAGCTCTTGTAGCGCTCTGCGCTAATTTTGCCGTCTTCTGTCGCTTTGGATATCGCGCAGTTGGCATCGTTGATGTGGGTGCAGTTTCTATATTTGCATTGACCAATAAAGGGGCGAAATTCACGAAAGCCATAAAGAATGTCATCTGGGTTGAGGTGCCATAACCCGAATTCTCGAATGCCCGGGGAGTCGATGCAGTTGCCGCCTTCGGGAAAGTGGTACAGTTTGGCGTGCGTCGTAGTGTGGCGACCCTTGCGTGCGACATCAGACAGTTCGCCGACTTTGATGGTTTCTTCGGGCAGCAACGACTGTATCACCGATGATTTGCCCACACCCGATTGCCCTACAAAAATGCTGCAGCCCGCTTTGAGGGTTTCTTGGAGGGCTTCCATTGCGATACCGAGTTTGCTCGATACCGACAGTGTTGTGTACCCCAGCGCTTGATATTTTTTTAAAAGTGTTTCTGTGGGGCTGTTTTTTTCGAGTAGGTCGCATTTGTTGAGCAACAGCAAAACGTCTAAGCCGAGGTGCTCGGCGACGATGATGTAGCGGTCAATAAGGTTGCTGTGTGCCTCGGGTTCCGGTGCGATAACGATAATAGCGCGGGTCACATTGGCGCCTACCAGCTTCATTTTGCCGTAGCTATCGGGGCGGCAAAGCTCGCTCGATCGGGGCTCGATCGCTTCTACAATGCCTTCGCTGGCTGATTCGCCAAGGCCTCGGCGCCAAATGACGCGGTCACCGGTGACAATATGAGGTAAGTTGGCGCGCAAGTGACAGCGTACAACGTCGCCGGATGTTTGGCACTCTACATCGGCCTGCGCGCGAAAATGGCTGATCACAAGGCCGTCGACGGCTGCACCAAAGTTATTGTCGTTGGGGGTTGTGGCGTTTTTGCCTGCGGATTTGACATTGCGATCGATGGTGCTCGCGTGTTTATCGTCGATGCGCGCTTTTTGTTGTTTGCTGAGTCTACGTTTGGCCACATTAATCCGCATTTGCTGGTCTATAATCGGCATGCATTGTACGACAAATTTGCGGTATATCCGCAATGCATCCATTTTTCCGTTTACAGAGTTCCAAAATGACAAATACCACGACGCAAAACGACAATAATTTAATTTGGATCGACCTTGAAATGACGGGCCTTTTGCCCGAGCAAGATACCATCATCGAAATCGCAACTCTAGTGACTGACTGCGAATTGAACGTGCTTGCGCAGGGGCCGGTATTGGCTATTCATCAACCCAAAGCGGTATTGGATGTGATGGATGATTGGAATAGGCGGCAGCACGGAGGTTCCGGTTTGGTGAAGCGTGTGCTCGACAGTGATGTCACCATGCGTGCAGCGGAAAAAGCTACCCTGGCTTTCCTTGAACACTGGGTGCCGAAGGGAAAAAGCCCGATTTGCGGTAACTCCATTGGGCAAGACCGCCGGTTTCTTGTGCGCTATATGCCAGAGCTCGAAGAGTACTTCCACTATCGCAGCATAGATGTATCCACCATTAAAGAACTGACACGCCGTTGGCAACCAGAGCTGTTAGACGGCGTGCAAAAGCAGGGCAGCCACTTGGCGTTGGATGATATTAAAGATTCAATTGCAGAGCTTCAGTACTACCGCAAAGTTGCTTTTAAAATCTAAGGGGTAATCGTGGTTGTGGCCGCGATTGTCATTATCGAGCTGCGGCGCTATCCATCTGTTAGGCAAGTGCCGACGTAGATACTTTTGAGGTGCAAGGCTATTCGGGCACAAGGCTAGGAGCACAGTGCTCGAGCGCCGCCTTTTGGGGCGCTTGTTTGGCGGTGCCAACAAGATGGTAAAAAAATAACGCCAAGATGGTAAAAAATAACAATAGTGCCCGCCTATTTTGACAACTTTCTTGAAAAACTTGATGTGTGTCCCAAATTCGTATTTTGGCGTCTCGCCTAACGTATACGTTAGCGCGTAGTCTAGCCGTGTACATTTAACATCGATGGTTTTGTTGCGCTGAATTCTTGTTACCGCTTGCCTGGATTTTGAGGGTGAGTGTTGTGCGAACTGCCTCATAGAAACCGCCTGTCATAGTGAATTTCGGTAGCGAAAAGCACTGTGACCTGCGACTATTGGATTTTCAAAATACAGAGTAAAGGTACTTTTTATATGCTACCCAATCGATCTTTTTCCGGTTTATTTCGAGTTACGAAATTAGCCGGTATGGTGGTTTCCGCCGCGGCCTTGGGGGCCTGTGTTTCTGAACCTGACCCAGGTCAAGGCTCATCGCAGGATTCTTCCAGCATCGCGGTCAATTCTTCGTCTGCGCCTGCTGCTGTTTCTTCGGTAAGTTCTGCTGCGCCAGTGCCGAGTTCGAGCGCTCCCGCTGTTGTTAGCTCTTCAGCTGCGCAAGCTTCTACTATCCGCGTCCTGTCTCAAGACTATGATCGCTTTAACGAAGTTGACCAAAATCGCGAGGGTGCTTCGAGCGGTATCTGTAGTGAAGGTGACGTTGATCTTGTCGATTTCAACGGCACATGCGCCATTGGCTACACCGCCGCCGGTGAGTGGGTAGAGTACGATGTGAGCAATGTTGTGCCCGGCAACTACGACCTAGTGCTGCGCACCTCGTCCGCGGATGCTGGCCGCACCATTCAAGTTTCTGTCGACGGCTCTCCAGTGGGCTCTGTGCAGACGGTTGGTAATGGTTGGGAAAGCTATGTTGATAATGCAATCGACGGTGTCGCGATTCGAACGTCCAACCCCACCATTCGTATCACCTTTAATGACGGCGAAGCGAATGTCAATTACTTTGAACTGATTCCCGTCGGTGGTGTATTACCGCCCGCGTCTAGTGCGCCGGTTGTTTCCTCAAGCTCAAGCGCTGCGGTAGTTTCTTCAAGCAGTGTTGCGCCGCCAGTTAGTAGTGCGCCAGTTGCGAGCAGTTCTGCACCCTCCGGCGGTGTAACGGTTGATGATGCCGATGACTTTGCGACCATAAAGACTCAGTTCGAGGCTGTTTGTGGCACATCGTGCCACGTTCCTGAAGGTGAAGGTATCTTCTCTGGCCTAGCGAATATTGATATTTCTTATGCCTTGACAGATTCAGGATTTCCGGATCTGGTTGAGGCGATCAGAGCTACCATGCCATTCAACGCAGCGAATGGCTGTACCGATGTCGATAATTGCGCTGTAAACACTGCAGCGTACATGGTGGCCGTTTCTCTTGAAACTAGCGGTGGCGGTGATCCACAAGCGTCAAGCTGCACCTCCGAAAATGAAATTAGCTATGGCTTACGCACGGTTCGATTATTGACCTCTAACGAAATGTCGAAGTCTTTAGTAGATATCGGCTTGATTGATGACGGCGACTTTGAACAGAGCTACAGCTATGTTGGTGGCAGCCACGGTAAGAGCTTTTACCCAGTGAACACTGATCAGCGCGTTACAGAAGACACTTTGCGTAAAGTGGTGTCTGCGGCGGAAAACCTTTCGTTGATCGCTACGGAAAAAGTCCAACAGCGCTACAATTGTGGCACTAATTGCGAAGCGACTTTTATGGGTATTGCCGAGCGCATGTTCCGCCGTCCATTGACTGACGAAGAGCGCTCGACGTATTCGGATATTTTCAGCGAGATGGGCGATGAAGGCCTGCAGGTTGCGCTTGCTGCAGCGATTACGGCACCTCAGTTTCTGTACCGTTCTGAGATGGGTATTCCCGTATCCGAAGCCATTCAGCGAGGTATGGATCTCGGTACGCTATCGAGCGGCGGAAGCAAGTTGAGCGCAGCTGATCGCAACGCTTACGTGCTAGACCCTTATGAAACAGCGACAGCCCTCGCTTACATGTACACGGGTTCAACACCAGACGAAACCCTGATGAGTGCGGCTGGCAATAATCGTTTAAACACTGAAGCGCAAATTGCGAGCCAGATTGATCGCTTGATCGAGACACCGCGAGGTCGCCAGCACACGGCTAATTTCGCCGCCAACTGGTTCTTAGCTGACCGGGTATTTGATGCAACGCGTCAGGACGGTAAGTTCACCGATGACATCAAGGCCGATATGGCTCGAGAAGTGCGCGAACTATTTAGCGAAGTGTTCTATAACGAAGATGTGCCATTTGGCGATTTGTACGGCGGTGACTTTACGGTACTTAACCGTCGGCTAGCTCAGTACTATGGCGTTAACAGTGGCAGCAGCGGCGATAACGACTGGCGTGTTACTAGCACCGTGGAGCGTGGCGGCATCCTTACTAGTGGCGCGTTTATGGTTAACACGGGTTCTGATGCTTATACGCGTCCAA
The DNA here is from genome assembly GCA_036554385.1 of Marinagarivorans sp. GTDB lineage: Bacteria > Pseudomonadota > Gammaproteobacteria > Pseudomonadales > Cellvibrionaceae > Marinagarivorans. The sequence goes on along the minus strand of DATBNJ010000003.1, from coordinate 2,036 downwards.
TTCTCCGCGCGGTGAAGTTGCGCGAGCTGATGATGTGTCACGTTGTTCCGCCGCCGGTAAATATTTCGGGCGATCCTGCTGAGCAGCAAGCCTTGGCTGCGGCGCGTGTTGAGGCTTTGAACGAAATCAATGAGCTATCATTACAAGGTGAGTTAACGAGTCGCGAGTTCTTCGAAAGGCAGACCGACAGCCCGCTGTGTGCTAGCTGCCACGAGAAGATAATCAACCCGCTATTTGGCTTAGAGGACTTTGATGCCTATGGTTTACCGCGCACTACACAAACAGGGGTAAGCGATGCAGGTAAACCCGGTTTACCGATCGATGCTTCGGGCACTTTGTACGGGTTAAGCTCGATTAGCGACTCGAACTTAATCACCTTTGAGGGTACGAAGGATTTAGCCAAGCAAATTGCTGATTTGCCCGCGGTTCGTAGCTGTTTGGCTGTCAATAGCTTCCGCTGGACAACGGGCTTGCCGCTCGATACTAAAGCCTATTCGAAAGATGAGAGTGGTCGAATCCGTGAGCCGGTACTATTGAGCGCTAAACAAGAGTCAGAGTACTCGTGTGTGAAAGAACAATTAGTCTCTGAGTTGGGCCCGAATGACGACCCTAAAGCGTTGTATCGCAAAATTGGTACGCTTGATCTCGTTCGCCTGCGTCGTTCAATCGACGACTCACAGCTTCAAAACTAAGGTCTCTCAGGAATATTGCTATGAATAAAATTACTGAAAGAACAATGAAAAAGATCAATAGAGATCGCCGTCAGTTTCTTGAAAAACTGAGTAAGTGGGGTGTCTCCGGTTCATTGTTGCGTGCCTCCCCATTCGTGGGCGGCATGATGCACTCGCGCTTTGCCCAGGCTCAAGATGATCGCAAGTTCATCTTGATTTACCAGCCCAATGGCTCTCCCGACGGGCGCTACCTGACAGGCGGCTTTAGTTCGCCCGCGCTTTCGCCATTGGCACCACACCAAGACAGTATCGCCGCGTTGGAAATGACGATTTCTAAGCCTGGTAATCACGGTAACTTGCAGCAGGCGGCTGGTGCTGAGTCCTACCAAGGAAACGTAGCCAACGGCAGCAGTGTGAACATGCAGCTTGCTAAGGTAATGGGCAACTTAACGCCATTCCGCTCTATCCAGCTGGGTGTATACTCTGGCCCAGGTGGCAGTGCAGAGCCCTCAGCCGATAGTAATCAAGCTGCCGGCATCGACCGTTTGAATGGTCAAGCCGTAGGGCGTGAGTGGAATTCGCGCATTGCACTGCAATCTATTTTTAACAGTGCACCACCGCCACCGATGCCCGGAACGGGCGGCGATGACGGCCCATCTGTGTACGCAAAGCGTCTTAAGATTGCTGAGGCAAACTTGCGTGCGCTCGACGCGCTTGAAGCGAAACTTGATGGTGACGAACGTGCCAAGTTAATCGCACACCGTGAAGCCGTTGAGAATCGTCAGCGCAATGATATGAATGCTCAGCAAGATTATTTGGAGCAGTTGATGTCCGGCGGAGATACCGGTGGTTCCGGTGGCGGCGGTGCTTGTTCCGCGCCGAGCATTCAGTCTTTGGGCACACCATTGCAAGAATATAAGGCGCAAGCAGATATTGCTGTGACGGCGCTGGCGTGTGGATTGACCAATGTGGTGTCTATTCAATTCAATGAAACTCAAGCGTCATGGAGCCCTAACGACGGGAGCGCTGATTCCGTACCTATTAGTGGCGCGGATCACCACGGCGGTAACCACAGTAACGATAATGCGTTTTTGCCGCAGATTATTGGTTACATGAATAAGGGGGTTTCACATTTAATTACGCGTCTCAAGGCAAACCCAGGTCTTTATGAGAAAACCGTAGTCTGTGTGATTAGTGAAATGGGCGATGGCCAAAATCATACTCCAGGTAATGGCCCGATCACCTTAGCTTCAGGGATTAGTGGCTTTAACACTGGAACACGGAACATTGGTGTTGAGCACTATGCGATCTTTAGCGATGTGTTTAATTTGTTAAATGTGCAGCCGGACGGTACCATGGTTCACG
>DATBNJ010000002.1:0-28037 GCA_036554385.1 Marinagarivorans sp. | reverse complement strand
CGGGACCAACAACAAAGGCTTATGGCTTGCCCCGCGTTGGCGGGGCAAGGCGACTCACAGGTACAACGACAAAAGGGTTTGGCATGGCTGCAGACAACGAACAACAGGTCGATTTAATTATTCACGCCGCGTGGATTCTGCCAATGGCTGCCGACGCCGATACGCTCGCCAACAGCCCGCGCACTGCGGCACTGCAAAACTGCAGCGTGGTTGTCGAGCACGGTAAAATTATTGCGATTCAGCCAACCGCACAAACCAAGGCACAATACCGCGGCAAAGAAGAGGTGACACTCAACCAGCACGTTTTGATGCCGGGCTTAATCAACGCCCACGGCCACGCAGCGATGAGCCTGTTGCGCGGCTATGCCGACGACTTGCCTCTTAAACGCTGGCTCGAGGAGCACATATGGCCCGCCGAGGCACACTGGGTCGACGCCAAATTTGTTGAAGACGGTACCGAGCTTGCCGTTGCCGAAATGCTTAAAGGCGGCACCACCTGTTTCAGCGATATGTACTTTTACCCCGAAGCGGCCGCCGAAGTGGCCAGAGTCAGTGGGATTCGCGCCCAAATTACCTTTCCGATTCTGGACTTTCCCACCCCGTGGGCGCAAACCCCAGACGAGGCCATTACCAAAGGCATCGACCTTCACGATCGCTACCGTGCGATTGAGCGCATAACCGTAGGCTTTGGCCCCCACGCGCCCTATACCGTAAGCGACGACGTGTTTGCGCGCATTGCTGTACTAAGCGCAGAGCTACAGGCCCCAGTCCATATTCATTTACACGAAACCCAAGCCGAGGTGGACGACGCCATCGCCGCCAACGGCGAGCGCCCTATCGACCGTTTACAGCAGTTGGGCATTCTCACGCCGCGCACCCAATGCGTTCACATGACCGCGGTAAACGAGAGCGACATCGCCATCACCGCACAACACGGCGCCAGCGTGATTCACTGCCCCGAATCCAATTTGAAGCTCGCTAGCGGGCTATGCCCGACTCAAGCACTGATTGACGCCGGCATTACCGTGGCGTTGGGCACAGATGGCGCCGCCAGCAATAACGACTTAGATATGTTTGGCGAACTACAAACCGCGGCGCTTATCGGCAAAGTAACGGCCAATAACGCCGAAGCCATTTGCGCTTACACGGCCCTCACAATGGCTACCCTTAACGGTGCTAAAGCGCTCGGCATCGACGAGATTACAGGTAGCCTAGAGGTCGGCAAAGCTGCAGATATGATCGCCATATCACTGGACGACCTAGCTTGCCTGCCGGCTTTTAACCTGGCCTCGCTACTGGTATATACCAACCAAAGCCGAAACGTTACAGACGTTTGGGTCGATGGTCGCCGGTTATTGCGCGATAAGCTATTAACTACGCTTAACGAAGCCGAAATAAAACGCAACGCCTTGGGCTGGCAGCAAACACTGGCCGAAAAAACCGCCTAGTGTGCCACCACTATTTCGCGCTGGCACTCGGGTGCGCGGCGACAAATGGCCCGATAGACACCTCATACAGGATTCACCCATGACCGCACCAACGCAGACTCCAACCACACAGCAAGGCGCTAAAAATTGCAAATCGTCCCACCACACCAATGTCGATAACGCGGAAATCGCAAAGTTTGAACACGCCGCCAACCGCTGGTGGGATGCCGAGGGCGAATTTAAACCCCTGCACCAAATGAACCCTATTCGCGCTAATTTTATTGACCGTTGTGCAAAAGTAGCGGGTAAAAAACTGCTTGATGTGGGTTGTGGTGGGGGTTTACTGACCGAGGCCATGGCCCACCGAGGCGCCCGAGTAACGGGCATTGATATGGGGGCGGCCCCGTTAGATGTCGCCAAAATGCACGCGGCACAAAGCGCGCTAGATATCGACTACCAACAAACCACAGCCGAGCAACACGCGTCCGTTCAGGCCGGCGCCTACGATGTCGTTTGCAGCTTAGAGATGCTTGAGCACGTGCCCGATCCTGCCAGTGTTATTTCGGCCTGCGCCGATTTAACCAAAGCCGGTGGTGATGTGTTTTTTTCGACCCTGAACCGGACGCCCCTCGCCTACTTGCTCGCTGTACTGGGGGCTGAGTATGTCGCCAATATGCTGCCGCGCGGCACCCACGATTACAAAAAATTTATCACCCCCGCCGAGCTGAGCGCCGCCTGTCGACGCGCCGGCCTAGAGGTCAAGCAAATCAAAGGGCTCAGCTACAACCCTATCACCGGGCGCTTTAGGGAGTCTGGGCAGGTTGCCATTAACTACATTGTGCACGCCGTCAAAAATGGCTAAGCCGGCCGCAACCTCAACCGCCTAAGCGGCATAAAATTGTGCTTCGACGAGGTCAAAATTAGCCAGCGCTTTTGCCGCATCCATCGCGAAATCTTTGTATTGCACTTCGGTTTGTTGAATCACTTTAAGGTGCTGGCGCCTTTCTTTACTCGGCAAATCTTTCCACGCCTGCAGAATGGGAATGTGCTTAATCTTGGCATTTACCTCATCAAATACTCGAAAAGGCGCGCGCTGCGCTTCGCTCAGGGCTAAATAATCCATCAAATTACTCACTCGAATACCGGCCTCACCAAGCTCAACTTGTTCAGCGAGATAACTTCGGCCAATAATACGTAAACTATTAATGGCATCTTGTCGGTGTTTGGCAATGCGCGCCTCTTGTTTTGCCAATAGCTGCGCATCGCGTTTTTTTCGCAAGTGAAGCTGCCAATGCAAAAAGCCAGCAACGGCCGCTAGCGCCAGCACAACAAATAACCCAGCAAAAAATAAAAGCGTTGTAATGGTGTTTTCAAACATAGTGTATCTTCTGTGTGGTAAATCATTAAAAATTGCCAGAGCCGCGGCACTGGGTTGCTATTGCGCCCGGTACGATTAAAATCGCACTCCACGCGCGTGCGGCAAAGCCAAGTGGCAGAACGCTGATTTACAGCTAATGCGTTGTTATCCTCAGCTGCCATGCACTGCCTTTGGCAATGAGCGCCAACTAAACGCAATGCAAAAGCCGTCTCAACGACGCGCCCGCGAACCTCACCACGACTTCCTAAGGGTGCAATCAAAACACAATGCACATCGCTTTTTTCGACTCGGGCCTCGGCGGACTCAGCATCGTTCGCGAATTATTTGAACACAACCAGGTGCATCAGCTTGCCATGGCGCAATGCAGTTACATTGCCGATACAGCCGCATTTCCATATGGTGATAAACACGACGCTTGGCTAACCGAGCGCGTCGTGCGGGTTATCGCCGCCAGCTTGGCCCAGATCAAACCCGATATCGTTGTGATTGCCTGCAATACCGCCAGCACGCTTGCACTAACGCGGCTGCGGGCCACATTTGATGTGCCTTTCGTGGGCGTTGTACCGGCCGTAAAGCCCGCGGCGCAAATTTCACCGCGGGGCTTAATTGGTGTTTTAGCCACACCGGCAACCGTTGCGCGCCATTATACCGCACAACTCATTGCTGATTACGCACCCGAGCATACAGTGGTTTTATATGGTGCCGCCGAGCTGGTGGCCCAAGCCGAAAATAAGCTGCTCGGGCAACCCGTGGACAAGGGCGCCATCGCGCGCGCGCTAACCGCACTGCTGGAGCAAGGCCAAGGAGCTCTAACACAAGCAACAACCGCTCAGCCAGCTATCGAAACCATTGTTTTAGCCTGTACACACTTCCCCTTATTGCGAGAAGAACTGATAGCGGCCTGCCCTTACCCCGTTACTTGGGTCGATTCCGGTGAAGCGATCGCGCGTCGAGTTATTCAGCTAGGTAGCGCCTATGCGAGATCAAAGCATTGCCCCCTAAGCGAGCTTCCACTGCGGCTAATAACAACCGGTGGTGCTTTGGCCAAGCGCTATAAGTCACTGAACTTTAAGGTTTACCGCGAGCGTCAGCACCACCAAACCTTTGATGAACATATCGCCTTGGAGATACCGAGCACACACCAAAATCCCAACCAGCCATAATCAGGTGATTTCTCGTTTAGCGCTGAGGTGTACTGACGGGCTAATTTTTGCCGGCAGATGTACCGGCGGTCGGCCCTGTTAGGTTAGGCTAGGTTAGGTTAGGTTAGGTTGGGTTAGAGGACAGGGTAATCCTCCCTGTAGCGATGCGATGTCTACCATTGGCTGTCCTGCCAATGCATGGGCGCCCGGCTTTGACTGCTCGACAGTTAGTTTTTTTATTAGCTGAATAGTTACTTATTAATTAAGCAAAAGGCTCTACCAACCCCTGGGCGCAAAGCTTTCGCATTAAATGTGCTTCGGAGCGAGAAATGCCGCAGGTTGCCGCGATGGCTTCCTCATCGGCGCCCTCTTCTACCATTTGTGTGGCTTGCGTGTATGAAAAGGGCTGCTCAATAACCGGCTCGGGCTGGGGAGTATCGGTAAAGGACTTTAAGCGCCGCTCGAGATTCAGCATGCGTTGGCCCATCCCGTAACTGCCTTGGAGGGCTAAATGCTGATCTTTCTGGAGTGCTTTTAACTCGGACTGCAGGCGTACCAACTGTTGATTAAGGCACCGAAAACGTCGCTGCGACAGGAACCACAAGCTCATAGTGGTAAGCCATATCGCGCCAACAGCCGCTGCCAACGCGACTTGCAGGAAACTGACGTTTTCGATAACACCAACACTCACGCTGATACTCCAAGGATGCCTAAAAGCCGCCTATGGCCGCCCATTCTTCATCCGTAATTAATTTATCTAGTTCAATCAGAATTAATAATTCGTTGTTTTTGTGACAAACACCCTGAATAAACTTGGCGCTTTCTTCGTTGCCAACATTCGGCGCGGTTTCAATCTCAGATTGCTGTAGATACACCACCTCAGCGACGCTATCGACCAAAATACCCACTACGTTTTTTTCAGCTTCGATAATGACAATGCGCGTGTTGTCAGTGATTTCGCCGGGTGTTAAACCAAAACGGTTGCGCGTATCAATCACCGTGACAACATTGCCCCGTAAATTAATAATGCCAATCACATAATGCGGGGCGCCCGGCACGGGCGCGATTTCGGTGTAACGCAACACCTCTTGCACCTGCATCACGTTAACGCCGTAGGTTTCACCCGCCAAGTGAAACGTAACCCATTGTAAAACGGGGTCATCACTAACTTTAGACTTTGATAATTGCGCCGCCATGTACCACATCCTCAAGCAAAGAAGCTGTCAAAATTAAATCATTACTTCTTCAACTATAGTCCAGAGCAGCATCTGTGCCAGTAGCAAACACAGATCCCGACCACTGTCATGTTTACCGGCATTAACCGCTCTTTTAGCGGATTAACAGCGTTATTAGCGCAGGCGTGTCAATCAGTACGCACATATGGTGTTTTATGGCGCCGGCCAACCAAGGGTTATTGCGACTAAACGGCCGCCACTGTACGTCCTCTGGGGTTACCGCGACTGGATTAGCCACGCGATCAACCGCAAAAGCCCAGTCGCTGTCGGCTAGTGCCAATATATGCAGACCCGCGTCAAAATCCAGACAACCCGAACGCTCCGGCATAAAATAGGCGCCAGCGTCAATTACCTTCAGCTGCCCCCCTTTGTGCAATGGTTTAACACCAAGCCCCCAAGGGGCCCCACCTGGCAATTGATGGAGTGGTTCGGTTTGCCAATAAATATGGCCCAATGAGATCAACGGGATCGCCAAACTAACACCACGACAACTGAACAAAAGCACATCGAAACGCGTTGCTGCCCAGTCGGGCAGCTGGTGCTGCCAATGGCCCCGGTATACCGCCTCTGGCGCTAATGAAGCACGGGTAGACTTGTGCGTACATGCTTCTAGTCGCTCAACGTGCTCGGGGGCGAGTTCGGAATCCTGATCAGGGATTGCTTTGGCGCAGTTTTCACGGGGTACTTCGGGAGCCGGTGGTGGTTCGAGGGGCCTCTCATCCACCGGGGTAGCGCTCGACAGCAGTTTCTGATCAAGTAGCCGTTGCAAGTCCCGTTTTTGCCCGTCACTCAGCGCGACATCACGCGGGATTTGCCCGGCGGACATCAACAAGGCCGCTTGGGATTGCAACGCAGGCGGCCGCTTTGGCATGGGCATTAAAGGCGTGGAGGCTGCAAGCGCGGCATCATCTTTAGTGCCATTTAAAGCATGCCAAGCGTCAACATTCGCCATTGAAGAAGGCGAAGCTACGGGCGTTTGCGCACTGTCCACATCCACCCTTGCCTGCTTTGCAAAGTCGACATCCGCGTGTGTATCGGGCGCAAAAAATAGCTGGGCCATGTAATCTTGCAAAGCATCCTCGGCCGGGCGAATGCTGGCATCGCGATCGTTTGCGCTTTGCGAAGGGGGTTGAGTCATACGCTTAATACATCTCGCTCGCTATTAATGAATTGCCGCGCATTCGTTTTTATTTTGCAATGTGATCGGTGGCGCTTCAGGGTAAAAACAAATTAACTAGGGGAGACCCTAGTACTTTGCGGCTCGCCACCGGTTAACACTTTGTGCTGAGCAAGCTGCCGATACAACTGCTGATAGCAAACCACAGCGGCACTGGTCGGAGAATACAAATGCGGCGGCACACCCGCTTTGCTGGCATCGCGAATACGCGTGTCGACTACCACTTTCCCCTGCCAAACTTGATCGCCATATTCGTTGCGCATCACTCGCAAACTTTGCACGCTGGCTTGAGTACGACGGTCGAACATGGTCGGTACAATCACATAAGGTAAAGGCTTTGGCCTCGAGCGTGCCAGCATTTTCAGCGTGTGGAGCATGCGCTCTAAACCTTTAATGGCCAAATGCTCGGTTTGCACGGGAACAATTAATTGCTGGCAAGCCGCCAGTGCGTTAATCATCAGTACCCCCAATACAGGGGGACAATCGAGAACCACTAAGTCAAAGTCTTTTTGCACCAACGTCAACGCCTTGGCAATCACTAAGCCCAGCCCTTCACAGGCATGCATTTGCCGCTCTAGGGTGGCCAGCGGCGTTGCCGCCGGCAGCAGATGTAAGGTTTTAAGTGGCGTTACCCGAATTAACGAATGAATCAGTTCGGGCGTCAATTGATCCTTTTTTTCAAACAAGGTGTAGCTGCTTTTGTGAGTAAAATCGGGCTCTTGTCGAAAGTACATGCTGAGCGAACCGTGTGGATCAAGGTCGACCATTAGCACCCGCTTGCCTTCACTGGCGGCAATACCCGCCAAGGCAACGGTTGTCGAGGTTTTACCCACCCCGCCTTTTTGATTTGCTACCGTCCAAATTTCCATCGAGTGCCCTGTCAATATCACGCCGTCATCTAAGCCTGTTTATCAAGAGCAACAAAATTAATGCCAACTAAGGTGGCTAGCTACAATATTCAACAAACTCGGAGTTGATACAAAGGGCCACGACAATGCGGGTGACAACAAATAAATATTGCCGCATAAATATTCAGGCGATCGGTGCTAAGCGACTCGCGGGGGCCAAGCTGTAGATAAAGCAGAGCTCTACAAAACGCTTCAATCACGTTATTGGCCATCAGAAAACTTAAGGCCGCCGCGTGGTTTTCGACTCGGGTCAATGCCCTTTTCTTTAAGCCGCTCGGCCAAACGGGCTATATTTTCTTCCGTGGTGGCCGAATCATCCGCGCGGTTAGAGGCACCCGAGTGGCTGGGTGTGCTAGCCTCAGCGCTATTATTGGCTGTATCACTTACCGTTGCTGAATCGGCTGGCGCAAGGTAAATGGGCCGGTTCTCTACCTTAATAACAACGCGCCTATTTTCTTGACGACCGGCTGGCGTCGAGTTATCGGCAACCGGCGCAAACTCGCCAAAACCTACGGCACGAAAGCGTGCCCCCTCTAACGAATGAGTAGCAATTAAGTAATTCACGATGGCGACGGCCCGCGCACTCGATAACGCCCAGTTGTTGGGAAACCGCGCCGTGCTTATCGGCTGGTTATCCGTATGCCCTTCAATTTCCACCGGGCCCTCGGTCGTCATTAACCACGCGGCCAGTGCATCCAGTTGTTTTTTTGCCGAGTTTTTTAACTCCGCGCTACCACTTTCGAACACCGTTTCAGCGGCAACCTCAAGATACAACCACTCGCCTTGAGCCTCTGCTTTAAAGGGAGTATCCACAAGCAAAGCATCTGGCAATTGCGAGGCGGTGTCGCTGGCAAAATAATCACTACCCGCAGGAGCTGCCTCATCAGCCTTAAAAGTAGAAAACTTAGTTTGCAACGCGGTAATGACTTCGGCTTTTTTATCGGCCTCCATCGATGCCACCGCATACATCACAATAAAAAAACCAAGCAGCAATGTAAGTAAATCGGCATAACTGATTTGCCAACGCTCGGGGCCAGTTAATTGTTGCTGCCGCGATGTCACAGCACGTACCCGCTCAGTTTAGCTTCAATGTTTTTAGGGTTTTCACCGTCGGCGATGGCGATCATGCCGTCGACCAATAGCTTTTGCCAAACCGCAACCCGTTCGACATGTGCGCGCAATTTATTGGCCACCGGCAAACACAATAAGTTAGCCAGCGCTACGCCGTAAAGCGTCGCCACAAATGCAATAGCCAATGCGGGGCCAAGCTCTTCGGGGTTACCAATATGCCCCATCACATGGATAAGCCCAATCACCGCGCCAATAATACCCACGGTAGGCGCATAACCGCCCATGGACTCAAAAAAACCCGCAGCGCTACTATCGTGCTGACGCAGCAGCTCAATATCTTGCTCGAGAATCACGCGTATTTTTTCAGGCGGCACCCCATCGACCAGCATCTGCAGGCCCTTTTTAATAAATGGGTCCTTTTCTGCCGAGATAAGATTATCCAAGCCCAACAAACCGCGTTTTCGGGCAATATTAGACCAAGATACAATCTGCTTGATGGTTTTTTTTTGTTGGAACTTTGGTGGCGATAGCATCCAATTAAATAATTTTAGAGCGCGTAATAGAATATCTTTGGGCGTTTGAATAATCGCAGCGCCGAGGGTTCCGCCCAACACAATCAAGGCCGCGGGGTAGTTAATCAGCAAGTGCCAGGCACCGCCCTCTAAATAATTACCGCCAATTAATGCGGCAAACGCTATGATGACCCCAAGAATGGTTAAACCATCCATCGTTAATTCCCCCGAGTAAGTGCCGCCCCCATTTCGTTTGGCGCCATTACATAATCACTTAAGCCCGCATCGAACACGGCTTTAGGCATGCCATAGACCACGCAACTGGCCTGATCTTGACTCCACAATGCGCCGCCTTTTTGTTTTAAAATTTTAGCGCCTTCACAACCATCTGCGCCCATACCCGTCAACACAATACCTAAAACGCTGCGCTCGAACACATTGGCAGCCGATACAAATGCAATATCGACAGAAGGTTTATAGCTCATGCGCTCGTCGCCATCCATGAGTTTGATACGGCCTTTGTCTTTTGGGTCGAAAATTAATTGCTGGCCACCGGGTGCCACCAGCACTTCGCCAGGCACTAACCGGTCGCCCGACTGCGCCTCGCGAACCGATAACGCACATACGCGATTTAACCGCTCGGCTAGCGCACGAGTGAAATTAGGCGGCATATGCTGTACCACGACGATGGGCAACGGGAAATTGCTCGGCAGCGCATCTAACACCTGATGTACCGCAACAGGCCCGCCGGTAGAAGCGCCGATTACCAACAGCTTGGCCGCACTGGGGCGCCCCACTGGCGATTCGCGTTTTGGTAGCGGCCTAGCGGCCGAGCTATTTTGAGCCAATGCTTTGTTGGCGATGCCGGCCTGCTGCGCCGAAAAGGCCACATTAGTGCGCGGCTGCAGCCGGCGTTGTTGTTGTGGCGACGCTTTAGTGGCGGGTTTGGCATTGGCCCTATTCGACTCGCGTGCCGGCGCTGATAAAGCTTGCGATGCATCGGGCGTTATCGTCGAGCAAGCCGTCGTCGACGCACCTTGGCCAACCGCGTGATGTTTATATTGCTTTGCAAAGGTTAAAAGCGTCGAGTGTAACTGTCGTTTTAGGCGCGAAGAGTTCTGGGAAATCTCCGAAAAGTTCTTCGAGATAAAATCGACCGCACCCGCCTCTAGTGCATCTAACGTAATGCGCGCACCTTCGTAAGTCAGCGAAGAAAACATAATAATGGGAACTTTTCGCTTGGCCAAAATGGCTTTAACCGCTGAAACACCGTCGAGCATCGGCATTTCGTAGTCCATGGAAATAACATCGGGCTGCAACTCATCTGCGAGGTCTATTGCCTCTTGGCCGTTGGTGGCAACGCCAACGACATTGAGTTCTGGGTGCTCATTAATAATTTCTTTCAGTCGCTGCTGAAAGAAATTGGAGTCATCAACCACCAAAACTGAATAAGTCACAAGGTAATCCACTGAAATTATTTAAACGAGAGGCCTTTTAATGCCCCCACCCGGTGTTGCGCACCACAGCCCGACCAGGCAACCACTAACCTTTGACCGCTCACGCTTGTCATGAGTAATTCAGCGAAAACAACCGTTGCAGCGGCGCTTTTGCAGAGCTTAAGCACTGGCGTTTACATTGTGCCAACGTATTTGTTTAGCATGCTAGGCACATCGAGAATTAACGCAATGGTGCCATCTCCGGTAATTGTTGCACCGGCCATGCCGGGGGTACCTTGCAGCATTTTACCGAGTGGTTTGATGACCACCTCTTCTTGGCCGATTAATTGGTCAACGATAAACCCGACGCGCCGAGTACCGACGTTCACGATCACCACATGCCCCTCTTCTGGCTTGTCGACCGATACCGGGCCTTTAACCAGCCAGCGTTTAAGGTGAAAGATCGGAATCGCTTTTGCTCGAATGGTGACGCACTCTTGGCCATCGACGACGTTGGTTTTGCGTAAATCCATATGGAAAATTTCGTTGACGCTAACCAAAGGTAACGCAAAGGTTTGTTTGCCAAGCATAATCATTAAGGTTGGCATAATTGCCAATGTTAACGGCACTTTAATCGCAATGCGGGTACCCTCACCCAGCTTGGAGTCGATATCAATCGAGCCGTTAAGCTGGGTGATTTTGGTTTTAACTACGTCCATACCAACGCCGCGCCCCGAGACATCGGAGATTTCGCTCTTGGTCGAAAAGCCCGGCGCAAAAATAAGATTAAACGCCTCGACATCGGATATTCGAGCCGCAGCATCCGGATCGAGCACGCCCTTTTCGACGGCTTTTTCACGCAGTTTATTCGGGTCCATGCCGCCACCATCATCAGTAATGGACAGCAATATATGATCACCTTCTTGCTCGGCGGCTAAAATCACTTTACCAACACGCGATTTGCCTTTTTCTTCTCGGTCGGCGGGTAATTCGATACCGTGATCCACGCTGTTTCGCACCAAGTGCACTAGAGGATCGGCCAAGGCTTCGACCAAGTTTTTATCCAGGTCGGTTTCTTCGCCCACAAGCTCGAGGGTAATTTCCTTTTTAAGGTTTCTGGCCAAATCTCGAACCACGCGCGGAAAGCGGCCAAACACCTTTTTGATGGGCTGCATGCGGGTTTTCATCACCGCCGTTTGTAAGTCGGCCGTCACTACATCTAAATTGCTTACCGCCTTGGATAAAGACTCATCGTTGGCATCTAACCCTAAGCGCACTAAGCGGTTGCGCACCAACACCAACTCGCCGACCATATTCATAATATCGTCTAGGCGTTGGGTATCGACCCGCACAGTCGCTTCGGCCGCAGGCGCAGCCCCGCCTCCACCACCGCCTACAGCGGCGGCCATGGTAGCGGCGGGCTCTCGGGCTTTAGGTACTGCGGCAGACGCGGGCGCTGCCGATGGCGTATTACTTTTGGCCGCACTAATAGCGGTTACATTGGCGCTGTGATTGGCAGCAGCTTGCCCTGCGCCTTGGTCACTCGCTTTTTGGCTTTCGGGCTCGGGCTTTTTGCCTGGCGTGGATTGGGGGGCGTCTTCGCTTCTAGGCTTTTGTGTCTGTGCTGTTGCCGCCGGTGTTTTGGCTTCTGTGGCAGGGCCTTTGCCGGCACCATGCAACTGATCTAAAAGATCTTCAAATTCACTATCGGTGATTAAATCCGACCCAGCACCTTGACTAGGCGCTTTGGTTGGCGGCGATGGCGACGGTGCATCGGCTTTAACCGTTGGACCTTTGCCAGAGCCATGCAATTGGTCAAGCAAGGCTTCGAATTCATCTTCCGAAATTTCGTCCGACTGATTACCCGGCGAGGCACTCGCTGCCGGTGCGCTTTTATGGTTATTTTGCTGCGCCGCATCGAGTTTGTTTGCGGGTGTTGCTGGATCGGCTGCTGACGGCGCTTTTGCGCCGGGCCCGCCGCCCTTACCGTGCAACTGATCCAGAAGATTCTCAAATTCGTCTTCGGAGATCTCCTCGCTATCGCCAGCGGTAGCAGCCGTCGACTCATTCGAGCCGCTGTCGGCGGGGCTATCGGCAATGGCATCAATATAGCCTTGGTACTCATCGTCAGACAGATTCAACGTGCCGTCGTCGGCCTTGGCATCCGCAGGTGCTTGCGGCGGCTCAAACAATTCGGCGCCCTGCACTGTGTTATCTTCAGCCGGTGCCGCGGTCGCTTCATTTAAATCCTCGCAGGACACTAAGCGTTCTAAATGGTTAACAAGCTCTACCGACGGTTCCTGCGGCGGACGGCGCTGCTGCACATCTTCAAACTGCGAGTTGACGGTATCTAGCGCCTGTAAAACGACATCCATTAATTCTGAGGTTACTGGGCGTTTGCCATTGCGCAAAATATCAAAGAGGTTTTCCGTAACATGGCAGCAAGTCACCATATTGTTCAGCTGTAAAAAACCGGCGCCGCCTTTAACAGTATGAAAGCCACGAAAAATGGCATTTAAAAGGTCGCGGTCATCGGGACGCTGCTCAAGCTCTACCAGCTGTTCAGATAATTGATCGAGGATTTCGCCCGCCTCAACTAGGAAGTCTTGGAGTATCTCTTCATCTTCACCAAATGACATAAGCGCTCCTTAAAACCCTAGACTGGAAAGTAAATCATCAACATCGTCCTGACCATTAACCACATCTTCGCGCTTGTCGGCGTGAATTTGAGGGCCCTCTGCTTCACACTGCGATGTTGCAGCTTTGGCGGTAACGCGGTCATCGCGCGATATGCCCGTCACGGCTTCAACTTGACCCGCAATGCGCATAAGGTTAACCAACTCATTTTCAACATCGGTGACCAGCCCGATAACTTTTTTCAAGACTTGGCCGGTTAGATCCTGAAACCCCTGCTCTAAAATTATGGCCTGCAGGTTGTCATTGAGCTCATCGGCGCCCAAGGTCATTTGTAATAAAAACCCATCTATGCGGGTATAAAGCTCGGCAAATTCTTCTTTGCTGACTTCTCTGCGCCGCAACTTGTCCCACTCGTCTTTGAGTGTTTTCGCTTCGCGGCCCAAGTTAAGCGCAATCGGGGCTGCCGTTTCGACGCGATCCATGGTTTTCTCAGCCGCCTCTTGCGTCATATTAATGACATAATGCAAACGATCTGATGCATCGCGAATTTCACTATCGTTCGCGTTGGGATTATCAACGCCACCTTTCGGCAACTCAGCGCTATTGACCTCTGAATCGACGTTAAAGTTGACAATTGCATTGTGCAACGCGCGCGTTAATTGTCCAACGGAATTAAATAAGTGCTCATCCCTAGAGTCCATGATCGAACGAATAACGGCCGAAGCCTCTTCATAGTCATTTTTTTGTAACTGTTCAACGAGCACGGCGGAGCGGTCTTTCAGCTCGCCGAGAAAGCGCTCGTTGTGATGCCAATTATCTGTTGTTTCCATAAATTCACTGCCTTACAAGCATCGGGGTGGGCCGTCAGCGAACGAATACGCGCTTGCATCCGAGCCGAAGCCGCAGGGGCTAACCCACGCGTTCAAAGATTTTATCGATTTTTTCTTTGAGCACTTGCGCGGTAAAGGGCTTAACCACATACCCATTAACCCCAGCTTGTGCAGCTTCGATAATCTGATCGCGCTTAGCTTCAGCGGTGACCATCAGCACCGGTAGCGAAATAAGGCGCTCGTCAGCTCGCACCTGCTTAAGCAGTTCAATGCCTGTCATGCCCGGCATGTTCCAATCGGTAACAAGAAAGTCAAAGTCGCCACTTTTTAGCATCGGCAACGCCGTCGCACCATCATCGGCCTCTTGTGTATTGGTAAACCCCAAGTCCCTAAGAAGATTTTTTATAATCCTGCGCATTGTTGAAAAGTCGTCAACAATTAGGATCTTCATATTTTTGTCCAATGCAACCTCCGCAAACGGTTGTAGCTAAGTTTGAATTAACGGTTGGAGCTTCCAATGTATTACCTCCGAATGCCACTGAGGGTAATGACTGAAAACGAGAAATCCGTGTTAAGTAACCATAAGTCTAGCTCGTCAACTGCAGCTAGCCAGTTTTCGGCGCAATTTAGTCGTGATGAATAATATCGCGCTAAAGCGCCCCCAAAAGCGCCTGTTGCCGACAAACGCAACCTCGCTATTTGCCATTCAAAATGGCCGTTTTAAAGCAATCGGAGGGCAGTAGCCCTTGCGCGGTGATGCGCCACCGCCACAAGATAGTTCTTTAAGAATGCTGCCAGCCCGCCATGCGCGAGCGTATGCGCATGGCCGTTTGACTGAGGATCTGACTGACGCGAGATTCGCTCACCCCCAGGACTTCGCCAATCTCTTTGAGGTTGAGCTCTTGTTCGTAATAGAGGCTCAAGACCATTTGCTCGCGCTCTTTTAGGCCGGCAATAACCTCGGTCAATGCGGCCTTTAGCGCTTGCTTCTGAACGGAGTCGGCGGGGTTTTGGTGTTGCCGCGAATCCTCTGAAGTGATGAGCTCTTCACCTTCTTCATCGAAGGTATCTTCGTAGCTAAACAGTTTAGTGCTAGCGCAATCTTGTGCCATGCTGTGGTATTCGGGCAATTCAATGTCAAGCTCGTCGGCCACTTGAGTATCGGTGGCATCACACCCCGTACGGGCCTCAATCCTGGCAATGGCTTCGTTAATTCGGCGAGAGTTGCGGTGCACCGAGCGCGGCGACCAGTCACCGCGACGCATTTCATCGACGATGGCTCCGCGAATGCGAATGCCCGCGTAGGTTTCAAAGCCTGCGCCTTTGTCATCTTGGTATTTTTGCGCGGCTTCTAACAGGCCAATCATGCCAGCCTGGATTAAGTCTTCAACCTGCACAGACGCCGGCATACGCGCGACCATATGATAGGCAATGCGCTTAACCAAGTAGGCATAGTCTTCGACATTGATATCGGGTTTAACTGGCACGGGAGAATACATAGGCACGCCTAAAGTCATCGGCCACTCATTAATTCTGGCCACTCACCGATTGCTCGCCTACCGACAATAAGCGCTCAAAAAAGAACTCCAGATGACCTTTTGCATTGCGCTGAATCGGTAGTTGATCTAGGCGCTGTGCCACTACACGAATGGCTTGCGAGGCTTTGCTGCGCGGGGCAAACTCAAGTAATGGCTTGCGCGCCTGCACCGCTTTGCGCAAGTTTTCATCAAAAGGAATAGCACCAATATATTGAATAGAGGCATCTAAAAAGCG
The DNA here is from genome assembly GCA_036554385.1 of Marinagarivorans sp. Classification (GTDB taxonomy): domain Bacteria; phylum Pseudomonadota; class Gammaproteobacteria; order Pseudomonadales; family Cellvibrionaceae; genus Marinagarivorans. The sequence continues at coordinate 12,511 of DATBNJ010000002.1, read as the reverse complement.
CTCGCATACGGAATTCAACTTGGTAAATAGTCGCTGACCTTCGGCAACCGTGCGGCACATATTGGCTACCACGCGAAATCGGGTAACACCATGATCTTTATTTAACACCTTCATTAGTGCATAGGCATCGGTAATCGACGATGGCTCGTCGCATACAACCATTACAACCTCTTGGGCGGCACGCACAAAACTGACCACGGTATCGGAGATGCCCGCGGCGGTATCCACCAATAGCACATCCATTTGATCGGCAATTTCGCTAAAAGCGTGAATGATCCCCGCGTGCTCGGCCGGCGATAATGCCGCCATTTTTTGCACGCCCGAAGAGGCCGGTATAATTTTTAAGCCGCTCGGGCCATGCAGCATCACCTGCTGGAGTGAGCGCTTGCCACTGAGCACATCAGACAAGTTAAACTGGGCATTTAACCCCAGCAGTAAATCAACATTGGCAAGGCCGAGGTCAGCATCCATCAAAACAACGCGTCTGCGCATTTCGGCGAGTGCAATCCCCAAGTTAACGGATAAGTTGGTTTTACCAACGCCACCTTTACCACCGGTTATTGCGATAACTTTTACGGGATGATTACTCATGGACTCTACATCCTTAACAATTTAAGTCTTACCCGCCCCTGCTTATTGCACAGTAGCACTTCAGACAACAACGGCCCCATACCAACAGGCCAGCTTTCAAAAACAACGCGCCTCATAAAGTATAGAAGCTTGCCGCACTCTTGCACGCCCGCCGATCAGTTGGCCGTGAGTGCCGATTGCGACTGACCGTGGCCCTCGTACTGACGTGCCAGCTTCACCGCTTGCGCGATTAAGTCGCTAGAGGACACCACGTGAATATCATCGGGAATTTCTTGGCCGGCGGCGGTGTAAAGCACGGGCGACTCATTACTGCATATAGCACCAAAGGCCTCCCCTAAACTCGCGCATTCGTCTAGCTTGGTAAAAATGCAACCGCGCAACGGGCTGTTGCCATAGGCATGCAACGAGGCTTTTAAAATTTGTTGCTGGCTATTGGCGGCGAGAACGAGCACGCGCTGAACCCCTGGGCAGGCATCGAGCAGCGCTTCTTGTTGGGCCTGTTTGGGGTCGCCTTGGCGAAAGCCGGCGGTATCCACAAGCACAAGCTCGTATTGTTTGAGGCTCGATAGTACCGCGTTGAGTTGATGCTCACCCTCAATGGAGCGCACCGGCACCTGTAAAATGCGCCCCAGCGCCTTGAGCTGATCGTGAGCGCCGACGCGATAGGTGTCGGTTGTTACGATTGCCACCTTGCCACGGCCGTGATTCAGCACGTAGCGGGCAGCCAACTTGGCAACGGTCGTTGTTTTACCGACCCCCGTTGGCCCTACGAATGCAAAGGTACCGCCCTGCTCTATAGGGTCACGCGTATCTACCGGTAGGCGGCGCGCTAACATCGCCAGTGCTTTGCGCCAACAATTTGGCAAGCGCTCGTTATCATCAGCACACACTAATAGCTCTTTAATAAGCGCCTGCGACAAGCCCAACTGCTCTAACTGAGTTGCCAATTGACGCGCGCGACCGCTCAAGCGTGAGGCCTCGCCCTGCGGCGCATAGTTTTTTTGCCAGAGCTGTTCTTCGAGCAGCATGCGCATTTCGGCAATTTCGTCGTACAAGCTGTGCAATTGTTTGTTTTGATCGGCAGTTTGCGCGTCGTCTAAACCGCGCGCCCGCACTTGTTGCTCAAAGCTTGCCACTTGTCGATTTTGCGCCATTTGATGCTCGGTCTCGCGCGAACGCGGGGTTTCGTAGCGATCTTGCGGGAATGGATCTGCCTGGTAGCGCGGCGCCGCGGCGTAGGCGCTGCCGCGGTAATCGTGCTGTTCCATTTGGCCATGCGCATTCTTTTCCGCCGCCATACCCTTAGCTGCCAACATGCGCTCGTGCGCAACTTGAATTTCATCGGCGAGGCGCTCGGCGTTGGCAGAGGTCGATTCGCTAAAGCGCTGTTGTTGCGACACGGAACCACGCTGAGTCGCCACGGCGGCTTGCGGGGCTCTGTTTGGCGCTGCGCTTTGAGTGTTTTTCGCTCGGGCTTGATTCGCGCGCAGTTCTAATTCAGCCTGAATAGACTCGGGCGCCGCCACAGCGGCAACACGGGTATTGGCGGCGATGCGCTGAGCCTGATGATGGGCCTCCCACTCTGTATCACTGGCGAAAGGCTGGTCTAGTTCGTCGTCGAACGAGGCGGCAAATCGTTTTTTGGCCGCTTGTTCGGGCGATGGCGCTGTATCGTCTAGGGTCGCAATAATCTCAACGCCTTTATCTGCGCGCTTGCTCGACAAAATAATGGCATCGGGCCCAAGCTCTTCGCGCACTTTTTTCAAGGCGCGGCTCATATCACTCGCAATAAAACGTTTTGTTGTCATGCTTTACCTCCACCGGCTCGGTGTGTATTCGATCCTTTTGCGTGGCTTTATTGGGCGTCTAACTGGGTTGTAAATCGCCACCAACGCTGGCTTGAATCGAAATTTCTTTGTTATCGGGTATTTCGTTGTAACCCAGCACATGCAGTTCAGGCAGACTAAATCGTGTGAACTTTACTAGCATTGCGCGGATCGGTGCGGCAACCAATAACACTTGTGCTACACCGGCCGCCTCTAACTTATTGCACGCTTCTATTAATGATCGGTTTAACTTTTCCGCCAACTGCGGCTCGATAAAATTCGAAGCGTCTGCGCCAACTTTTTGTGCCTGTTGAAGGGACTGTAGCAACAAGTGTTCCAGCGACGCATCCAAGGTAATAACATTCAAGGTAGGCTCGTTGCCGATAATGTTTTGCACGATCTGCCGCGACAGCGCTACGCGAGCGTGCCCAGTTAGCGCCGCGACATCGGCATTTTTATCGCCGTTCGCCGCCAACGCCTCGGCGATCGAGCGCTTGTCACGAATGCTGACTTGCTCGCGTAACAGATTTTGCAATATTTTGAGTAACTGGTTAACAGAGAGCGTGTTGGGCACCAGCTCTTCCACCAGTTTGGGGGATTGCTCGGCTAATAAGTCAAGCCATTTTTGCACATCTTCGTGGCCCATTAACTCGTGAGTGTGTTTTTGCACAAGCTGATTTAAATGGGTTGCGACAACGGTTGCCGAGTCGACCACCGTATAACCCAAGGTTTGGGCTTGGTCTTTTTGGCTATCGTCGATCCATGTGGCTTCGAGGCCGAACGCCGGGTCTTTTGTGGGCGTACCGTTTAATGGCCCAAACACTTCACCGGGGTTTATCGCCATAAATTTGTCGGCAAACACCTCACCAGCGCCCACCTCTACGCCCATTAATGTAATGCGATAGGCATTGGGTAATAAGTCGAGGTTATCGCGAATATGCACCGGGGGTATTAAAAAGCCCACATCCTGCGACAGCTTTTTGCGCACGCCTTTTATTCGGCCCAGCAATTCACCGCGCTGGTTTTTATCGACCAAGGGGATTAACCGATAACCGACTTCAAGGCCTAAAATATCGACCGGCGTAACGTCGTCCCAGCTCACTTCAACAGGTTCATCGCTCGCTTGATGCTCTAAGGCTGGGGCGTTGCCAGAGCCTTGTGGCGCAGTGCCTGGCTCGCCATGGCTATTAATTGAGCGCGCGCCCATGCCGCGTGAGTCACCTTCTTCAACCAGTTCCGCCACATCCCGCTTGAAGTGAATGTAATAGGCTAAGAAGCCACACACAGCAGCCAAACTCAAGAACGCAAAATGCGGCATACCGGGAATAGACCCCATAATCGCCAAGATAAACGCGGCAATGCCCAAAGCCTTGGGCGATGCAAACATTTGCCCCGTAACTTGGTTGCCCATATCCTCGGAGCTGTTAACCCGCGTGACCATAATGGCGGCAGCGGTCGATAGCAGTAACGATGGCACTTGCGCAACCAATCCATCACCAATGGTTAACAGTACATACTTCTCAAGCGCGTCGGAAAACTCTAGCGAGTGCTGCGCCATACCTACAATCAGGCCGCCGATAATATTGATAATGAGAATCAGAATGCCAGCGACCGAATCGCCGCGGACAAATTTGCTGGCACCGTCCATCGAGCCGTAAAAATCGGCCTCTTGTGACACTTCCGCGCGGCGAATGCGGGCTTCATCTTGATCAATCAAGCCAGCATTTAAATCGGCGTCGATGGCCATTTGTTTGCCGGGCATGGCATCTAGGGTAAAACGCGCACTCACCTCCGAAATACGCCCAGCGCCCTTAGTTACCACCACAAAGTTAATAATGACCAAAATAATGAAAACGACTAAACCGACCGCATAGTTGCCACCGATAACCACTTCACCAAAGGCCTGAATCACTTTGCCCGCAGCATCGCCACCGTTATGCCCTTCCAGCAATACAACACGCGTAGACGCGACGTTAAGCGCCAAACGCAATAAGGTCGCGACTAATAAAATCGTCGGAAAAATGGCAAAATCAGTCGGCTTAAGCGTATAGACGCTAACCAGCAAAACCACTAACGAAAGCGCAATATTAAACGAGAAAAAGGCGTCTAATAAGAATGGCGGCAGCGGCATGGTCATCATGCCAAGCAGCATCAGCAGTAGAATGGGCACCGACAGATTGCCGTGCCACATAGCGCGGGCGCCGCTTACCGCCTTCGCCCGCGTCATGGTTCGCGGCACTTGCCGCAGGTGCTGAAATAAGGAAATCGACATCAAAAACCGCCCAAACTTTGACGAAAAATCAAGATATTGGGGCTATCGCAAGATGTGTTCCTAAATGCGCACCAACGCGACTTATTCTGGCCTAAGCTATTCGGTATACGCCAAAAAAAACCTCATGCCACAGGGCGCGGCACGAGGTTTTTAACAAACAGCGTTGCAAACGCTTAGGCGATAACTAATCGCTTCCGAATAGGTCTCGGGTGTAAACCTTGTCGGCCACATCGCGAATCTCATCCACCATTCGGTTGGCGACAATCACATCGCAGCTGGATTTAAACGCCTCGAAGTCTTTAATCACTTCGGAGTTAAAGAACTCGGGCTCGGTTAACACCGGCTCATAGATGACGACCTCAACGCCTTTCGCTTTGATGCGCTTCATCACCCCCTGAATCGACGAAGCGCGGAAGTTGTCAGAGCCCGCCTTCATGATTAGGCGGTAAATTCCGACGCGCTTGGGATTTCTGCGCAAAATAGCATCGGCGACAAAATCTTTGCGGGTGGTATTGGAATCCACAATGGCGCGGATAATATTGTTGGGCACTTGGTTGTAATTGGCCAGTAACTGACGCGTATCCTTCGGCAGGCAGTAACCGCCATAACCAAAGGACGGGTTGTTGTAGTGGCTACCGATACGAGGGTCTAAACCGATACCCTCGATTATCTGACGGCTGTTCAAGCCATGCGTCTCGGCGTAGGTATCCAGCTCGTTAAAGTAGGCCACACGCATTGCAAGGTAGGTGTTGGCAAACAGCTTAATTGCCTCGGCCTCGGTAGAGTCGGTGAACAACACGGGAATGTCCGCCGCATCTTTGACGGCGCCTTGCACCAGTAAATCGGCAAAGGTTTTAGCGCGCTCTGACTGCTCGCCGACCACAATGCGCGAGGGGTAAAGGTTATCGTAAAGCGCTTTGCCTTCGCGCAAAAACTCGGGCGAGAATATAATGTTGTCTGTGCCCATTTGCGCCTTAATACGCTGGGTAAAACCCACCGGAATGGTCGATTTAATCACCATAACCGCATTGGGGTTGATGGCCATCACATCTTTAATCACCGATTCCACAGAACCCGTATTAAAGTAGTTGGTTTCGGCGTCGTAGTCGGTAGGCGTCGCGATCACCACAAAATCGGCACCCTCGTAGGCATCGCGCTTATTGGTGGTTGCGCGCAAATTAAGGGTTTTGTCAGCTAAGTACTCGTGCAGCTCTTTATCTTCAATGGGTGACTTGCGCTCGTTAAGCATTGCCACTTTTTCTTCGATAATATCAATAGCGACCACTTCGTTGTTTTGCGCCATTAAAACGGCGTTTGATAGGCCAACATAGCCCGTTCCTGCCACTGCAATTTTCATAGTGTTACCTAGTGTTTCATCCTAAGGTTAAATCAATGCTGAATGTTCAAATAGTACTGGCGTGCATTCTACCCCAAAGGGTTAGCTTATTCTTTGGCAACACCGTTAATTGTCGTACTGCTTTTGAATCCAATCTTGATAACTGCCGTCCATTACCGCGCGCCACCAAGCCTCGTTATCGAGGTACCAGGCAACAGTTTTGGCAATGCCCGTTTCAAAGGACTCTCTGGGTTTATAACCCAGCTCATTATTGGTTTTGGTCGCGTCAATCGCGTAGCGCCGGTCGTGGCCAGGGCGATCTTTAACATAGGTGATCAACGAGGCACTGTCGCCCTGTTTGGCGGCCTTAGCTTTTGGAAATTGCGTAGCAAGGTCGGCGTTATCGGCAAAGGCTTTGTCCATCAGCGCGCAAATCGTTTTTACGATATCAATATTGGCCCACTCATTATTGCCACCAATATTATAGTTCTCGCCAATACGGCCTTTATTAAGCACAAGGTCAATACCGTAGGCGTGATCGCTCACATAAAGCCAATCGCGAATTTGCTGCCCGTCGCCGTATATCGGCAGCGACTCGTCGTGCAGAATATGGGTAATCACCAACGGAATGAGTTTTTCAGGGAAGTGGTAAGGCCCGTAATTATTCGAGCAATTACTGGTGGTCACTTCTAAGCCGTAGGTGTGGTGATAGGCGCGCACTAAGTGATCCGATGCAGCTTTACTCGCGGAATACGGCGAATTAGGCGCATAGGCGGTTTCTTCCGTAAAGGCGGGGTCGGTTGCCGACAAAGTCCCGTAGACTTCATCGGTGGACACATGGTGAAAACGATGCGGCAACACCGTTTCGCCATCTAACCACACGGCCTTGGCCGCCTTAAGCAAACTATAAGTACCTAAAATATTGGTTTCAATAAAGGCATCGGGGCCGGTAATCGACCGATCCACATGGGACTCGGCGGCAAAATGCACCAAAGTATCAACCTGATGATCGCGCAATAAAGACTCGACTAAAGCCGTATCGCAAATATCCCCGTGTACAAAGGTGAAATTTGTATGCTCTTTAACAGGGTCTAAGTTGGCGATGTTACCCGCGTAGGTTAACGCATCGATTACAATCACTTTATCACTGGGGTACTGCTGAACCCAGTAGTGAACAAAGTTGGCGCCGATAAACCCAGCACCGCCGGTGACTAATAATGTTTTCATGTTGTGTCTGTTCTCTGTAATTCCGTCGTCATTCACTAGTCGTTCCGCAGCCGCTGCGTAGTAGCTCCGTAAACTATTCTTTTATTGGGGGCGCAGTTGCTGCGCCCTTGCCTACGCGCGATGTATTTAGCTTACCCCGCGTTTTTTAACTCATCTAACATCATCGACAATTGTTTGCGCCAATGCATCGGCGTTAAGCCCAACGCCTGCTCGGCACTGGTTTTATCCAGCACCGAATAACCCGGGCGCTTAGCCGGTGTTGGGTAGCTGGCAGTGGGTATCGCTTTGATGGGAATGGCGTTAGCCAATATGCCTTTTTCCAAGGCTAGCTCTTGAATAGCAACCGCAAAATCGTACCACGAAGCCGCACCCGCATCAGTCCAGTGGTGCACGCCCGTGACGTCTTTTTTGGCAACGGCAGCCCAAAGCCACTCGGCCAAGCCGCGCGCCCAGGTGGGTGTACCAATCTGGTCGGCAATAACACCTAGCTCTGGTTTATCCGCCATTAAACGCAACATGGTTTTCACAAAGTTGTTACCCGTGCTTGAGTAAACCCAAGCGGTGCGGACAATCACGCTGCTTTGTGGCAACAGCTGTTGAATATGTTGCTCGCCCGCTAGCTTCGATGCGCCGTAAACGCCCAACGGGTCAACCTCGGCATTAGGTAATAACGGAGCTATGCCGTCAGCGGTTAATGCGCTACGTTTGCCAAACACAAAATCTGTTGACACGTGCAACAAACGCGCATTGATGGCTTTCACCGCCTCGGCTAAGGCTTTTACACCTTCGGCATTAACGGCATAGGCGGCCTCGGGCTCGGATTCAGCCTTATCAACCGCAGTGTACGCCGAGGCATTAATAACAACCGAGGGCATGATCTTTACCAAAGCTTTACTGATACTTTCTGATTGCGTTAAATCCAACTCAGGGCGACCCAAGGCATGAACTTGGATATTTGCAGGTGCGGCCTTTAATAATTCAGCAGCCAACTGGCCGGAATGGCCAACAATTAAAACTTTCATTCAATATATAGCCTTACTCGTGTTGCGAGTAACAAAACGTAAATAGAATTTCATTGCGCCAATTCATTACCGGCATGCAATGACATCGACACCATATTCAGCAAAAATAGCGTCGGATGTGATAACGGTTAACGATTGCGCCTTAGCTGTCGAAATTATAATGCGGTCGAACGGGTCTTTATGGTGATAAGGCAGTTGATTTACCAACAGTGCTATTTGCAAGTCTATGTCGAGAACTTGGATTCCCATACTAGGCAACAGCGCCGCCAAGCCCGCTACATCAAAGTCCAACGTCCCCAGTGAGCGTTTTAAACCAAGCTCCCAAATACTCGCAGAACTTAGGTAGACATTATTGGTAGCGTTTTCAAAACCGGACTTAGCTTGCTCGGTCAATGTCGGCGCTCCAACTGCGATATCCAACATCGCACAACTATCGAGAAGTAAGTTCATACTGTCAGGCAATTATTCCTATTTACCGATTCATTTAAAAGTAATATGAGTCAATCTCCGTCCCAAACGCCCAGCTTAAAATCACTATGAGAATCAATTAGGGATAAAACCCATTCATAGTTTCGTCATCTACCGGAGCATCAACTTGTTGTTGCATTGTTTTAGCATTGCTCATGAGTAGATGCTTGGCGAAACCGATTGTCCTGACCTTTGGCTCAGCCTCAAAGGGTACAATTCTAGCAACGGGCACACCGTAGCGACCAATGACCACTGACTCTCCCGTTTCACTCACCTTCCCTATGACTTCAGACAAATGAGATTTCAAACCCGCTATATTGATGATCTCCATAACCGCGCCTCCGAGACTTCCAATGAGATGATGCCTATGAATACTCTGGCCACCATAGCACAAGACGTAGACATGACCAACAGTTATGACCCACAAATAAAATATCGTATCAATGTATTGAAAGCTTAACGACAATGTCAGCGGGTATGCATTTTCGGCGTAAAAGCTACCCCCCAAACTCAGCCCGGCTAAGAGCTCACACGCCGATATTCACTTGAAGGGCTTAAACAGCTTGCCGGCTTTCGAGCTTAGAGGCTTTAAAACTTAGGGGCCTTAGAATTTAGGAGCCTTAGAATTTAGGAGCTTCAGAATTTAGGAGCCTCAGCAAAAGGCAGGCCATTTTTGTCTTTTTCGGATAACGAAGGCGGTTTACCATCCACTAACGGCCAGTCGATAGCGACTGTGGCGTCATCCCACTTTAATGACACCTCAGACTGCGGGTGGTAAAGGTCGGTGCATTTGTAAACAAACTCGGCGCTCTCGGTGGTCACGTAAAAACCGTGCGCAAAGCCCTCTGGCACCCAGAGCTGCCGCTTGTTCTGGGCTGATAGCTCTACGCCCACCCACTGGCCAAAAGTGGCCGACGATTCACGCATGTCCACCGCAACATCAAACACCGCGCCACTGACCACGCGCACTAGCTTGCCTTGAGTTTGCTCGCGTTGGTAATGCAAACCGCGCAATATGCCTTGCACCGATTTGCTGTGATTATCCTGCACAAAGGGCTTTGCGCCCGTTTTTTGGGCAAATTCATCAGCGCGAAAGGTTTCCATAAAAAAGCCGCGCTCATCACCGAATACGGTAGGCTCGAGTATTTTTACGTCGGGGATTTTTGTATCTATAAATTTCATAATTTCACTTTGTTCTGGAGTCGGGATCGCTTCGCTCGTGAAGGGTGAGCGCTGCTACGCAGCTTCGGGATAATAAAGCGGAGGGTGCACCAACCAAATTCCTTCGGCGGAGCTACTCAAACTCAGGCCTCTCGTTTCCCTTTTACTCTATTTGCTCTTCTTCAGCTTTATCAGCGCACCAAGTTGTCTAGAAATCTTAGCCAACTCCGCTTGCCAAAATTGACTGGTTTCAGTATCGATGAAACCAATTTGTTCTCCGATTATAACCTGCGTCATCAACTCACCGGCAGAACCTTTTGCAACATTTAAATACTGTATTTGCTCTTTAACATTATGCCGTTCTTCACGCTATTCGAAGAATCCTTTCTTCTCACCCAAATGGGCCAGCTAAAGCTGTTCAAAAATTGCTCCTGCATTTTTGTCTGCAATATTTGAGGGGATTGATAGGCTAGAGCGAGTAATTTGGTCTTTGAAACCATAGTCCCTGCAATCGGCGAAGTGTTTATACACCTGCACCGAAAGCTTAACCGATGCTTTCCAGACTTCGAGGTTCTTATATCTCATTATGCGCATCCCTTTCCATTAAAAAACACTTCAATGGATTGCTCTAGCTACCTCAATCCCATATCTCGAATCACGCTTCACGCCTTCCTGAGGCCGAAGGTCGATCACGAGCGAAGCGTTCCCGCCTCGCTCAATCCGACCTAAAATACCTTGGTATCTATCAACTTAAGCAGGTACTCACCATAGCCACTCTTGCGCAAGGGCGCCGCCACTTCACGCAGCTGATCGGCCGAAATCCAACCATTGCGGTAGGCGACCTCTTCGGGGCAATTAACTTTAAGGCCTTGGCGTTTATCTAGGGTAGAAATAAACTGCGCTGCAGCGAGCAAATCATCGTGCGTACCCGTATCCAGCCAAGCCGTACCCCGCCCCATGACTTCAACCTCGAGTTCACCGGCGGCTAGGTACATTTGGATAATGTCGGCGATCTCTAACTCACCACGCGGGCTGGGTTTGACCGCTTTTGCGTAATCAACCACTTTGGCATCAAAAAAGTAGATGCCGGGCACTGCATAATTGGATTTAGGCTGCTCTGGCTTTTCTTCAACACTAAGGGCTTTACCGGATTGATCAAATTCTACAACGCCGTAGGCCCTAGGATTGGCTACGTGGTAACCAAAGACGGTACCACCCGATGTTTTCTCGGCGGCTTTGGTAAGCGAAGCCACCAAATCGTGGCCGTAAAATAGGTTATCACCCAGCACCAACGCCGCAGGCTGCCCCGCGAGAAAGTCTTCGGCAAGAATAAAGGCCTGCGCCAAACCATCTGGCGAGGGTTGCACCTGATAAGAGATGTTAATGCCAAACTGACCACCATCACCCAATAACTGCTGAAAGCGGTCACTTTCCGCCGGCGTGGTAATCACCAACACCTCACGAATACCCGCTTGCATCAGAGTTGCGAGTGGGTAGTAGATCATTGGCTTGTCGTAAACCGGCATAAGCTGCTTACTGACCACCTGAGTTAACGGGTATAAGCGTGTGCCGCTGCCGCCCGCCAAAATAATACCCTTACGCATACAACCTCCAGAATGTTAAGTTGCTGGCAGCCTACCAAAAACCAGAAAAAAAGGAAGTAGAAAAACGCCGACAAGGCGGATATCCGCCCGCTGCGCCCACATAACCATCAAACCACCATGCACCCTGTACATACACTGGTAGACACACGTCATTGTCCAGAACGATAGCAACTCATTGTAGATGCTCAACAACGCCTGCCTAAATAGCGCCCAAAGTGCAGTATGTAGCGAAGCAAACGGTCTTTCTGTGGCAAAGCCGCCGATTAGGCGTGCGGTAGCCCATGGTGAAAGCGGCACTTTCGATACTGTCGCTGGCTCCCACAAAGGTTTTAGCGTTCTTTTTTGAAAGCACGGGTCAGTTCTAGTCAGTTACCCGGCTCGATTTCTAGGCGATCGATAATCGGCGGCAAAGGCACGCTTACCACTGCAGTTAGGCCACAAAGGCGCCAACATCACCCAAAAATGTTATAGTTGCTGCCTCGCAAAAAAGGTAATGTAAATGCCCCACAACGCCCCAAAACGCAAACTGCCCATTGGCCTGCAAAGCTTTGCCAAGCTGCGCAACGAAGGCTGCTATTACGTGGATAAAACCCCGTACATGCACCAGCTTATTGAGCAAGGTAGCTACTACTTTTTAAGCCGCCCACGACGCTTTGGTAAAAGTCTATTTTTAGATACATTACAACAACTATTTGAAGGCAAGCGAAATCTATTTAAGGGGCTATTTATCGAGGATAAGTGGGACTGGCAAATAACTTACCCCGTAGTGCGTTTTGGCTTTGGAAGTGGCGTTATGGAAACCCGCGCACAGCTAGACATTAATATCTATGAGCAACTGGCTAGCAATGCCGAGCGCTTAGGCGTGACATTAACCGCTGGCAGCATACCTGGGCAGCTTCAACAATTACTCCAATACACGCAACAAAAATACGGCCAAAATGTGGTGTTGTTAATCGACGAATACGACAAACCCATTTTAGACAACATCACCAATACGGAGGTGG
>DATBNJ010000330.1:0-3418 GCA_036554385.1 Marinagarivorans sp. | reverse complement strand
TGCCATATCTGAGTTACGTGTAAGCATTTACTTACACGCAACCTCCACAAGCGAGTATCACCACCTTCGCGCTAAAATTTTGTGCTTTTTACAGGGAAGCAAGGCCCAGCAATAAATAAAAGATAACCCCTAATAGCCTCCACCTGAATGCGGCGGCCATACTATCCCCAACACTTGAAGCCGGCACCGTCAACAAAGCCCCTAACCAAGCCCCTAACCCATCGAGATAGATCGCACCTCTACCAATCCAGCACAATCCATGCATGGAATTTACTATGTGCATCACCAACCCCTATACACAAAAGCATTAAAATAAAGGCACTATGAAACACTATTTCGACAAACTGACCGAAACCTTGCTCGCCGGTGAGGCCGAAAATGCAGCCCCTCCTACGCTGCCGGAAGTGGTGCCCGTACTCTGGCTACTGGGCAAAACGGGCGCCGGTAAAACATCGTTAGTCCGCAACCTTACGCTGCTGGACGAAGCCGTTGTCGGCAATGGCTTTGAGCCTTGCACACGCACCGCGCGCGAATTTGAATTCCCCCAGGGTGAGCCGCTGTTGCGCTTTTTGGATACGCGAGGACTGGGTGAGGTCGGATATGACCCGAGCGATGACATTGCGCACTGCCAACAAACCAGCCATATTGCGTTGATAGTCGCGCGCCTCGATGACCCCGTGCAATTAGACGTCGCCGATACAATTAAGCGCCTGCGCCGCCAGTCACCAAAGACACCCATCATTGTTGTGCATACGGGTGCCGATTTGCTGAATGAGGGCGAGCGCCAGCGCGCGCGCACGGCTAATCACGCGCTTTTTGAACAGGCCGCAGGGCAAGCCCTACGAAGTGCGGCTATCGCTATGCCACTGCACAACAACTATACCGCCGATGTTGCCAGCACCGATGGCATCGACAACCTTGTGGAACTTATTGCTGATACCCTGCCCGAAGTGGCATTGTTACTCGCGCAAGAGCGAGCGAACGATCAGGAAACTAAAGCCTTTAAAGCGCATCGCGCCATTGCCTTGCGCTATGCGTCGGCGGCGGCAACGGCCGATTTGGCACCAGTGGTCGGCGCTTTAGCGGTACCTTCGACACAAGCGGCAATGTTGCAAAAACTGGCGACGGGCTATGGCGTGCCTTGGTCGAAAAAGCGCTTGGGTGAGTTTACGGCGGCTTTAGGTGTTGCCATGCTGACGCGTTTTGGCGGCAGTTACCTATCGCGCCAATTAGCCAAGCTTATACCGGCCTACGGGCAAACCTTGGGCGCGATGACAGCAAGCGCGATTAGTTTTGCAACCACTTATGCATTGGCACGCACCGCCGGCTATTACCTTTTTCAAATAAAACACGGCCACCGTGTAAACCCACAAGCGCTGCGCGCGCTGTACAAAAGCTCGCTCACTAACGCAGCCGAAACACTCAGAAAATCTAAAAAATAATAGAGAGGGTTATGCAAGTCCCAAAGCACATTAAAGCGCGCATTTTTCATTGGAGTCATTTTTTGGCAGCCTTTGCATTGGTATTGCCGCTACTTGCACTTGGCATTTTGGGTTTTTTGTGGCTGATAGAGCACGAAGTCATTTTGCTGTTTATTTTGGGTTCGGCAGCTCTGGGGGTTATTAGCGCCGCGATCAGCTTTCTTGTTCGCCGCAGCCGTACTCAATCTTCAAGCGCCGGGGAAAACATAGAGTTGGACCCCAACCCAGAGTGGAGCGACAAAGAGACACAGCTTTATATTCAAATATGTCAAACCATTCAAGCACAAACTGAAAAGGTGATTGCATGGGAAAGCCTACCCGACAAGTCGCTCGCCATTATCCAGCAAATCGCTATTGAAATGGGTGGCACTAAAGCTAACGCCCTAGACTTTAGCGTACCGGAAGGTTTATTGCTGGTCGAAAAAACCGCTTCGCGCTACCGCCAACATATCCGCGAGAAAATACCCTTTACCGAGCAAGTTTCTATCACGCATTTGTATTGGCTATGGCGCAAACGCAAAAACCTTTCGCTCGCTTGGAAACTCGCTGATGGTGGCCGACGCTTAGCGCGCTTTGCCGCCAATCCCAGCGGCGCCGCGATTAAAGAAATTGAGCTTTTAATGACCGGCGGCCAGTCGCAGTACTTTTCCGACGAACTTAACAGCACATTGCAAACGTTACTGCTTGAAGAGGTGGCCGCTGCCGCCATCGATTTGTATTCGGGCCGAATGCGCTTTTCAGAGCGCGAACTCCAGCAAGTCGCACTCGCCACCACAACGTTCGACGAAAACCGAAAGGCCCAGCCCGATCAGCCGTTACGCATACTATTTGTAGGGCAAGTCAGTGCGGGTAAATCATCGCTGATTAATCACTTAATTAATGATGACCACGCAGAAACCGATGCCGCGCCGACCACAGGCAAACTCACCACCTATTCCGGCGTTATCGACGATGTGGCTTGCCATTACATCGACTCGCCCGGCATCACCGGTAGTGATGAAAATTTAACGCAGTTATTAGGCGAGATAAAAACGAGCGATATGGTGATCTGGCTATTGCGCGCTGATCGCCCGTCCCGCACCGCCGACGTCGCATTGTATAAAGCGTACCAGCAATGGCAGCAACAGGCGCCATCGCGTCGCGCACCACCGATCGTTTTTGCGTTAACGCATATTGATCGGTTGGATTCTCGCTGGCCATTTCCAGAACACGATACGCCAAAAGATGTCCAACAGACGATTACAACAGCCTGCACTATTGTGACTCGGGACTTTAATGTGGCGCCGGCAACGCCGATCAGTAATGCCCCACCAACGTGGAATATCGAATCACTGCAGACCCGTATGGAAGCTCATGCTGTTGAAGCCGCAATGGTTCAGAAAAACCGCAAGCGCCTCAGCGCCACTGAGCAATCCCGCTCACTGCTCAAAAATACCCAACGAGGCATCACGGGCGCTTATCAAGGTGCCAAAACGATCGGTAAAAAGTGGTTCAATAAAAACGCCAACAAGCCCTAACCACACGATCAACATTCAGTTAATGCACTTCGTTACAGCAACAACCAACGCCGTTCACGCTTGACCTAAGTACTTGCTGAGTGCCATTTGCCAATCCTCAGAAGTAATCAGTTCCCACAACGCTGGGTTAATTTTATCGCGTAAAGTGCTACCTTCCGGTAGTGCAATGGCATAGTCTTGGCGCAGAAACGTTTTCGGTAAAATACGCGTCTTTTTAGGTGATTCCGAGCCCATCACGTACCGCGCATAAACAACCGCATCAGAATAACCAGCTACCTTTAAATGATGAGTGGAATGGGGATTAACCCTCTTTTGCGGTACAAACGGCGCAGGCCGGTGAGCGCATTTAAGGGGTGAGCAGTTACGTAATTATTACAAATATTTTCTTCCCGAGACCTAATAATTACAAGAACACCCATA
>DATBNJ010000074.1:0-5383 GCA_036554385.1 Marinagarivorans sp. | reverse complement strand
GGCGAATGGTCTCAAAGGCTCTATCCCCCTGAAAATCAAAACTGCCTAAAAAGTTGCGAATCTCTTGCTCGGTGGCCTTGGGGCTCAAGCGCTGAAGGTGCAACGCACAAGACGCATTCATATCTAAGGCTTCGAGTTGATGCTGATTAAAGTAACCAATGCGCAGGTGGGCGCCCTCTACCCGATCCCCGGACAGCAGCGTCGAGGCCGCACCTTGTTCACCGACCAGCGTCTTCATCAATGTAGACTTGCCCGCGCCATTAGCGCCCAATAGCCCCAAGCGAGAATTACCGTGAATGCTGAGCTGAACATTTTTTAGCAGAGGCCGATCTCCGTAACCTAAATCGGCATCAGACAAGGTAATTAATTGCTGCGGGATGCGCTCTGGGGTCGGAAAACGAAAACTAAACGGGGAATCAATATGCGCTGGGGATAATTGCTCCATGCGCTCAAGCTCTTTTAGCCGGCTTTGCGCCTGCTTAGCTTTGGTGGCTTTAGCTCGAAAGCGGCGCACAAAATTCTCGATTTCGCCAATGCGCTCTTGTTGTTTTTCAAAGGCCGCTTGCTGCTGCGTCAAACGCTCGGCCTTCTGGCGCTCGTAGGCACTGTAATTACCGGTGTAGCTAATCAGCTTGGTATTTTCGAAATTGGCGATGCCGGTTACCACGTTATCGAGGAAGTCGCGGTCGTGGGAGATAATCAACAAAGTACCTTGGTACTGCCGTAAGCGTTGTTCTAACCACAAGGTCGCATCGAGGTCTAAGTGGTTAGTGGGCTCATCCAAAAGCAGTAGGTCCGAGCGACACATCAACGCCTGTGCCAAATTCAACCGAATGCGCCAACCGCCCGAAAAATCTGACACCGGCCGCCGACCGTCACTATCGGCAAAGCCCAAACCGGCAATTAACTGCATCGCCCGCGCCTCGGCGGTATAACCGTCGATATGCTCGTACTGGGCGTAAAGGTTGGCAAGCTTTTCACCGTCGTCTTGTACTTGGGCAATCGCCTGTTCAATCGCGCGAAGGTCGGTATCGCCATCTTGCACATAGTCTAGGGCACTGCGCTCGCCGGCGCCGACCTCTTGCGCCATATGGGCAATTTTCCATCCACTGGGGACATGTAAATCGCCAGCATCCACAGCGAGCTGCCCAATTAACAACTTAAATAAACTGGATTTACCGCTTCCGTTGGCGCCAATAACACCGAGCTTGTCGCCCACGTGCACCGTAAGGGAGGCATTATCTAAAAGAATTTTATGGCCACGCTGCAGGCTGGCATTGCTCAGTTTAATCATGAGGCGTGATGATCTAATGACAAGAGTTCAACTTTATAACCGTCGGGGTCCTGTGCAAAGGCAATTACCGCAGAGCCATGCATCATGGGGCCAGCTTCTCGCACAATTTTTCCCCCCGCGTCTTTAATTGCTTGCGCGGCAACATAAACGTCCTCAACCCCAATAGCAATATGTCCGTAGCCCGAGCCCAGATCGTAGCTTGAGGTATCCCAGTTATGGGTGAGCTCTAACACAGCGCCACTCGCCTCGTCGGCATAGCCGACAAACGCGAGCGTAAAGCGCCCCTCGGGAACATCCTGCTTGCGCAACAGTTTCATGCCCAATACATCCACGTAAAACGCTAATGAAGCCTCAAGGTTGCCCACTCGCAGCATGGTATGTAATAAACGCATAGTCGATCCTCAAATAATTCTTTAATCTAGCGGTCAATGATGACCGTGGTGTGGATGGGCAGTGGGCTCGCTGGCATCCCTCGGTGCGCCTTCCCTCGCCGCTGGCTCGGAAGACGGCATAGGCTCGACCCGCTCGCTGTGGCCGTGATGGTGATGCTGACCATGTGCAATGTGGTGATACCATGCCGAACCGATTGTCC
This sequence comes from Marinagarivorans sp., assembly GCA_036554385.1. Lineage (GTDB taxonomy): Bacteria > Pseudomonadota > Gammaproteobacteria > Pseudomonadales > Cellvibrionaceae > Marinagarivorans. Next base: position 3,497 of record DATBNJ010000074.1, on the reverse strand, counting down.
AAGCGCCAAACACCATAAAGCAAATGGCAAGGCCTAGCTTAAACCATCGGCGCGCCAGCCATTTTCGAACCCACGACGCCGCCAAGCCCCCAGCAAATACGGCCGGCAGTGTACCCGCCCCGAATGCAGCCATGGTTAATGCGCCCTGCCCAGCGCTGGCTTGCGTTGCTGCCAGCGCCAACACCGAGTACACCAAGCCGCACGGTAGCCAGCCCCAAAAAGCCCCTAACAATAAAGCCTTGGGCACGGTATACACCGGCAACAGCTTTTGGCTGATCGGTTGAATAAAACGCCAAATGCGTTGCCCGCCACGCTCGAGCAACGTAATGCCCATCCACCAGCCCGCCTGGTAAAGCCCAGTGGCAATTAACAACAAGCCGGCAACGGTGCGCGCCAACGGCAAGCCTGTATCGAACAAAGCATTTTGCCCTGCCGCGACCAAGCCGCCCAGCAGCGCGTAGCTGCCGATGCGGCCAAGGTTATAGGCTAACAACAGGGCAAAACGGCGGGCGAACTTTTCGGACGGAATGGCATAAGCTAGGGCTGCGGCAAAGCCGCCGCACATCCCCAAACAGTGACCGGCCCCCAATAAACCGAGCACTAACGCAGATAGCAGAACTTCAATCACGGGACTTTCCCAACGCTGACGGCGCTTCTTCGGCTGACGATGGTTGGTCCGCGGTGGATTGGTCCGCCGTGGATTGGTCCGCGGAATATTGGGGCGGGGTATCGTCGTCAAATAGAATGCGATGGCCTTCGGTATCGAGATCGTCGTACTGGCCGGATTTTACCGCCCAGAAAAACACCGCCACCGAGACGGCGACCACGATAATAGCTACGGGAATAAGAAGGTACAGACTTTCCACACGCGCCTCGAGAAAGCAAAAGCGCGCATTATACTCAATGTGGCGACTAACTCACTCTTGCAGCGTCAAATCCTTCCGCGAGAACCTCCGCCACCGAGGCGATTTCGTAAAAGGTCTCGACCGTCGGCGCACTCTCGGCCTTTTCGAGCAGGTAAGTCAGGTAGCGAAACAGGTTGCCGCTGGTGTGTACGCCTTTGGCGGCGCGAGAGCAGCCACACAGGCGCTCACACACCCGCTGGGTATCGGCCAGTAATAGCATTAGCTGTTTATCAGCTCGCTCGGTAACAGCCGCATTTTTAACCAGTAGCAACATTTGCACGCTTTGATTAAATAGTTGCGACAATGCTTTGCTGTATTCGACTAAAGCCGCTTGGGCTTGTACTTTGGGCGAGATAAAGCGCACATTCGGTGCGCCATCGGGGGATTTGAATTCAAACGATTCAACGGTCATGACAAGCGTCCATTGCAGGAGGTGGGCGTTACCCACGCTCATTTTTTACACAACAGGTTAAATAATCAACAGGCTTTAGCCGAAGCATTCAGCTGCCCGCTAATAACACCAATGACTTTAGAAACAGATTCCCATTAGTGCCACTTTGGGTACTCAAACGCGCTCACTTTTTAGCGCTGTCCTAGGGTTTATTGCCCGCACATAACCAGCGCTGGGCGGTCGCCTCGGGCAAAAAAGCCACAACCTTGGCGTAGGTCGCCAGTACTTTTTCCAACTCAGTAACCAGTGCTGTGTTGTCTCGGTTGTCGTCGGAAAACGCGATATCCAGCATGCGCCCCAGGCGTTCATCGCAAGCTTTTACACCGTCCCAATCATCGGAATCGAAGGCTGTCTGCATGGCTTTACGGGTACGAATAACATCAACTAATGACGAACAGACTAATGGCATGGTGGAACCCTCAAGGTGTCAATTGCTATACCTTTCTTATCGGCTTCGGCGGCCAAAACTTGAAGGTTAAATCGCAGATAATTTTGCGTTGTTAGGATGGGGCGATAAGGTCCACTGCACTTTAAGCGGCGCGCCGGCCGCTAGACCACACAGGGTATGAGCACCTTGCTGCAGCCATAAATCCCCCACGGCGACAAGGGTATCACCACGATAAATCAGCGGCACGCGCGCGCGCAACCAAGGCTCTAAGGCGTATTCTTGCAGCAGTTTTTTTAGTGTTTGCGAATGGGCGCGGCCCTCGGGGTGAGCACGTTCACCACCTTGGCGGTATCGCACGCTCAACTCGCCATCAAAACCGTCAATGCGCACGAGACTGCCATCGGGCAACTGACAGCGAGTGCGAAACGTCAAAGGCTCGGAAAGCTGCCACCTTGGCTCTGCACGCCCCACTGCCTCGGAGGGTACAAGATATAACCGCTGCTGGTAACGACAAACGCTGTAGCGGCCTAAAACGAGTGTCGGCTGGGCATCGGCTTGCGCGCCTAATAGCTTACTCAACTCACTCAAATGCGCGGCGGCGGGCGGGCACTCACCGAGCAATTGCAACCAATAACGTACCAAGTGCTTTTGCCGCGGCCAAGATAATCGCTGCAACGCCGCCAAACTGATTGAGGTGCCCATGCGCTCAATGCGGTGGTCGACGGCTGCAAAGTCCGTCGCGGCATAGTCATTCAACAGCGCTTGTGTCTCGCGAGCGTGCTCTGCCGTTTGGGCCAGTTTGCTCGCCACCTGCGGCCAGTGCATGGCAAGCTTAGGCAAAATTCGATGGCGCAGGAAATTGCGACTAAAGCGCTCATCGCGATTGCTTTCGTCATCAACCCAAGTAAGCGCATGGACCTCGGCATAACGAAGAATATCGGATTTAGCAACGCCGAGTAGCGGACGCCACAATCGGCCTTGACCCAACGGCCGCAGCGCCGCCATGGCCGACAGTCCGAGCACTCCTGTGCCGCGCATCAGCCGTAGCATCAGAGTTTCGGCTTGATCATTCAGATGGTGCGCCACCGCCAATACATCGCCACTTTGCAACTCGGCCTCAAATGCATCGTAGCGGGCGTTGCGAGCCGCCTGCTCAAGGCCCTGCCCGTGTACGGTGACTGTGACTGTTTGAACCTGTAAAGGAACATTCCAACGAGCACACAACTGTTCCATCTGCTGCTGCCAGCGATCGGCATTGGCCGACAACTGGTGATTCACATGCAGCGCAAGCACGGGCAGCGCGCTTTGCTCGGCGGCAGTCACCTGCTGCGTTAACCAATGCAGCAAAACCACAGAGTCCACCCCCCCACTCAAGCCGACAACTAGGCGCTGGCAATTTTTGGGGAGTGTCACTGTCGGCAGCATAAGCGTTACGGACGAATAAAGGTTAAAAAACCGCGCAGGGGCTTTTAGCGTCGTTTGCCCGGGCGCTTGCCGCGAACACCGCCTTTGCTGGGGTTGCGCGCAGCAGCCAGTTTGCCGGCAATTTGTTTGCGCGGCCGGCTGCGCTGCAGTGCCTCGGGGGGCACTAGGGCGTTGTCGCCGGTGCCAATTAAATCTTCGCGGCCCATTTCTTTAAACGAATCGCGCAGCAATGGCCAGGTTTTTTGATCGTGAAAACGCAGCAACGCTTTTTGAAAACGGCGCTGCTTTAAATTGCGCGGGGTATGCACCTTGCCACTTTTATAATTCA
>DATBNJ010000316.1:0-14349 GCA_036554385.1 Marinagarivorans sp. | reverse complement strand
CGGGGTGTGGGATAAACACCAAAGCCCAGAACCAACACGACAACACTCTAAACCCAACTGCCGTACCGCCACCTTCAAATACCCAACAAAAACGCACATTCACTCCCCCCCCCGCAAATGGCCATTGCCCCGCAACTATCGATAAACCAACTCTACCGCCTGCGATCCAAACGCCCCGCGCAAGCTTTGCAATAAATCATCCGAGGCTCGCACGCGCCATTCCTGCCCTAACGCTAATTCGGCCGAGGCGTAATCGGTATTCAAACAAACCGATACGGGGCACTGGCCACCCGAATAAGGCGCTAAGCCTTGCTTTAAATGTTTAACCGTATCAACCGATAAATCGCTGTTTTTTAGGCGCAAGCGCAGGCCAGCAACGCGTGCTTCGCGAGCTTGGTCAAAATCGCGAATGGTCTCGGCGCGCATTTTTAAACCGCCGCTGTAATCGTCGTTACTCACCTGCCCCTCAACCACCAGTAGCGCATCTTTAACGATGATTTCGCGATGATCATCATAGGTGTCGGCGAAAATGGCCAAGTCGATGCGCCCGGTGCGGTCGTCTAAGGTAATAAACGCCATGGTATCGCCGCGCTTGGTCTTCATAACCCGAAACGCCACCACCATGCCAGCGACAGTTTGTTGTTTTTTATCGGGCACTAAATTAACAATACGCGAGGAGACTAAATGCCTGAGCTCAGCATCGTATTCGTCGATGGGGTGGCCCGTCAGATACAGCCCTAGGGTTTCTTTTTCGCCGTTTAATCGCTCTTTGATGGATTGCCGGTGCACATGGCGAAAGTCGTAATACACGTCGGCGCGGTTATCGGATTCCGGCACCACGGAGCCAAATAAATCCACCATGCCGGCGCTGGCATTTTTGGCACTTTGCTCGGCGGTTTTTACCGCCTCTGAAATAGCCGCCCACAACACCGCGCGGTCGTAATCGTAGTCGATGCCTGGGCCAATATTATCCATCGCACCGGAACGCACCAGTGCCTCGAGGGCGCGCTTATTCACTTTGCGCGCATCCACTCGATCGCAGAAATCAAATAAGTCTTTAAAGGGGCCGCCTTTGCGCGCCTCGATAATGGCTTCCACCGGGCCCTCGCCCAAACCCTTAATGGCGCCAAGGCCGTAAATAATATTATCGTCGTCATCGACGGTAAATTGGAAATCGCCGTTATTCACGTCGGGCGGCAACAGGTTAATTCCCATGTTGCGCACTTCTTCAATAAACGTAACGACCTTGTCGGTTTTATCCATATCCGACGACATGGTTGCGGCCATAAATTGCGACGGATAATGCGCTTTTAGCCACGCGGTTTGATAGCTCACCAAGGCATAGGCAGCGGAGTGCGATTTGTTAAAACCATAGCCGGCAAATTTTTCCACCAGGTCAAAAATCTTAATCGCCAAGTCGGGGTCGATGCCGTTATTTTTGGCGCCGGCTTCAAAGGTGCTGCGCTGCTTGGCCATTTCTTCGGGCTTCTTTTTACCCATGGCGCGGCGAAGCATATCGGCACCGCCCAGCGAATAGCCCGCTAACACCTGGGCAATTTGCATAACCTGTTCTTGGTAAACGATAACGCCGTAGGTGGGCTCTAAGATGGGTTTTAGGCTGTCGTGTTGGTATTTAGCATCGGGGTAAGCCACGGGAGCTCGGCCGTGCTTACGATTAATAAAGTCGTCCACCATGCCCGACTGCAACGGCCCCGGCCGGAAAAGGGCCACCAAGGCGATAATTTCTTCGAGGTTAGCCGGCTGAAGGCGTTTAATCAGGTCTTTCATGCCGCGCGATTCGAGCTGGAAAACCGCCGTGGTTTCCGCTTTTTTTAGCAACGCGAAGGTGGCTTCGTCCTTGAGGTCGATTGCGCTAATATCCAGCAACGGCTCGCCTTTGGCGGCAAGGCGTTGGTCGATCATTTTTTTCGCCCAATCAATAATGGTTAAGGTGCGCAAGCCCAAGAAGTCAAACTTCACCAGCCCCGCGTCTTCGACATCGTTTTTATCGTACTGGGTTACCAGCCCTGCGCCCGTTTCATCGCAGTACAATGGCGCAAAATCGACCAGCTTGGTCGGGGCAATAACGACACCCCCTGCGTGTTTACCAACGTTGCGGGTAATGCCCTCTAGCTGCAGCGCCATGTCCCAAATCTCTTGGGCTTCCTCGTCGGTTGCTAAAAACTCGCGCAGCGGGGCCTCTTGCTCGAAGGCTTTATTCAGCGTGGTGCCGGGATCGGGGGGAATCATCTTAGACAATTTATCGGCCAAACCGTAAGACTTGCCTTGCGCGCGCGCCACATCGCGCACCACCGCTTTAGCCGCCATGGTACCGAAGGTAATAATCTGACTAACCGCGTCGCGACCGTAATTATCCGCCACGTAACCGATCACTTGGTCACGGTTATCCATGCAGAAGTCAACGTCAAAGTCGGGCATGGAAACCCGCTCGGGATTCAAAAAGCGCTCGAACAGTAAATCGTACTCCAGCGGGTCGAGATCGGTAATATCGAGCACATAAGCGACCAGCGAGCCCGCACCCGAACCCCGCCCCGGGCCCACGGGAATATCATGCTCTTTGGCCCAGCGGATAAAGTCCATAACAATCAGGAAGTAACCGGGGAAACCCATCTGGATAATAATATCCAGTTCGAAGTTCAGGCGTTCGTCATAGGGCACGCGCCTTTCGGCAAAATCGGGCGCGTTCACATCCATCAGCTTGCTAAGCCGGTTATCCAACCCGTTGGCACACAGCTCGCGGAAGAACTCGGCTTCGGTCATGCCCTTGGGAATTGGGTATTCGGGCAAAAAGTATTTGCCAAGCTGAATCTCCAAGCTACAGCGCTTGGCAATTTCCACCGTGTTTTCGATGGCTTCGGGAATATCGCTAAAAAGTTCGACCATTTCCTCGGGCGTGCGCAGGTACTGCTGCTCGGAATAGCGTTTTTCGCGGCGCGGGTCATCGAGCGCCCGGCCCTCGCCAATACACACTCGCGCCTCGTGCACATCAAATTGGTCGGCGGTTAAAAAGCGCACATCATTGGTTGCCACTACCGGCACTTGCAGCTCTTGCGCCAAGGCCACAGCCGCATGCAGGTAAAACTCTTCGTTAGCGCGTCCTGTGCGCTGCAGCTCCAAATAAAAGCGGTTGGGAAAGGTCTTTTGCCACCAGGCGCACATATCGCGTGCTTGCTTGGCCCGGTCGGCCACCAAGGCCATGCCAATTTCGCCATCGCGGCCACCGGATAAGGCAATCACATCGTCGCTGCACTGCTCAAGCCACTCGCGGTGGATCAGTGCTTGGCCGCCGTATTGGCCTCGTTGGTAGGCCCGCGAAATAAGCTCCAGAATGTTTTTGTAACCGCGATTATTCATGGCGAATAAGGTAAACAGCGTAGGTGGCGATTCCTCGTCAATGCGCAGTAAAAAGTCGCAACCACCAATGGGCTTTATACCGGCGCCTTGCGCCGCTTTGTAAAACTTCACCAAACCAAAAAAGTTGGTTAAATCGCTGATGGCGCAGGCGGGCATGTCCATATCTGCCACGGTTTTAACCATAGACTTAATACGAACAATGCTATCGACCAGAGAAAACTCGGTGCGTATACGTAAATGAACAAAAGGGGATGTCATGGAAAAAGGAATACCGGCTCTGTTGCTGTTAGCTGCCATTGTAACGGCATAAGCGCGTGAACAACATCGAGACGGCACATACTCTCCCAAGAGGCCGCCGCGGCAAGGCCCGCCAAGCGCGACAAATGGCCTTGGCTGTGCGTGCTGCGGTTAGTGTTTTTGGGCCTAAGGTTGCCTATCGCGGTTACCCTGTGCCGCAAAGGTGGCGATAGCCGCTGACAATCAATGCGCTAATTCGAGGCGTCGGCGCACTATCTACTAGCACGATCGCGCAATCGGGAAAGAATAATGCCATTTATTAATATTAGCGCTGGATTTGGCCAACCGAAAATGGAACAATCACAGCCAGTTGGCGCAAAAAACAACCAACTTGATTCGACACGGAAAGTTGATCGTCGTGATTCTCACGTATTCCACTTTCTAACCACGGTTTACACATACCATGCAATTCACCAAACCGATGATCGAACTCGTCTACGAAATTCGCCGCGTCGTCGATGCGGAGCTCAAACCTGCCGTTAAGTTAGCCAACCCCGAGCTGTTTACTGAGCTGCAAAGCTACTATCACGAATCCGCCGGCGCGGTCGCCAAAGCGATTATCAAAGAGCTATTTCATTTGGCCGGCGAGCCTTGGCCATCGCGCTTAGAAGATGCCAATGCGCCGGCGGCGCGGCAAACGGTGCGCGTGTACCGAGGGCAAATTCACGCTGAAGATCAAGCTCGAACACAAGACCCATCGGAAAAAGCGGCCGAAAAGGCATTGCAGCGTAAAAAACGCGTTTATCGGGGGCAGGTTATTTTAGGCTAGGCGCAAGTACTTGGGCCTCCAGGGCAGCCTGCTCGGCATTGCCCTGGAGGGTTGATGTGCGGGGTGCTGTGCTCCACGCCATGGCTGCCAACAGTGCAACCAACACTAATAGCTTAAAGCTAAGCGTAAAGCCCCAGCGGTAAGTTTTTGGCGAAGGACGAAAAGGCAAGTCGACGGTGTACGGAGTATTAGGCAGCCATTTGCTGGCAGCAGTGGCCTTAAAATGTTGTGCCAGCGAAGCGGGAAGTGGCAAGCCCGCAAAAACGCGACGATTGATACGAGTAATTGGCATAGCAGCGGCCCCATAACAACGAAATTACAGCTTGATTGTAATGGGTTGCGCCAATGAATACACAATAAAAACCATACTTTTTAAGCACAAAAAATAATAACTGGCACTTAAGTGCCAAAAACGACACCTTTTACCACCTCGCAGCCCAGCAATGCCGGCTGCGCCCTGCCAATCACACAGTTACAACACTGAACGGCGGTGATACCAGCCAACAGGTTTTGCGTGTTTTTCTACGTCGTTTTCCACGCCAAGAATCAGCGCAAATAACGCCATGCGCACGAGCACGCCGTTATCGGCCTGTCTAAATATGGCAAGATTGGGGTTTTGGTTGAGGTCGTTGTCCAACTCGTTAGCATCGGCGCGCGAATCGCGAGGCAGCGGGTGCATAATGACGGTGTTGGGCTCGCAGTATTGAGTATAAATGGCTTGGTTTAGACGAAAGCGGCCGCGGTACAAATCGGCCTCGGCTTTGCTGCTAAAGCGCTCTTCTTGAATGCGCGTAGAGTAGACAATATCGACATCGCGAATACTATTGGACAACTCGGACGATATATTCACCCGGTGTCCCGCGTTGCGTAAGTCTTCGATGTAGCGCTCGGGCATCGCGAGCTCGTCGGGCGATACCAACACCACCTGAACGTTGTGAAACAACGCCAGCAAGCGGCATAAAGAGTGAACGGTACGGCCGTGCTTTAAGTCGCCAATCATAGCAATGCGCAGATTATCCAACGAGCGCCCTTTGTGCTCCAGCTCTTTGCGAATGGTATACAGATCGAGCAAGGCTTGGCTTGGGTGTTCGTTAGCGCCGTCGCCACCATTAATAACCGGCACTCGGCTGGCCTCGGCAAACTCGGCCACCGACCCAGCCGCCGGGTGGCGCATGCATATCACATCGCTGTAACCCGACAATACGCGGGCGGTATCATAGAGCGACTCTCCTTTCGCAATCGCGGAGCTTTGAAAGCCCGTGGTTTCGCGCACGTTGCCACCCAACAAATTAAACGCGCAGCCAAAACTTACCCGCGTGCGAGTACTGGGCTCAAAAAACATATTGCCGAGAATAGCGCCTTCCAATACCCGTGTAACTTTAGCGCGCGAGGCATAGGGCACCATGGAATCAGCCACCGCGAAGACGCGCTCGATATCGCTTCGCTCAAATTGATCAACCGATAAAACGTGAGAACCTAAAAACTGCATGGCAAACCCCTTGAAAAACAGCGATAGCGAAACCGATGGGCACCTGCCCAATCTGCGCGTATTTTAGCGGCGCGATGAATTAGCGCAAGAAATTATCAAAAACGAAACACGTTGCCAGAACAACAGCTACGCTTATAGTGATGAGAATTGCCTTTTACACCCATAAAGCGAGGCCAATGTGACCACTGAGCGCCCGAAACAGCTAATCAAATACGCCAGCGCTGATGCAGGGCTCGAAATACTCCGCTCGCAAAGCTTATGGTGGAGTAGCCCAAACGCCTACACGTCGCCTTTTGAAATGAACGGCCGATGCGGCATTGCCTTTTCCAGCAAAGAGCTACTCAACGCTACCGTAAAGCTCGCAACAACGCTTATTTTTCAAGATGAACGGCCACAAGGCCAAACGCCTTTAATATCGGCCATAAACCGTTGGCGTGACGAACGCCGGTTTAACTCACCCGAAGAGGCCCGAGTCGTACTGCAAGACTTACTCGCCAAGATGGTGGCACAAAAAGAGGAGCAAGTGCACGCCTCGCTGCAAAAGTGGCAGCTGTTTGTAGAGTCTGTGCGGACCTGTTGCTTTAGCGCCGCAGCCGACATTTTGGGCAACTGGGACAAGTACGCCGAGCAGCATCAGGGCATTGCCGTGAGCATTACCCCCGACAGTGAAAACGGCCTGGATCAGATGCAGGCCGTTAAATACACACGCGTGCGCCCGCAGCTCACCACACTAAAAGAGCAAATCAATCAACTGCTTTATAACGAAGCGGTTAATCCGAGCCAGCGCTTCCCTAAAAACTTGCTCACCAAGCCCGAGCACCTATCGGACGAGCGCGAATGGCGGGCCTTGGTCCCTAAAAACGTCTCGTTTCGCAAAACGCACGACAGCAACCGCGACGAGAAGGCGCTTACACCCGGCAGTATTAAGGCTGTTTACTTTGGAATTGCCTGCGACGAAGCGAAACGCAGAGCCATAATGGCGGTGGGCAAGGCGCTGGAGACACCCCCTAAATTCTTTCAAATGACGCTAGCCAAAGAGCAATTTAAACTAGAACCGGTAGCCGTCGAATAACGCCTTAGGACCCAAGCCGTCAGCGCGCGGGCAACCCAGATGCCATTGCATTGGGTAAGATTAACAAGGCAGGCCTCGCGTTTTAGTGCTGACTAGTACGAGTGCGCCTAAGCCTCGAGGCACAGCGAGGGCTTCGGCGCGCCAGCACCGCCATCGCCCTTCCAGCCCTCGGTGGAGGCGCGGTAAGTGATTTCACAGGCGATATTTTGGGGATAGTCGGTGTTGTCGATATGCTCGATTTTATCGATCAATTTATTCGCGGCAACTTCAGCCATGCGACGATTGGGCTGCCTGACCGAGGTTAGCGGAGGCCAAGTGTGCCTTGCCAAAGGCGAATCATCGAAGCCCGCAACAGCAAGCTGCTGGGGCACGCGAATACCCAGCTCGTGCGCCACTCGCATAACGCCCGCCGCCATATCGTCGTTACTACAAAAAATGGCGCTTGGGCGCGCACTTTTATTAACGGTATCGCTTAGCAACCGCTGCCCCGCTAACAGGCCAGAATCAAACGCGTAAGAGCCATCGATAACTAACGACAAATCCAGCGGCAAGCCCGCGCTGTACAACGCTCGCTTATAGCCGTCAAAGCGGGTCACCGTCGACAGGCACTCGGGGTTCCCGCGCACAAAGGCAATAGCGCTGTGCCCCTGTTGAATCAAGTGGGTAGTCAGTTGGTAAGCGGCTTGCTCGTCATCGCACAATACTTCCGAAAAACCGTCGTATTCTTCGCGCGGGGTAATTCGAATATAGGGTTTTTCTAAGCGCCGCATAAGTTGCGTCAAGGGCGTCATACTTTCTAAGGGCGGCACCAAGACAAAACCATCCACATTCATGTAGCGGGCTTTATGCTCGACCATGGTCACGATATCTTCAGGCTCGCCTTCGCACGGCTGCATTAATAGTGAGTAATTGCGCATCGAAAAGTGGTCTAGCAAGCCACTTTGAAGTTGGTGCAGGTAGTAAGCACCTACATCGCAATACAGCATGGCCACCAAGTAGGATCGCTTAGACGCTAAACTACGCGCCGATAAATTAGGGTAGTAGTTGAGCTCCGACATGGCCTTTTGCACGCGCTCTCGCGTTTCCGGCCGTACATTGACTTCATTATTAATGACCCGCGAAACGGTTTTCTTTGACACCCCCGCTAAACTCGCAACATCATTAATGGTGGCCTTTGTAGACCCAAGAGTTTTTTCAAAGGAAATCCCAGATACCGCCATAATTGTGTTCAGCCCTAATGCAATCACGCTTGCTTCTTTTGGTCGCTCAGCTGGCCGCCTTCATTGCGATGCGCCCAACCTCCTAAGGCCAACATTCTAAAGACCAGCGCGCAGGCGAAAGTGAAAAAAGTACATGTTTGCGAGCTACTCGAAACTATTTCGCACACAATCGTGACCATCTTCACAGGACGAAAACTTTATTCGCGCAGTGACACCACTGTCAGTTTGCGCGTTTTAACGATTTGGATTTGGCACGACTAAATACTTCTAAACTCGCCAAGGCGTATCAATAAAAATAATGCGCGTGACGCCAACGATGGTAATTTTTTTATCACTTCACAACAAAAATACAAATCAAAATATTGGGATGCCAATCTATTGACTGGCCTTACCAATATTAAACGATAATCGGTGCAAATCAGCCATAAATCGAACCACCCATTCAATAACCGCTGACTATAGTTAAAACAGGAACGGCACAGCGATACGCAGCTAGCCGACGCGGACGGTCTAACCCGAAAACACACGCCGAAAACCTTTGGCTTCGAGGCCAGCTATAGCACCAGGACAGGGGTTTGTATTTTAAAAATGTCGCGTTTAAAAAAAAAGCCAGCGCCAATATACAACCAACCGATCTTGCCTATATTAGTTGGGATTGTCGCCTGCACATTAAGCCTGCTGCTGTACAGTTTGGTCTCCCAACAAAACCGTCAAGCACAAGAGCAAATGCTCGACGTGTATGCGCACAGTTTGGCAAACGATATTGTCAAAGACTTAGATCATCGCGCGCGGTCGTTAAAGCGCTTAACTGATCGATGGTCGATACACAGGGGGTTATCTCAGGAAGAGTTCGAAGCTGACGCACTAAACATGGTCAACGATGAACCTGGCTACCACGCCATTGAGTGGGTGGATGAAAATCTGATTATTCGTTGGGCCGTACCCCTAGAGGGAAACCAATCAATTATTGGGCTTAACCTTTCGGACGAGCCCAAGCGCAAGGCCAGCCTGGAAAAAGCCTACAAACACGCCATTACCACCGTGACCGACCCACTGCCTTTAGCGCAAGGCGGCACTGGGATTCTTATGTATTTACCGATATTAAGCAATGGCACCTTCGAGGGCTTTGTCGTTGCGGTATTCAAAACAGAGGTTTGGCTACAAAGGGTTATCGATAGGTCGCTTGAAAGCAAGCAACTGAAAAAAAACAATGTTCACATCACTTTTGCCAATCTCGATGTCTACGGGCACGCAGCGACTGAGCCAGGTCGATTAGTAAGCCGTGTTGCTAAAACAATTTACGGGCGAGAGTTGTCGGTGTCGGTATCAGCCACCAATAACAGTATTAACGTTAGCTCAAGTCACATGCCTATTATGCTAGTCAGTACGGGGCTGATTTTTTCGGCGTTGTTAGCCGGCATTGCCTATTTACTGCAGCGTACTTCACTGCATGTGGTGCGCATTAAAAAGTCTAAACACGAGTTGCAAAAAGAAAAGCAGCGTTTAGCGAGTATTATTAAAGGCATTAACGCCGGCACCTGGGAGTGGAACTTGCAAACGGGCGAGGCCACTGTGAATGAAACCTGGGCCGAGCTAATCGGGTACCCTTTGGCGCAACTGCAGCCTATTAGCATGGACACTTGGGAGCAATTAATTCACCCCGAAGACTATCCCGTCTGCCAAGAAAGACTGCAGGCCCACATCGACGGAAAAGTTGCACTTTACGATGTCGAAGTTCGCATGCGCCATAAAAGCGGCGAATGGGTTTGGCTACAAGATACTGGGCAAATTATTACCTATTCAAAAGATGGCCGCCCTCTAATGATGTACGGCACACATACGGATATTACCGCCAGCAAGCGTACCGCTTACGAATTACTGATGACCAACCATGAGTTACAAAAAACCCTCACTAAAGCCAATACCATGGCCACTGAAGCGGCCATTGCCAACAAGGCAAAAAGTGAATTTTTAGCCAGTATGAGTCACGAAATTCGAACGCCAATGAATGGCATTATTGGCATGCTCAGTTTGCTAATGCGCGAACAGCTCAACGAAAAGCAAGAACACTTTGCAACCTTAGCGCTCAGTAGTGCCAAGTCGTTACTCACACTGATTAACGACATTCTCGACTTTTCAAAAATTGAAGCCGGCAAAATGGAGCTCGAAGCTATTAGCTTTGACATCCACAAATTTTTTAGCGAAACCACCGCACCGCTCGCCCTACGCGCCCAAGAAAAAGGGCTTGAGCTTGTCGTCGATTACAGCGGCCTACCCCGCTGCAAAATTATTGGCGACCCGGGGCGGTTGCGACAGATTATTATTAACCTTGTCGGTAACGCAGTTAAATTTACCGAGACGGGGTTTATCAAAATATGTCCGACTTTAACCATTACCGGTGAGCAAGCGGAGTTAAAATGTAGTGTTATTGACAGCGGCATTGGTATTGCCGAAAACAAGCTGGCGTCGTTATTCGAAAGCTTTACCCAAGTAGATGCCAGCACAACCCGGAAATATGGCGGCACTGGGTTAGGCCTAGCCATTTGCCATAAGCTTTGCCACTTAATGAACGGCCGAATTGCCGTGGCGAGTAATATCGGCCAGGGCTCTAACTTTACTTTTTATACACGCTTTAAAAGCTCGCGGGACAAAGTACGTGATTTACCCTGGCTGGATTTAAGCGCACACCATATTTTAGTGGTTGACGGTTGCACCGCGCAACGCCGACACATCGTGGCCATATTAAAAAGTTGGCGAGCAAAAACTTACGAGGCCGACAATAGCGAGGCAGCCTTAACATTACTGGCTGCGCAGGCAGGCGCAATTGATATTGCCGTTATTAATATCAATCTACCCAAGCAGTGTTCTGGCACGCAGCTTAGCCTGCAAATCGCCCAGCTGCCCGACTACCAAAATCAGCAGCGAATTTTGCTAACCGGCCAAGGTGAACGCAGTGGTCATCAAGATTTTGCAAACCTCGGTTTTCACGCCAGCATTACCAAGCCCGTATCGCCATCAAACCTGTTTAACACCATTATGCAATTATTAACAGGAAACTTGGCTGGCACTGCGGGCTTTATTAGCGTTTCGAGCAAGCAGCCAACAGTGCGCAATAACAAAATCGCAGAGCGTACCTGCCGCGTATTGCTGGTCGAAGATAATCCGATTAACCAAGAGGTCGCACAGGGTTTACTGCAGGAGCTCGGCCTGACGGTCACCCTCGCCAACAATGGCAATGAAGCCATTCGGGCACTGGCCACATCACCTGTCGATGTACCACCATTTGAAGCGATTTTAATGGACTGCCAAATGCCCTTAATGGACGGCTACGAAGCAACGCGGCAAATCCGCGATAATGCCGCCGGTAAGCGCTATAAAGACATTCCTATTATTGCAATGACGGCAAACGCCATGACCGGCGACCGCGAAAAGTGCATTAGTTCGGGCATGAACGATTACGTCAGCAAACCCATCGACCCCGACTCGCTCGAAAAAGCGCTAAGACGCTGCTTGCCCGAAGACTCAGCGGCGGATGCGCAAGACGCCAGCGGTGATCAAGCCGCAAAGCCCCCCTCGTCGGAGCCTTTAACAACGGCGGCACAGCCAGCACCTGAAACAACCCGCAAAAGCGGCACCACCGAGGACATTACCCTTTGGGATAAAGAGGCGGTATTAAAACGCGTTAAACATAAGCGCGATCGCTTGGCGCAGTTAATCACCATGTATTTAGAAGATATGCCCAACGATATGGAGGCGGTAAAAAACGCCGTGGCCGAGCAAAATTTCGACGATGCCAAAAGGTACACCCATAATATTAAGGGTGTCTCGGCAAATTTGGGCGCGCTACAACTGCAACGCGATTGCGCGGTGTTTGAAGGCTATTTACTCGATAAAAATCAGGCAGCAGTGGCCGAATTTGTGCCCACGCTGTGCACTAGCTTCGATGCCTTTGTTGAAGCCATTAAAGCCTTTGAACCCTAAAGGTAACGACTCACCACGCAATGCCAGAAAGACGAATCCTTTCTCGCCCCCAGAGGCTTCAGTGGTAGACTGCGCTGGCAGGTAGCAGTTTGGATTAAATCTACCTTATCAGATGGTGATCGAGTGACTCGTAGCGTAGGAGATTCATGTTATCGGGGACTCAACGCCTAGATGGCGCTGCGGGAGCCTACGGGGAGTATTTACGGCGATCCCGAATACCGTCGGTGGAGTTCTGAAGCGGGCCTTGAAAAATGACAACGTCAATTAACCGGGCGAGCAGTTACCCCTAGCGTTAACGCAGTGCTAACTTTTTGGGGTCATATCCAGCAGAATACTGTTTAACTTATATTTTTTATCAATGGCGTCTTTGTCGGCCAAAATCGCTTTTTTATCCAGCTTAGGGCCAACATACACGCGGTAATGCAGGCCTTTTGCACTTTGCGCATCGCGTAGGTACGCGTGATAACCCTCGTCGATAAGCCGGTCGCGAAATGTTTCGGCTTTGGCTTTTTCGCTATAGCTAATCACCTGAATAATCCACCCGCTGGGTACGCCATCATCATTCAAACTGGGCGGCGCGGGGGTTTCTGGCTCGGGCTGGGTTTCGTCAGGAATAAACATCGCCTCAGGTTCTGGCGCCGGCGACACCACCTCGGGCGCCTCAGCGACTTCAATCGGCGCTAGCTCAATCACAGGCATGGGGGGCACTTGGGTTTCAGTACTCACCGGTGTAATGGTTTCGCGGTCAAAAAGTGCGGGGATAAATATAACTGCAATAGCTAGCAAAACGATCGCGCCGATTAAACGTTGCTTTAAGCCGTCATCCATTATTAATTAACCCACTATTGACTAACACATGATTTGCTGATGCACGGTTTACCGAGACTTTGCCGGCGATAAAATAGCTTGCCACGCATTGTGGGTGCTACTGGCCTCCGACGTCACGGTAGCTTAACGCTTGCGCCACTGTGAAGAAAGACCCAAAAACAAGCACATTTTGCGGCTCTTCTTGTAACCCAGCGGGTGGTACATTTAGCTGTGCAAGTGCGCCGCTAACGGAATCGTCGCAACAAATACACGACGACGCAACACCCATTTTTTCGAGTGCGCGGGCCAATACTTGCGGCTCGGCGGCACGAGGGTTATCGGCTAAACGCACACAATGCCAGTGGCTAACCCATGGCAGCAAGGGCGCAAATACGCCTTCGATATCTTTATCGGCCATTACCGCAACAATAGCGGGCATCGGCTGGAGCTTGCGATGCGCCAAATGCTGGGCCAGTAACTGCGCGGCGGCCGGGTTGTGGGCAACATCTAATATGAGTGTGGCGTGTGCGTATTTAAGCACTTGCATGCGCCCGGTTAATTGCACCGAGGATAACACCTGCTGCAGCGCAGGCTCGGGTGGCAAACACCCTTCTAGCTCGCAAACCTGCAGCGCTGCTACAACGCTGGGCAGCGGCAATTGAATATTCGCTTTCGAAACCGTACAGCCAGAGCGCGTAAATAAAAGCTCGCCGTCGATGCCAAAATCGCTCCCCCACCACACCACTGGGCAGTTGACCTGCTGCACCTTATTGAAAATGGCACTCGGTGGCTGGGCATCGGCACAAACCAGCGTTGCTTGTTGACGGCAAATGCCGGCCTTTTCGAAACCAATTTTTTCTCGGTCTGAGCCCAGCCAAGCTTCGTGATCTATGGCTACGGAGGTAATAACCGCAACGTTAGGGTCGACAATATTGACCGCGTCGAGCCGGCCGCCTAAGCCAACCTCAAGCAACCAATAGTCGAGCAGCTCACGGTTAAAAATATCCATCGCCGCCAGGGTGCCAAACTCGAAATAGGTCAGCGAAATATCGCCACGCGCCTCGTCGATGCGGGCAAAAGCAGCGCATAGCTGCTGGTCACTGACCGGCTCGGCCTGTAAGCGCACTCGCTCGTTGTAGTGCAGAAAGTGGGGGGACGTGTAAGCACCAAAGCGCTTGCCCTCAGCACTCAGTAAAGCTTCAAGCGTCGCGACACAACTCCCTTTGCCATTGGTGCCAGCAATGGTAATCACGCGCGCCGACGGTGACAACACTCCAAGGCGCTCGGCCACGGTGCGCACGCGCTCGAGGCCGAGGTCAATCGCGGAGGGGTGATGGCT
>DATBNJ010000071.1:0-5425 GCA_036554385.1 Marinagarivorans sp. | reverse complement strand
GATATTGGCTTCATCAATCCCGTGGCGCTTAAGGGTATCAAGCGCACCGTCCTTTAAATGTTCAACGACAAAGCTGTTCCAGCGGCTAACCAGTAAGGCATATTTACCGTCGGAGTTTTTAAAATCGCCTTCAATAATGTTCATCAGGGTTCTCTTTAGTTATTTGTGCCCAGTGACCTGTGGTTCGCGGCTAGGGCGCTCGGTTTTAATGTTGAATGTATTCTGTGACTTCTAAATTAAAGCCCGACAAGGCGCTGAACTTAAAGGGCGCACTGAGCAGTCGCATTTTGCTCACGCCAAGGTCTTTAAGTATTTGCGAGCCGGTACCCACTTGCTTGTAAGCCAGTTCGGCTTTGGGGCGCTGGGTGCGGCCGCTAATGAGCCAGTCGATGCTTTCTTCGATTTCTTCGGTGGTTTCGTTGTGGCAAATAAGCACCACAACACCGGCGCCTTCACTGGCGACTTTCTCCATTGCCGCGTGGAAACTCCAGGATTTTTTACCCTCGGGGCCGAACTCGTCGGCGCGCTGGATACCCAACACATCGCGCGCGGTTGAGCCAACGTGCACGCGCACGAGGGTTGGCTTGTCTGCCTCTACCTCGCCTAACACAAAGGCAAAGTGATGCTCGGCGCGGGCTTTGTCGATGTAGGTTTTGAGGGTGAACTCTCCGTACTCGGTGTGGACTTTGCGCTCGTTGGTGCAGTGTACGGTTTTCTCTTCGATGGTGCGATGTTGAATCAAATCGGCGATGGTGCCAATTTTAAGTTTGTGTTCTTTGGCAAAGGTGACCAAATCGTTGCGCCGTGCCATGCTGCCATCGTCGTTCATAATTTCAACGATGACCCCAGCGGGTTCAAAGCCGGCAAGGCGCGCTAAGTCGCAGCCCGCTTCGGTATGACCGGCGCGGCTGAGTACACCACCGGCTTGTGCCATCAGCGGGAAGATATGGCCGGGCTGCACGATGTCTTTGGGGGTGGCGTCTCGCTTGATGGCGGTGCGAATGGTATGGGCGCGGTCGGCGGCGCTAATGCCGGTGGTGACCCCGGTGGCCGCTTCAATGCTCACCGTAAAGTTGGTGGCGTGGGCGGCGCGGTTGTCGCGCACCATCAGGGGTAAATCCAGCTGGCGGCAGCGGTCTTCGGTCACCGTTATGCAAATAAGTCCGCGCGCGTATTTCGCCATAAAGTTGATGTCTTCGGGGCGCACTTGCTCGGCGGCCATAATCAGGTCGCCTTCGTTTTCGCGGTCCTCATCGTCCATCAAAACAACCATCTTGCCTTGGCGGATATCTTCAATTAGCTCGGCGGGGGTATTTAAGTCCACTGCTTGCCTCGTTAGGTGGTTGTAGGGTTAATCGTTAAAACATCGTGCGGTCATATGGGGCGGGCTTGATAGGCTGCGCCTGCCACGTTGTTATTTCAAAAAACCGTGTTCGGCTAAAAAGCCTTCTGTGAGTGTAGCCTTTCCGTCAGCGGCTTTGTCACCCAGCATTAAACGCTCTAGGTAACGGGCCAGAACATCGACCTCTAAGTTCACGTGGCTGCCCGCTTGGTAATGGCCAAGCACGGTTTTTTCAAGGGTGTGGGGCACGATGTTTAGCTCGAACTCGCAGCCGTTAACGGCATTGACGGTCAAGCTGGTGCCGTCCACCGTAATCGAGCCCTTGTGGGCAATATACTTGGCCAGACTTTTGGGTGCACGCAGGGTAAAGCGTTCGCTACGCGCATCGGGCTTGCGGCTGAGCACTTCACCAATGCCGTCAACATGGCCGCTAACAATGTGCCCACCCAGGCGGGTTTGCGGGGTGAGTGCCTTTTCCAAATTGACGGTTTTGCCGACGGTCCAGCGGCCAACGGTGGTGAAATTGAGGGTTTCGTTGGAGACGTCGGCCCAGTAGCCGTCGCCGCTGAGTTCTACCACGGTTAAGCACACGCCATTGGTGGCAATGGAATCGCCCAGCGCGACATCGCGCCAGTCGAGCGTGGGCGCTTTAATGTGCAAGCGCAAGTCGCCGTTTTTAGGCTGCGCGGCGGCGACGGTACCAAGGGCTTCAACAATGCCTGTGAACATGGTGTGACTACTCCGGTTGCTGTTGTTGCAATGGTTGGTACGATTGCTGAATGTGCAGTGGGTCTAGGGCGTTAAGGGGGTGTGCGCTTATTCGCCAGTCCTGCCCGATGGGGGTGACTTCGGTAATCTGTAAGTCGATGTTGTCGCACATTTGCGCAATGGGCAGCTCAAACAATGGCTTGCCCGCGCTGCCCATCAGTTTGCCTGCCATATACAGCACAATTTCGTCGATCAAGCCCGCCTGCAAAAAACTACCGGCCAGCCTTGGCCCTGCCTCGATTAATACCTCGTTGTGCTGCTCGCGGCCCAGTTTTTCGAGCAGTGCGCGCAAATCAACACTGCGCTTATCGCCCGAGGGCAAAGACCACACGGCAGCTTCAGCGTGGTGCGGTTGGTCTTTGCAACTGGCCAATACGGTCTGTTCGGGTGGGCTTAAAATCTTGGCACTGACTGGAGTGTGCAACTGGCTATCGACAATCACGCGCAGCGGTTGGCGCGGGTTTTCGCCCAGTGCTGGGCTGCGCACGGTTAGCGCGGGGTCGTCCGCCAGCACGGTTGCGGCACCGGTGATAATGCTGCAGCTGCGGGCGCGCAATTTTTGCACGTCTTCGCGGGCTTGGCTGCCGGTAATCCATTGGCTTTCGCCGCTGGCCATAGCCGTGCGGCCATCTAAACTCATCGCCAGCTTGCAGCGCACATAGGGGCGGCCGGTGAGCATGCGCTTGATAAACCCGGGGTTTAACGCGCGAGCTTGCTCTTCACATACGGGGCCGCGCACGGTAAGGCCTGCATCGCGCAAGCGCTGCAAGCCTTGCCCGGCCACTTGCGGGTTGGGGTCTTGCATACCGTAAACGACGGTGCTTATGCCGGCGTCGATTAACGCTTGGCTACACGGGCCTGTACGGCCGTGGTGGTTGCACGGTTCAAGGGTGACATAAGCGGTTGCGCCACGGGCTTTGGCGCCGGCGGCAGCCAGTGCGTTCACTTCGGCATGGCCTTGGCCGGCGCGCAAGTGAAAGCCCTCGCCGAGGGTATCGCCATGGTGGCCTACCAATACGCAGCCTACGCGTGGGTTGGGCGTGGTGGTATATAGGCCGCCTTCAGCCAGTTGCAAAGCGCGCTGCATGTAGTGATCGTCTGCGCGAGTCGTTGTCATTGAGCTGGGTCCTTCTCGAGGCGATCCAGCTCGGCGCGAAACTCGTCGATATCCTTAAAACTGCGATAAACCGACGCAAAGCGCACATAAGCAACGCCGTCGAGTTTGCGCAGTACTTCCATCACTTTTTCGCCCACAATGCGCGAGTCGACTTCGCGTTCGCCCATGGCTTGCAAAAAGTATTTAATTTGGTTGATTGCCGCTTCGATGTCTTCAATGCTAACCGGGCGCTTTTCCAGCGCGCGTTGCAGGCCGGCGCGCAGTTTGTCTTCGTCGAAAGGTTCGCGCGAACCGTCTTGTTTAATTACGCGAGGCAGCAAAAGCTCAGCCATTTCAAAGGTGGTGAAGCGCTCTTTACATTGCTGACATTCGCGGCGGCGGCGCACTTGGCCACCATCGGCCACAAGGCGAGAATCCACGACTTTAGTGTCTGCCGTTTGGCAAAATGGGCAATGCATGTTGGCGAGTCTCGTGCGAATCAAAAAGGGGCGGTATTCTAGCATATTACCGCCTTGTTCAACGCGGTTAGATGCCGTTAAGCGCGGGATTGACTCTTTTTCAACGCATGATTGATGGCAGGCAGCCGTTTTGTGCACTTTTCGACGCTATTGCCGTGCAATCGCAGGAGATTGCCCTTGTGGGCAAGGTTGCAGCAAAGCAAACGGCGAGCGTGTAGGATGACAATTGGCGGCCAATGCCAGCGTGTCACGGGGGCGTCCAGCGCCTTAACGGTTTCATGCCCGTGGTCTTTTGTGGATTAACAGGGGGTGTGCCTCGGTACAATAGATTTCAGCTTAATGAATAGTCTTTTTCGATAGGATTTTACTATCGGGGCTATTGTGCTTCCTGCCTTTTGTTGATAGTGATTCTCATTTATATTTTCCCCAAGTCAATGAGAATTTATAAGGCAGGTGACAATATGTCTAAGGCAATTACATTTACCGCGATGCATTTTAGTATTGCATTTGCGGTGGCTTGGGCTTTAACCGGTGATATTTGGGTGGGCGGTTTGGTTGCCATTGTCGAGCCGGCGGTCAATAGTGTTGCCTATGTTTTTCACGAAAAATTTTGGCGTTGGCACAACAAGCGCCGCGATAGCCGTTGTACGCAGCGGTTAGATCCTTCATTTTCGGCCGTTTAGAGAGGTTAACGTGAACAATACAGTTAAAGATGTCGTCATGATTCGCCACGCCCAAAGCACCTGGAATGCACAGGTGCGTTTTACGGGCTGGGCCAATCCGCCGCTTACCGATAATGGTATTGCTGAAGCTCACTCTGCGGCAGCGCTGCTAAAGGCTGCCGGCTATCGCTTCGATGCGGTTTATAACTCGGTGCTGCTGCGCACCCAGCAGACCACGCAAATTATCTTGCAGGACATGGGCCAGCAAGATGTACCCGTCGAGGCCGATTGGCGCTTAAACGAGCGCCATTACGGCGCCTTGCAGGGCAAAAATAAAATCGAAATGGCCAACAAGGTGGGGGAGGATCAAGTCTGGCGCTGGCGCCGAGGCTTTGCCGATTTGCCGCCTGTGTTGGCCGATGATGATCCTGCGCATCCAAAGTTCGACCCACTGTACACAGCTGTCGCGCCGGAAAGGCTGCCCAGCCACGAGAACCTTGCGATGACCCAAACCCGAGTGTTGGAATTCTGGCAAGAGCGCATTGTTGCGGATTTAAAATCCGATCGCTCGGTATTGATATCGTCCCATGGCAATACGCTACGGGCGCTATTGATGGGCTTGAGTGATATGACGGTCGAGGAGGTGGAGAGCTTTGAGATTCCTACCGGAACGCCGATTATTTGCGAGTTTAATGGCGACTACCGCATGACGAGCTGGCGATACCTCAAGGGCACTGCCTAAAACCTCAAGGGTACCGCCTAAAACCTCAAGGGCACCGCCTAAAAAGGGTACCGCTTAAAATACCTTTGCGCCGCGCTGGCGTCGTCACCGGCGTTTGCGCCCGCAATGCTAAAAGCGCAATGTCTAATAAAGTGCCTCCTGCACCGGAGCATTTGCCCGACCTTGCTTAACTATTTATATGTATACGCTTTATATGTATACGCTCGGCGCGGCTGCGGAGTGCGTCCCTATACCGCGCTAAGTCTACCCAAAATGCCTCTTACTGGGTGGGGGCTGTTTAAGGTTTTGGGCGCGGGAACTTCGCCGCGGGTCTATACTCAAATTGGCCGAAAAGCC
>DATBNJ010000264.1:0-11962 GCA_036554385.1 Marinagarivorans sp. | reverse complement strand
TATTACCTAACTGCTCCCAGTTAATGCCCGCTTCGTAGCCGTCACTTAGGGTTACCTCTAGAATTTTAGTTTCTAAAATGATCTGTCGAGTGACATTGACTTGCGCACGTTTTAAAAAGTGCCTTACACGGCTGAGCTCTTTAGGCAGTGCTTTTACAACGATAATACTGGCATGAGGATTAACAATCACCGCGCGGCCTTCACTAGCGCCTACAATGGCATTGAGCGTAACCTCGAGGTTTTTCCAGTAGTCGGTTGCGCTGGTTGTAACAATTTTAGTACCAGATGTATTTTGCCCAGCGCTGACACTATTGGCATTATTGCCCCCTGAGTTATTGCCGGTACCCGTAGTATCGTTGGAGGTGATCGCGCTAATCGCTACCGATGTTTCCGTTGAGCCCTCTCGGGAAATATTGAGGTAATCGACATCGAAGATCTCTGTGCGCAGCTTGCGCGGATAAATAATATAGACGCCGCCATCATTAGAGTACTCATAACCATAGACGTCTCGCGTAACGTTTAACACCTCTTCGACAGTGACATTTTTTAACTCAAGACTAATTGATCCCTTAACTTCAGGGTCAGTGACCACATTGACGCCGGCGTCGGAGACCAAACTCAGAAAAAAGGTTTTAGCTGGCAGGTTAGTCACCGAGATATTAAAGCGCTTAGCCGGTACTTTTTTAACATACACCGCTTGCGCGGACGGCAGGCTTGTATCCCCAGTGATGACCTGACGCTGCGATTCGGCGTTGGCCACAGCCCTCATTTCACGCTCGGCAATCAACTCGCCATTTATTCGCGCGCAACTCGCCAACACTCCAATTACGGCGATTAATGTGTACCGCATTATTTTATCGTAATTCTTCATTCAACAACCGTCTCCTAACACGCAGCAGCCTTCTGACGTGAAACGCCTTTTTACTCGATGAGTGAAAGTCGCATTTTTAGTGTGTATTGTTTTCCTTGGTAGGAATAAACGACATAGTTTTCGCTGATTTTTTCGATGATCGCGCCACTCACGCTATCGCCAACATAAACACGACGATCATTGACAATGGCGAAAGAGCGCCCGCCAACATCGGCAATGGCGGATAAAACCAAGTCGACGTGTGATGCCGAGCGCGGCGCTTGATGCAAAGGTGTCGTCGGGTCTCGCAAATCATCGGCATACAAAAATGCACTTGCGCTTAACCCAAATACGCCAACCACACTATAGAAAATAGCACTGGATTGATGAAATGCACGTTTAGCGGCCACCGAGCATGCCCTCGTCAGTAGATAACGTATATAACTCAATATCGACCAGCGCGGTCGGGAATTGAGCGAGGCGATAATCCAAACCCTCCCAGTAGAAGCGCCACTTCAACGACTCCAAAGCATTTAGAAAGGCAACGATTTCGAAATAGCGACCCTCCAATTGAACGCGAATTGAATGCCGATACACCTGCTCGGCGGGAAAGCTTAAATTATCATCATCTCGACTAGCGCCAGCGCCTTGATCCAAGGCAGAAGCCAACGATTTAAGCTGCACCGATTTGCCCGCAAGATCAATCGCCTGCGGCGGCAGCGTTTGCAACGACTTAAGTTTGACTTTTTCAGCTTGCTGCGAAACATTTCGCAAGATTTCAGGCAGTTTTTCACTCGGCACTAAACGCAAAGAGAGCTCATCCAAACTACTTTCAAGCTGTAAAAGACGCCCTTGCAGCTTAAGTTGTTCACGCTTAATATTGGCATCAGGGTCGCGCTGTGCTACGCGGTCAAAAACCTGCTTCTCGGTGGCCAGCTGCTCCACTTTTTGCTCGACCACTTCAATCTCTGACTGTAATCGCGATACCTCTTTTCCTGCGGGCATAATCAGCAAAGTATCGACAACCACATACAGACCCGCTAAGCAGGAGCCAAATAGCAGCATTCGCTCGCGAACGACTAACGCATCGAACCGTTCACACAGTTCTAACCAGCGCGACAGGAATTTCATTTATCCTCCTTCGCAACCGTTAGGCTAAATGATGGCGTGCCGTTGTATCCCATAGAAAACTGCACATTGCCAGAACGCTTAACATTACCAATAGTAATCAGGCCAAATTGGGACTGGGAAAAGGCATCATCTGCGCGCAAGGCACTTAAGTATTCCGGCACATCATAGGAACGAATGGCCTCGCCAGACATTTCGATTAACTTGCCACCCCGAGAAAAAGTAAACTGCGTTAAGGAAACCCGAGTCGAGGCATGTTTAGCCATGGACGTCATCGCGCTTTGAAAGCTAAAGTTCTCATCGAGGGTTTGGCCTTTAATCAGGTTAGCCAAGCGCTCTCTGGACGCAATTTTTTTTTGCAACTTGCCGATATTCGACTCAATATCTTGCCGTGAGCTGGGGCGTTGAGCATTTTTTGATTTATCCAGTTCGATTTCCAGAGCGCGTAATACGAGTTGTTTTTCCTCGAGCTGGGTTTCAAGCTTTGCCACCTCATAGTGCTTTAGGTAGTGCATGAGCATTAGCACAACAACGACACCGGCCAGTACCGATGCAAGATATTTGGCACTAAACCAATCTTTACTGGGGCGAAGCTCGGCAACATAAAGGTTAATTTGTTGCATGATTCGCCTCTGTCCGTAAAGACCCACCAATTGCACCTAAACATTGTTGAAGCACTGACGTGTCGATTTCTTCGGCCATACCAATGGCCCCGCTGACATCCATATATTGAATCGACGAGGCTAAACTAGCGCGCAGTGTGTCCGTTATCTTGTCTTCGGCCACACCGTCACCACAGATATACACGACCCCAGGCGCAGCCTGCCCCATTTGGCGCTCGTAATAATCCAGTGAGCGCTGCAACTCTAATACGAGAATATCCTCGGGCAGCTCTTCGAGTAAACCGGCTTGGTAATCCAAGTCAAATTGCCGCGACAGATACAAATTGCCCTTTTTAAACAGGCTCACACTGCCGCGCCCTTGCCGAAGCCGTGCAATCGCCACACCTCGGCCGTCGAACTGAGAGTCAATTAGGCTGGTTGCCAAATTTCGCATCACCAACTCGTTGATATCGATCGACTCCAGCTTTAAGTCAACGTTGTTTAATAAAGTCACAATGCTCCGCAGCCGCTCCATTTCGGTAATCACAACGTAGACCATTTTTTTTCGTGAGTGAGCGCCATCTTCAGGCAAACGGAAATACTCAATCGCCGCATCGTCAAGCGATAGTGTCACTAGGTCCTTGATTTTCCAGCGCAGAGCATTGCGCATTTCGTCTTCTGGTACCTCGGGCGCATCGACCAGCAACAATTGGTAATGACCTTGGGGCAGCACTACATTACACGGCAACCGTTGCAACCCTTGCGCCCGAACGTAATCGCTTAACAGCTTTTGTTTTGAGGCGTTGATATCAGCCGGTAGAAAAGCAACGGCATTCAACACGCTGCGATCATCGACCGACCGGCGATGAGCGACCGCCACGCCATCGTCACGTAGCTCAATGCCGACACGTTCGTTAGATATTTTATTTTTACGCCACTTAATCACGTTGACAGATCCAACTTAGCTCCACACTATGCGCAAGGCTTCGACGCGCATCACAATCCAGTTTTACGGCTATTGTATTCGTGCATGTCACGAGGCCATGACCCCCGAAATGACACCAATCTAATTTGAGTATAGACGCTCGTTTTCACTTAGCAGCGGAGACCTATGTTAAATATCGTTTTGTATGAACCCGAAATACCGCCCAATACCGGCAACATCATTCGTTTGTGCGCCAACATGGGGTTTCAGCTGCACCTAATAGAGCCACTGGGCTTTGAGCTGGATGATAAGCGCCTTCGGCGGGCCGGCCTGGACTATGCTGAGTGGGAGAATGTGCGCCGCTATGGCAGCTGGGAAGAGTTTGTCGAGCAGCATGGGAAGCTGCGAATTTTTGCAATCAGCACCAAGGGCACGCATTGGTTTACCGAGCAAAGCTTTGCTGAGGGTGATTTTTTGTTGATGGGCCCGGAGACCCGGGGGCTTCCCGCCGACGTGCGAGAAAGCGATGCCATTGACGGGGTTTTACGCATCCCTATGTGTGAAAACAGCCGCAGTATGAACCTATCAAACGCAACCGCCGTCATTGCGTACGAGGCGTGGCGGCAACTTGGGTTTCCGCGGGCGATCTAAGTTAGAGCGAGCAAAAATGTACGTGAAGTCGCGCGCCCTACGCGCGAACCACTCGCCAATACTTAGCTTTTTTGGTCAGCTTTAGAGCCCCCGAGGCACGCCGGCGACTCGGGGCTTTGGCCTTTTAAGGCGCGCCACTGCTCGGGGGTATACAGGTGCAATGCCAGCGCATGTACCTCGCCTTCGAGTTCGACCGCCAAAATTTGATACACCTTTTGATGCCGCTGGACGGGCCGCAAGCCTTCGAAAGCCTCCGACACGAGGGTTACTTTAAAGTGAGTTTCCGAATTTGCCGGCACGCTGTGCAGGTGGCTCTCATTGACGACCTCAAGTGTTACAGGCGACAGCTCTGCGATGAGCTTAGTTGTAATATCTTGCTGTATGGGTCCGTTACTCATTTTACCTCCTCTATACCAACGGGCTAACGCCATAGGCCGGCATTTTAATGGAATCTCACGCGGATAAGAAGCATCGCACTTCACCTATCCGCCCCCTTGAGCCCTTGAGCCCTTGAGCCCTTGAGCCCAGCATTGGCCACTCACATGCTAATGGCTAATGCTTTCAACCCAAATATGCTCTTCGGCTTGACCGGTAGCTTGATTGTTACGCTCTAAATAGCGCCAACGGATATTCCAGCGGTACAAGTGCATGCCGTAAACGCGCTCGGCATTGAGCTTTTGATACGCCGGCCGCGGGTTTTGAGCAAGGACTTGTGTGACCAAAGCCTGAAGGTCGCAGGCAAGTGCCTCAGGCGTGCGACACTGCGCCAAGGCACGCTCGGAAAAGCCAACCGGTACGCCACGTGGCGGCGCGCCGGCAAATTGGTTGGTCGCATCGGTAAGGCAATCGGCGTAAGGCACATACGGCTTGATATCCAACACCGGCGTGCCGTCGAGAAAGTCGTGGCCACTAATATGCAGTAGCACGCGGCTGCGGGCGGTATGCTCTAGCACGCGGCTGCAAGCGGTATGCTCCGCGATGTCGATGGCCTCTAATTTAACCACCGACAAACCGATAGGGTTTGGCCGCGTTGGCGAGCGCGTAGCAAAGACGCCCATTGTCCGGTTACCTCCCAATCTGGGGGGTTTAACCTTAGGTTTCCAGCCGGTCACGCGGTTCGCATGGAAAACAAACTGGACCCATATATGACTGGCCATTTCCAGGCCCTGCACGGCACTTGGGTCATCGTAAGGCGCCCGCAGTTCTATGCTTGCTTTAGCCTTGGTAGCAATACTTGGCTGCCTGGGAATGCCAAATTTCTCGGTAAAACACGAGCGTACCACCCCTATAGGGGTAACGCTTAGCGAGCTTATTTCCATAGACGACTGCCAGTTATTCTCACCGTTTACGATTTTTTTGCTGAACCTTCCACAGCGCAGCATACAAACCTTGTCGCTCCAGCAATGCGTCGTGATTACCCTGTTCCATCACAACGCCGTTATCGAGCACTACGATCTTATCAGCGTCGCGAATCGTAGATAACCGGTGCGCAATAATTACGGTTGTGCGATTTTTTGCGACGCGATTAATCGCCTCCATAATGGCGCTTTCACTGTGTGAGTCCAGAGCGCTGGTGGCCTCGTCAAAAACGAGAACCTTCGGTTTTTTAAGTAAAACGCGCGCAATCGCGATTCGCTGTTTTTCCCCGCCGGACACTTTTAAGCCACGCTCACCCACTTGCGTTGCTAGGCCTTCGGGTAAAGCGCGAACAAAATCCGCAAGGTTTGCTAATTGAATCGCCTCGTCGATATCGTCATCGCTTGCCGCAGGATTGCCGTAAGCAACGTTGTAAGCTAACGACTCGTTAAACAACACGGTATCTTGTGGCACAACGCCAATAGACTGCCGCACACTTCGCTGAGCGCACAAGGCAATGTTTTGCTCATCAATATAAATAGCACCGCCACTGGGATCGTAAAATCGAAACAGTAATTTTGCCAAGGTAGACTTGCCAGCACCACTACTTCCAACCACCGCAACTTTTTGCCCAGCGGGCACGTTAAAGCTCACCCCCTTTAAAATGGGCCGCGAGGCATGATACGCAAACTGCACGTTATCAAAACGCACTGCACCTTGCGAAAGCGTCAATAAGGGGGCGCTCTCCCGATCGGTAACGGTGGGCTTTTCGCGCAGAATATTGAGCATCTTCTCAATATTAATCAGCGCCTGACGAATTTCTCGGTAGACAAAGCCCAAGAAGTTTAAGGGAATGAACAGCTGAACCATAAAGGCGTTGATCATCACAAAATCACCGAGTGTGATAGCACCGGCGACCACCTCCTTGGCGGCCATCAACATAACGGCGGTAACCGCTAGCGCGATAATTAAAGCTTGACCGCTATTAAGCGCAGCAAGCGATAAGCGGTTTTTTAACCGAGATTGCTCCCAGCTGGCCAGGTGATGGTCGTACTCTTTAGCTTCGGTCGACTCGGCGGTAAAATATTTAACCGTTTCAAAATTTAGCAAGCTATCCATTGCTCGGCTATTGGAACGGTTGTCCTGCTCGTTGGCTTCGCGCACAAAGCGGGTTCGCCACTCAGTTACAACAACAGAAAAACCCACATAAACGATGACCGCAACTAGCACAGCCAAAACGTAGGACACGCTAAACTGCTGCCATAAAACCCCCGCCACCAAGGCGATTTCAAACAATGTCGGTACAATATTAAAAACCAGAAAGCGCAATAAAAAACTCATACCGCTGGTGCCGCGCTCGATATCTCGAGCCAGCGCACCGGTGCGCCTAGAGAGATGATAATTTAAATCGAGCGAATGCAAATGCTCGAACACTTCGAGCGACGCACGTCGCATGGCTCGCTCGGCAACGCGCGCAAAAACGGCGTCGCGTAGCTCGCCAAAAAACACCGCTAAAAAACGCAAACTGCCATAACCTAGCAGCAACCATAGCGGTACCGTTAATGCTGCCACGGTCGGCGAAACATCGAGGGCATCGACAACATGCTTTAAAGCGACAGGCACGGCAACGTTAACCACTTTGGCACAGACTAATAGAGCCAAGGCGGCCAATACTCGGTATTTGTATTCCGCTAAATACGGTAAAACGCGATAAATGACCTGCCAATTGGGTTTAAGGTCAGCAGAATCGGCCGTCGTGTTTTTCATGTGACGCATATATGACTCGTCAAGCGTGTGGTGCAAACAAAGCTATGGTGCTAAACGACGAATATGCCAGTGGCTTTCGGGCCCCTTTGCGTCGCTACGAGTATATTCAAATCGGTCGTGTAACCGCTGCGCGCCGCCTTGCCAATACTCGTACCGATAAGGCTGCACACGAAAGCCACCCCAAAAATCGGGCAATGGCACCTGCCCTTTGGAAAACTTTTCTTTCATGCGCGCAAACTGCACCTCTAAAGCTTGGCGGCCACTAATAATATGACTTTGCTCGCTGGCCCAAGCGGCAACTTGGCTTTCATAGGGCCGCGACAGAAAATATGCCGTCGACTCCGCAGCCGATACTTTTGACGCAATGCCGTTAATTTTGACTTGGCGCTCCATAAAGTGCCATGGAAAGTGCAGGCTCACTTTATTGTTTTGTTTGATATCAAGCGCTTTACGGCTTGCATAGTTGGTATAAAAAACAAAGCCCTTTTCGTCTGCATGCTTAAGCAGCACAATACGCTGCGTGGGTTCACCCTCAGCATTGACAGTCGCAAGCGACATCGCCGTGGGATCTGGAATTTTTGCCGCAATGGCCTGCCCCATCCACACTTCGAATTGTGCCATTGGGTCATCACACAGGTCGCCGCGGCGAAGGCCACCTTGTAGGTATTCACGTCGAATGGTTTCGAGATCCATAATAACTTCTTTAGAATAAGGTTAATTTTCACAAGCGCGTAGATCGGCCTATTTCCACACTCTCTGGCAACAGGGGAAGGTTACGCGATCATCGAGGCCACGTATGCACACAACTCACCACAGCCGTATTGATTTGAGCTCAGTGACAGGCCTCATTTTAGCTGGCGGCAAAAGTACACGCATGGCCGGCCAAAATAAAGCGCAAAAACTGCTCGGTGGAAAAACGCTGTTGGCCCATAGCTGCGATATTCTCGCCAGCAGCGTTAGTCCCTTGTTAATTAGCAGTGGCCGCCATGACTACACACTAGCCAGCGAAGCCCCGTACATTACTCTGGCCGACAGGGCCGAACTTGGGCCATTGGAGGGCATTTTAGCGGGGCTCACGTGGGTCAAAAACAATACACCTCATCGCTGGCTTGCTGTAATGCCCTGTGATGCACCCTTCACCCCTACAAACTGGCTAACACTGCTATGTGCCGAGCGCCCTTGCTGGTCACCAATGGACACAGACGCGACTATTGCTCTGGCTCCTCGGTACGTACGCTGTCACGATACAGACCACTACGCGCACGCCCTGTGGCCCGTTGACGCCATACCCGCAGTAGCGCACGCGCTGAAAACTCACCGGCTTGCCATTCGGCAAGTCCTCAAAGCCATACAGGCCAAGGCAATCGATATCAGCTCGCACTGCGAGCCCGAAAGCTTCCTGAATATCAATAAACTTGAGGACTTGGTCAAAGCGGAGCACAATCTGGCTTGCAAATCGCTCAAAAAACAACCAAAGTAACGTCATGAACGTATTCCGAGTGGACTATTCGACGGGACCAACCGGGGCAAGTAGAAGCCTTTAGAAGCATCGCGCCTGTTTTATATAAGTAATTCTTATTGAGCTGATTCTTATTGAGCTGAATAGTTAAATGCTGAATAGTTCACTATTGAACTGAATAGGTACATTACGCCTTGTGTTATAGCGACAACGCGAATGGTGTTTTAGGCTAGGCGTTTCAGGAAAAGCTAGCCTAGATGAATGCTCAGCGGCAATTTTTAGCCGAAATAGTCATTGAGTTCACATTTACTGCACCTGATCCGCAGCACAAACCGCTGATACGCTGTCATACAGGAGAAATAGGCAACTGTTATACAATCTCATATAGCAAGCTGGCAGGCGATCCAAGCTGGCAAAAGCCATGCTAGACTAACACTGTTAAGGTTTTGGCCGGCGAACGCCCCGTTAGGCGCCAATAACGCCGAAAATGAACTGGAGAATGAATTTGTTCAACGCAGTAACCCGACTTGGCACTCTAATATTGATGGCTTCAGCATCACTGTCATTTACGTGCACAGCATTAGCTGCCAGCGCGGACAACCAAGACCCAGAGGCTGTGCTCGACAGCACAAGCTCTAGCGCCCCATACGCACAACACAGCTCGCCAAAAGGTTACGCCGCTATCTGCAGCTACGGCGAAAGTTGTGCCGTCACCAAGCCGAGCTTGGTGGCATTTGGGAGCCATGGTCAGTATGTGTACAAAATAGTGACTGGCGCATTCTTGTGCAGCGAGCGAACGTTTAACCGCAACCCGACATCAACCGAAAGTGCACACTGCTCTGTGGCAGGCATTACGCCGAAAAAGCCACTAACTACACCAAAACACCTTTCGGCAACCGATATCGATAGCGGCCGCTACATCATTGTTTCACGTCATAGCGGCAAGGCTTTAACCGTTGACCAGAATGGACGCTTCCTACAAACGCAATTTACCGGCGAGCAATCGCAGCAGTTTGTGCTGACTAAACGTGACGACGGCTACTTTACGATCAATACGCTGCGCGACCAAGCCCTTGAAGTTAAAGACTGGAACACCAGCGACGGCGCCAAAGTAAGCACCGCCGAGCCCGTTGAGAGCTGGAGCCAGCAATGGTCCCTCAGCGACGCCGAAACAGGGCATATTGCCATCACGTCGCGCTTTAGTGGCAAAGCCTTGGACCTCGTTGCGATGAATATCTCGCCCCGCGATAACGCGCCGCTGCGCCTGTGGACATACTGGGGGGGTAAAAACCAGCAGTGGCAGTTGCTGCCGGCAAGTAAAGAAGCTAACACAAGCGAGCAATAGCCGAATAACGACTCACCGTGCTTACCCATAAAGTGACAGAGCCGCGTTCACCCGTAAAAATAAGCGAAGCACGTGCTGAGCGATCTGCTCAGCTAAGGTTGTGGTTTTGACGGTATGCCAAGGACAGCGGCAATGGCTAGCTGGCAATTGCCCAGCGCAATCACGGCCCCGATACCCTCGGTATTGAGTTCACCCAAAATTGGCGTTTCTGGCTGGACATTGCTAGCCACCATCCTAAATAGCCCCGACCAGCTGCTACAGTCAAAAATCTAAAATCTAGCGCCATTACCGCTTAGCCAAGATGGTTCGCGTGCATAACGTGTGGCAGGCTTCGTTGTTATTCAGTGCCTTCGTCGGGTCGCGACGGATAGCGATAATAAATGATTGCGTCTTGGGTATCTTGCGCGCTATTTTGAATATTCACTGCGCCTTTAAAACCGCGCAGGCGCTGTTGCTCATCGTACAAAAGTACCAGGCGATCTACGAATAAGCGTAACAGCCCGCTATTCGCCTCGACACTAATACACTGGGGAGTATTAATTTCGGCACTCACGGCGAACGACTTACAGTTATCCATAGATACTTTTTTGGCTCGTAAGGCGATAGCTTTGAGGTGAGGAACGGAAATAAAGTCAAAGACAACCGTCTCGCCGGCCGCTAGCTGCCGCCACTGTTGGCGGACAAAGAAATCAAAGCCTGCATCAATCACCTGCACCCCTTCTTGGGATAATGCCTTGGTCTGTGTTCTAGCATCTCGATCGGGGCGATAACTAACCAACCACTGATCAGCGTGTTCGGTTACTTCACGCAATTCGCCGGTTCTGTAGTCGCTTTGTTTGACCTGAGGCGATATTTCTGCGCGGCTGTAATCAAGCGTTTTTTCGGCAATGACTTGGCCGTTAACCGAGTATTCTACCCGCCAGTTTAAAGCATCAATTTGCTTGTGCTGCTCACAGTAGAGCAACTCGCCGGTTTTTGCGTCCAACGCGACACCAACAATATCACCCAAGATTTGATCACACGCAGACGCCTGCGCATAGCTTGGTGCAGCCAACACCGAGCTAACACCGAGCGCACAAAACCCGCGGCGTAGCCACGTAAATCGAGTGGTCCAAGTTATCCTATTAGCCTCGGCATTAAACCGACGGTTTATCTTCATTGGGAATCTTCTTGTGTACATCAGATGAAGCCACCTCGGCTAATTGTGGCTGAATTGAACGCGCACATGCACTATCGCCAGCGCGAACCGCACCAACCTTTAACGGCGATATTTTTGCAGCAAGTACCGCCAACAGCGGCATAACAAAAAACCAAATCACGCCAACAATCACCAGACTCTTGTACGGATCGGCAAGCGCATAGTTTGGGCTTAACTTGGCGCCAGCAAAATAGCTTAGTGGCGAGAATATCAGGCCCGCAAAAGCGGCCAAAACAAGTCGATCTTGAAGAAAAGCTAAACTGCCGTGTAAAGAGGTCGCGAAAGCGACCCAAATCGCCAGTAACCATAGCGGCGGCAGAGCATGCGAAACAGACGTAGACCAAACACCGAGCTGTAAATTAACCCACTCAACAAAAAAACCTATCGCGAGACACACAGCAATGGTTAAAACTTCATTGCGCCACGAAAACCGTGCTTGATAAACAATATACAATAAAAAGAAATTAATAAGTACAAGCAATAACACCGCGACAAGCGTTAATGAGTCACCAAAGATTACCGCAATAAGCCACATCGCCTGAAAACCAAGTGCATTAGCAATTAAGAACCACACTGGCATCGCCGGTTGCGCCATCAGCTAAATCTCGGGTAATTCAGAGCAATGAGGTTTGGCAAGCAAGATTTGCGAGGTACTAATCACTCGCTCTTTAAAGCCTCCCT
>DATBNJ010000259.1:0-2719 GCA_036554385.1 Marinagarivorans sp. | reverse complement strand
GCGCTAAAAGCCTTGCCCACAGCACAAAAACGCTGCATCCACTTTGAAATCACCGAAAACCTGTTCCTCGACCCGGAAAACAACATCGGCAACCTTAATTTTATTAAAGACTGCGGCTTTCAGCTGTCGATGGACGATTTTGGCACGGGCTATTCGTGTTTAAGCTACCTAAAGCACTTTCCCTTGGATTGCATAAAGCTGGACTGTGAGTTCACCAAAGACTTGCTCAATTGCCCCGTCGATTTGGCGATTACACAATCGGTTATCAACCTAAGCCGAGACTTAAACATTGAACTTATCGCAGAAGGCGTAGAAAACGAAGCCACCCTCACCCAACTAAAAGCCATGGGCTGCAACCTTATTCAGGGTTATTATTTTTCCAAGCCACTGGTCGATAACGATTTCCAAGAGTTCTGCCAGCAACTAAAAAGCTGCTAAGCTGTGCGCTCACGCACTAGCATCCGGTTTTTTCATGTTTATCATCAACCCGCAGCTCAGCATCCCTTGGCGCTGCATTCAAATCAGCGCCATTCGAGCTCAGGGCGCAGGCGGGCAAAATGTAAACAAAGTGGCGACCGCTATTTGTCTGCAAGTAGACCTAAAAACGACACCACTGCCCGCGTACGTGCGAGAGCAACTCTACAACGCCAGAGATTCTCGCATTAGCGACAACCACATTATTACCATCAAAGCGCAGCGGCATCGCACGCAACAAAAAAACCGCGACGATGCCTTAGAGCGACTGAGCGATCTAATTAATAAAGCGTGCCACAAACCAAAATACCGCGTTGCAACTAAGCCCACACGTGGCAGTGTCGAGCGCCGCATTAAAAGCAAAAACCAGCGCGGAAATATTAAGAAAATGCGCAATAAAAATACCATCGACCTATAGCGGTATAGGAAAGCCAATGAACGCCGTGCTGAACTTTATCGAACGCTGGGGCAATAAACTACCCCACCCAACAGCGCTATTTATACTCTTGTGCGGGGTAGTAATTGTTGCCTCGGCGCTGCTTGGCGCGCTCGGCTTAGAGGCGACACTTAGCGGAACCGGCGAAACCATTGTGGTTAAAAGCCTGATTAGCCGCGAAGGCCTGCAGTACTTTCTCACCAATGCCGTTAATAACTTCGTCACTTTTGCCCCCGTCGGTACGGCGCTTGTTGCCATTCTCGGGTTAAGTATCGCCGAGCATTCGGGGTTATTAACCACTTTATTACAGGGTTTGGTTAAACGCACGCCAACTGCGTTGTTGACCGCCGCGATCGTTTTTGCCGGCATTTTATCGAGCCTAGCATCGGACTCCGGCTATGTGGTACTCATTCCGCTCGCAGCCATTATTTTTCTGCAAGCAGGTCGACACCCCGTGGCAGGTATTGCCGCCGCCTTTGCCGGGGTATCTGCAGGTTACAGTGCCAATTTATTGGTCGGCCCGCACGATGCCGTGCTTGCAGGCCTTAGCCAAGAGGCGGCACGTGCGGTAGCCCCTGACTACACAGTTAGCATCACCGGTAATTATTATTTTATGGTGGCCTCTACGTTGTTGATTACCGCCATTGCGACCTGGGTCAACCGCACGCTTACCGTTAAACAAACGCGGGCGATAGCCTACACAGTGCCTGCCGCCGGCGGCAGGCAACCTGAGCTCGCCACCTCGCCCGGAGATAAGCGGCGCGGTGTACTGGCCGCCGCAGCTTGCTTTACAGTTTTTTTGGCGCTATTACTCGTCGCCACGCTGCCAAGCCAAGGCCTGCTACGCAATAGCGACGGCGGTTTACTGCAGTCTGCGTTTACGCAAGGCATTGTGGTTATTATTGCCATTGGCGCGGCACTGTGCGGCATCGCCTACGGTCTCGCTGCGCGAACCTATGGTGCTTGGCACGATTGCATTGCCGGCATGGAACAACACATCGCAACAATGGCAAGCTACTTGGTGCTGATGTTCTTTGCCGCGCAGTTTGTAGCCCTGTTTAACTGGTCCCAGCTCGGGCTTGTTATTGCTATTGGCGGTGCCAATGGTTTAAAAGCCTTAAACCTACCACTGCCGGTTCTACTCATTAGCTTTGTATTTTTAGCGGGCTTTATTAATTTGTTTATTGGCAGCTCATCGGCAAAATGGGCTTTAATTGCCCCCATATTTATCCCCATGTTTTTATTGCTGGGGCTAGCACCCGAGGCTACCCAAATCGCCTATCGCATCGGCGACAGCACAACCAATATTATTTCACCGCTTATGCCCTATTTTGGCGTCGTCATCGCATTTATCCACCACTATTGTAAGAATCTGGGTGCGGGTACTGTTATTGCCATCATGCTGCCATACAGTATCGCCCTACTCGTCGGCTGGACACTGCTGCTAGCCGGCTGGCTACTACTTGACTGGCCGCTTGGCCCCGGCGTAAAGGCCTTTTTATGAACAACTTTGCAGACGTTACCCTCTACTTGCGCCAGTTCGCCAAAGACCGTGACAGGGAACAATTTCACAGCCCTAAGAACCTGAGCATGGCGCTAAGCGTGGAGTGCGGGGAGCTGATGGAGCACTTCCAATGGCTCAACAGCGACGACTCACACGCCTTACCAGCCGAAAAAAAACACGCTGTCGGCGAAGAAGTAGTCGACGTCTTGTTATATACGCTTCGACTGGCCGATGTTTTAGGGCTCGATTTACCCGCCGCCATTACCGCCAAAACGCAAAAAAATGAAGCCAAATACCCCATCGAT
>DATBNJ010000252.1:0-1883 GCA_036554385.1 Marinagarivorans sp. | reverse complement strand
CGGTACTGAGTAGTTTCATCCTGACTCAGTCGTTGCTGAACCAGTCGTCGTTATCCTGAAACGCCATCTGCGGCGCTGCGCGGGGCATACCCCAGTACCGCATAGTACTTTGGGATTAGTCTTCATCCCACAATAGGCGATCGAGCATGCGCTTACGGCTGAGAATCATATCTTCGTAGGTTTGCAGCGTATTGTAGTCGATCATATCGTTGCGCGTGCGCAACCGATATAACTGCCCTTCCAGTGAAGTAATCTCGCGCGCCAGCTGCTGTTTGAGCAAATGAGCGTCGTTTAAGTTTGCCCCAAGCGCCGCCATGACTGACGATGTACTCTGTACCGCACTTCCCGATATGTAGCGCATAAAAACCCTGTTCTTGTTATGTATTTCATCTAGCTTGCTAAGCGTTTAACTGAGAAAGCCCGTGCCAGCTCCTCCTTCAAACTAAGTTAGCCAATCATAGCTAAAAACCAACTAAAGTATTAGCTAAATTACTGGCGCACGATGAACCGAGTGCCATGTTTTTCAAACGAGAGTTTGCCTGGTTATTTTTTAACGCGTTATCTTAGGCGGCTAAGCAATTTAGGCGTGTATTGGGTGGGTATTCAGCTTCGGTGACTTGCGCAGTGCGCATTAGCGAGCACCGCGAGCCGATAATAGGTCACGCACCATGTAAAGTGCCGCAATCGTACGAGCCTCAGTCACATCGGCTCGGGCAACTAAATCAGTAATTTCTCGCAAGTCATAGATTTCGACGCCGAGCGGCTCCGGTTCATCGCCTTCGAGGCTACTGGCCGTCAGATCTTGCGCCAACACGATTTGAGTAGTGTGCTGCATATAGCTTGGCGACTGAGACATCAGCTTGAGCTTTTCCAAGCGCCCAGCGGCATAGCCGGCTTCCTCTTGAAGCTCCCGATTGGCGGCCTCTTCAAAGGACTCACCCGGATCGACTTTGCCTTTGGGCAAGGTTAACTCGTACCGCTCGACACCGGCGCCGTACTCGCGAACCATCACCACACGATTGCCCGCCAGTATCGGCACGATGATCACAGCGGCATGCCGCCCTAACAAACGCTCATAGTCGCGAACCTCGCCATTACTGAAGCGCAGTTGCAGCGCTTCGGCTTTAAACAAACGACTCTGGCAGGCGGTTTCGCGCTTTAATATTTCCGGTGGGGTAGGCATACTAACTCCGATCAATAAATAATTTGCAAGAGCCCCAAAAAAACCTATGCCGACAGCCACCAACGCCCCAGCGAGCAACGCACCGATCAACTGGAACGCAGTCGATACCGTTTTATTGGATATGGACGGGACGTTACTGGATTTGCATTTCGACAACTACTTCTGGCTCGAACACTTGCCACAAAGGTACGCAGAACATCATAAACTCGATTACGATCAAGCTCGAGAAAAACTGCACCGCCAAATTAAAGCGTATCAAGGCACACTTCAATGGTATTGTTTAGACCACTGGAGCGAGCTGGTACAGATGGATATACCGGCCTTAAAACAAGAGATTAGCCACAAAATTAGGGTGCGCCCCCACACCGAGCACTTTCTGCGCTTTTTAAGGCAACAAAAGAAAAAAGTCATTCTCGTCACCAATGCACACAGGCGCGGCCTCGACATTAAGCTCAGCGTGACAAAAATCGACCAGTGGCTTGATATCGTGGTGTCCTCGCACGATTACCAAATCCCCAAAGAGGCGCCGGAATTCTGGCTTCAGCTGCACGCGCAAGAGCGCTTTAACCCCGCACGCACCCTGTTTGTCGACGACACCCCGCGCATTGTCGCCAGAGCTAAAGAATTCGGCATCGAACATCTGATATGCATTACCCCCCCCGACTCCAAGCTAGAGCCGCGTCCCGCCTGTGACCAAGGA
>DATBNJ010000216.1:0-5031 GCA_036554385.1 Marinagarivorans sp. | reverse complement strand
AAAAACTGCGAAGAATTTGCCCCCGGCAAGTGGGTGTATGAGCTTAGCTACCCTAATCAAGAAGTGCAATGCAGTTTAAATGAAGCGCTACTACCGGCCTTAGGCGCCGATGGCGAAGCCACATTATTAAGTGGCATGGGCATATTAAAAGCCCTAAAAACCTGCAATTGTGAATTACTAGCACAACACCTAAAAACCCTCTACGCCAGCATCCCCCACGATTGGTATCGTAATAACAACATCCAAAACTTCGAAGGCCATTATGCGAGCATTTTTTACAGTCATTTTGCCGCGCTGGGTTTGCATGTAAATGTAGAAGAAGCTAGCGTGAATGGCAAAGTCGATATGGCCATTGCGTTTAATAACACCACTTTTATTTTTGAGTTTAAGGTGGTACCGGATGCACCTCTGGGCAATGCCTTAGCGCAAATTAAAGCAAATAATTATGCACAAAAATATGTCCGTGAGGGCTGGGTGACTTATGGGATTGGGGTAGAGTTTAGTAAAGCGCAGCGACAGGTAGTGGCACTTGAGGCACAGGAGTTGTGATTCGGGATTCGGGATTCGGGATTCGGGATTCGGGATAATTGTTGCTAGGCGGCGAATGAAAGCAAGGGAATTTGCTTCACTTTTGCCAAGTAGCGCTGCTGGCTTACCAGCCCGCAGCGCCGGAAAGCGAAGGCGCCGGAGCACAAATCAATGACTCTGACCCCATTAATCTTAAAAGTTTAATCGTATCTAACTCACCCAACAGACAAAGGCAGCTCCCACAGCGAAGCGCTCCTGCATCCAGCCGTCACCCATAATATTCGCGATACCACTCAACAAATTTTGCTACGCCATCTTCAATGCTAACGCTAGACTTGTAACCCGTGGCTTCTTCTAACCCCCGAGTATCCGCATAGGTCGTGTAAACATCGCCCGGCTGCATCGGCATAAAGTTCTTTTTCGCCTCGACACCTAAAGCTTTTTCTAGCGCAGCGATAAAGTCCATTAACTGAACGGGGTTGCCATTGCCGATATTGTATACCGAATAAGGCGCGCTGCTATCAGCTGGGCTACCGGACTCCACGGTCCAATCCTTTTTACCCGTAGGAATAACATCTTGAATTCGAATAATGCCTTCGACAATATCGTCAATATAGGTAAAGTCACGGCTTAGGTTGCCATTGTTATACACATCAATGGCCTTGCCTTCTAATATCGCCTTGGCAAACTTAATCGGCGCCATATCTGGCCGACCCCAAGGGCCGTAAACGGTAAAAAAGCGTAAGCCAGTGGTCGGGATACCGTACAAATGCGAATAGGTATGGCTCATTAACTCGTTGGCTTTTTTACTGGCGGCGTAAAGGGAGATTGGGTGGTCTACGCTATCGCTAGTACTAAACGGTGTTTTGCTGTTAAGCCCGTACACCGAGCTGCTTGAAGCATACACCAAGTGCTTCACACCCGTATTGCGGCAGCCTTCTAATATCGTTAAATGACCAATAAGGTTGCTATCCGCGTAGGCTAAAGGGTTATCGAGCGAGTAACGCACACCAGCTTGTGCAGCCAAGTGGATTACTCGGTCGAACTGTTCTTCGGCAAATAAATTCGCAATACCCTCGCGGTCAGCGAGGTCGAGCTTTCTAAACGTAAAACCCTCTAGCTTACTCAGCTGCGCTAAGCGGGCTTCTTTTAGCGCCACGTCGTAGTAATTATTGATATTATCGATGCCGACTACCGAATGACCTTGCTCAATAAGACGCTGGGTGACGAAAAAGCCGATAAAGCCGGCTGCGCCGGTGACAAGATATTTCATGGTTACCTACTTATTTTCAAAATATGAGTGCAGGGCATCATCTATGCCGCTCTGATTGTGACATACAATATTCCGAGCGGTATTATAGGGTAAGCAGTCGCTCTAAAAAGATCAAAAAAAACCACACAGACAGCCCTGGGTGCCCTTGGCCAAGCTCTAGCTCCATGTCCCACGGTTGGCTAGATGCGTGACTTGGAGGCACTGGTGCTTGGATTTCAACAAAAGCCTCTTGAGCGGTTCGATACCGGCGCCTAGTCTTGCCCGCTGCACTAATGTCTGATGAGGTAGCTGAGCTGGTTCTGGGTTGAGACATGATGCCACTCTTGGTTTGAAAGAAGTGGCAGTTTAGGCTGGCTATCGATGATCCGTAAGAACGGTCTAGAATGAACGGTTACGTTTTTGTCGAGAGGCTCTGGCGCTCGTTCACGTACGAGTGCTTGTATCCGGGGGCTTACTCGAGCGTTCGCCAGCTTGAGCGAGGGGTGGAGAAGTACTTCACCTTCTACAATCAGGAGCGACTACACCAGCCGCTGGGCTACCGCTGCCCGAGATACACTTTGCCGAGGCGGCCTGAACAGAGCGCATAAGGCCACAGCCCGATGTTTCTGAGGGTTCCTGCCGGAGGCAACTTCGTAGCAGGCAGCGACACCGAGGCTGGGGTTTAACTTAAAATTGGTGTCGAGTGGTCTTGACGATGGGGCCCACCTTAAATCCCGCCAAACTTGCTAGCCCACCCTCACACGTATATACTTCGAGTATATTGCAGCAGTAGGAGAGACTCATGCCACAAGGTAGCATTTTTGAAAACAACCGCACTCAAGCAGTTCGCTTGCCATTAGAGACACGTTTTGACTCGAGCATTAAAAAGGTGAATGTACGCGTCAAAGGCAAGGAACGCATTCTCTGCCCGACCACAAGCACATGGGATAGCTTTTTTATTGACGGCCCCGATGTGAGCGAAGACTTTATGTCAGAGCGCGCAGAGCAAACCCAAGGTGAACGAGAGCCACTGTAAATGCTTAAATATATGCTGGATACCAATATTGTCATTTACATTATAAAGCAGCGGCCACCTAGCGCTCTCGCCGCGTTTAATCAGCACGCAAGCCAGCTATGCATTAGCACAATCACCCTAGCGGAGCTTTATCATGGTGTAGAGAAAAGCCTGCATACAGCTAAAAACCTTAATGCACTAGAGGATTTCACTTCACGCTTAGAGGTACTAACTTATGCTCCTAATTCCGCAGCCCACTATGGTGACATTCGCGCTCAGTTAGAAAAAGGCGGTCAAACTATAGGTGTCAACGACCTGCATATTGCCGCCCACGCCAGAAGCCAAGGCCTTATCTTAGTGACCAACAACACCAAAGAGTTTGAGCGAGTGAAGGGTCTTAGACTCGAAAACTGGGTGTAAAAAGTAACCCCCGGATCGAAAAACTTA
Source organism: Marinagarivorans sp. (assembly GCA_036554385.1). GTDB lineage: Bacteria > Pseudomonadota > Gammaproteobacteria > Pseudomonadales > Cellvibrionaceae > Marinagarivorans. The sequence goes on along the minus strand of DATBNJ010000216.1, from coordinate 1,789 downwards.
GAGGCTCCCCATAAAACAATCGCTCTACACAACCCAGCTGTTATCCCGCTCGAAATATTGTAAATAAGGGTAATTCGAGGACATACAATCTTAGTTTTGATTTTACCGCTAAAGCCATTACTTACATTTGCACACGCCAAGGCATTATTTTTGCAAATTCAGAGTGACCGCCCCTACTGCGTATTCACGTCATCCACGATTATCTAGCGTAACCTTCTATGCCCACTATGCCCATTTTCACCTTCGCCGCTGATGCAACCACGAATGATCGATAACCCACCTCACTCAGCGAAACGTTCTCGCAGCAAAGCGGCTCCCGATTACACCCTTATTCACGAAGAAGCAAAGCGCAATAGATTTCCCTCATCCCGAGGTGCCACAAGGCCATCCCCGCACTCCACCCGCCTACCAACATCATTTTTACCGCGCCGGCCCTTATAGGTTAGATTCGAGAAACCAGAGTGCTCGTATAGTGGAGCTTGGGATGGCGGGATACAATTAGATACACGAAAGCCAAAAAAGGCCCGCAACAGGCAAAAACTAAACGGCAAAATAAGGCAACAGGAAGTTACCGAAATTATTAGACCGGAACAAAAATTTGGCCTCACGAACACAATACTTGCTAGGCCGCCATTTTTTTAGAATGCCCTACACCTTTGCACCAGCGTTTATTAAACGCCGTAGCGTAATCCTGCATACAAGCAACGCTGCCAGCACAGGCGCCATAACGGCGGCTAAAGTTTTGCACTTGTTCCAGCCATTTATCGGGTTTAATACCAAAGCGTAAAAGGATTGGGGGTATCTTTGATGGAATAAAAGCCTTTTTATCTTCCCTAATCATGCGCCCTGTGGCATCCACAAGCTCAAAATAGTCTTCGCGGGTAAAGGGTAAGGCCGCATGAATATCTGTATGACTGCTGCCATCAAACGGCATCAACGGCGCCTCGGGCAAGTCATCCAGCTTTAATTCTGCTTTAAGTTGGCGCTGTTTGCTAATGCGTTTCACAACGGTTTTTTCGCTAGTGTTTTTAACAGCTTTAGGCTTAATATAATCGAATAGCCGCTGCTGGATGGAAGTAAAATCACTTTTTACGACATCAATTTCAATACCAGCACGAACGGGATTTAAATCCACGTAGGCCATACAGGTTAACACCGCAGTTTCGTCTAATAAGGCCTGAGACTTAAATCGCCCCTCCCAAAACCGTCCTTTAACCTTATCCTCTTCATTCGCCATACGTGCAATGGTTTCGTTCACACCACGCATAAACCAACTAATATCGTGTAACCTCTCACGCCACTTAGCAATAATGCCCTGCACAACTTCAAGCTCTGGTTTAGCCAATGCTGCCGGCTCTTGCATCCACCGCGCAACAAGCATAGGTGCGCTGTATAATTGAACCCAACGCTCCGCCACCTCCAAATCCGTCCACGCGTCGGTACGCGCTTTGTCCACATGCAAAACCACATGATAATGATTACTCATTACCGCATAAGCACAAATATCAATCGCGTAGATATAAGAAAGAAATTTTAAGCGAGAAACAATCCACTGCTTACGATGATCAAAATCATCGCCTGTGCTTGCATCTACTCCACACAAAAAAGCACGACGCACACAGCGAACATAACAGTGATAAAAAGCTGTTTCGTTAAGGGAAACCTGTGACTCCCTAGCCTGTGTCATCTACTCCTCCATAATTTTTAGAATCCGCTCGTCCAAGCAGGAAATTAAAAATTCCTGCATCGATGCTGGGTTATTAGACTCATAAAATGCCAACATCTTCTC
>DATBNJ010000057.1:0-16548 GCA_036554385.1 Marinagarivorans sp. | reverse complement strand
CTAGGTCAACAGAGGCGGGTAGGTCAACGGCTACCGGCTGTTCGTTAACGACAAACACTTGCAAGCCTTCGGTGCTCTCGGTGATAAAGGGGATTTCCTCGGCGATGGTATCTTTGTGAAGGTTGTAAGGCGTGTAATCTTCACTGTCCATAAACACATATTCGTCGCCGTCAAGGTACGAAAAGTTAACGGCTCGGCGTGAAAAGTCTGCGAGGTTGATTATGTCATCGGCTTTAAAGCTTTCATCAACTTTCGTGCCGGTAGCAATCTCGTACATCCGAATGCGGTAAAGGCTACCGCCTGCGCGGCCACATCCCGCTGATTTGGTGACGTCTTTAACAAGATAGACCTTGCCGTTGTAGTCCACGGCAAGGTTCTTTTTTATTTCGCTGGCTTTTGGCATTTTTGCGCTTCCTAAAAAGTCGAGAAAATATCACAGGCGATAGTCGATACCTAGCGGAATTTAGCGCAGCAGCCTATACACGACAGCTATAGGCTGCCAAAAAAGTAGCGTTAGTTGATGGTGTGGTCTACCATCAGGACGATTGATAATGCGTCTGAGTGAATGCCCCAGCGTGCTCAAACGTTGTAAAGTTCATAAAATAGTCACGGTTTTTCGTTAGGTTGTTAAGCCTCGGTACAGCTTTGACGGCTATAGTCTTACTTCCTTTTTTATGTAACTACTCACTTTTTATGTAACTACTCAGCGGCTCACTAAGATGGGCGCTGGCTCTTTATTTTTTAGGCCGTTTAAGCCATCTTGACATCTCGCTCCACCGATATGCTTATTTCCTGCTATTCTAATTAACGACTTCCCTGTAGCGATGCGATGCCTAGCATTGGCTGTCCTGCGAAAGCATGGCACAATTCACGCGCTCTGGAAAATGTTGCTCCTCGACTGCGTGCTCCTGCGCAGTCTACTAAAGTACATCCTGTACCGATGCATTTTCGAACAGCTTGAATCCCTGCAATAGTCGGCGCTTCAATGCCTAAAAAATAATCAACCAGCGCCCTTTTAAACGTTTTATTGACATTTAGCTGACGAGTTACACTTACTTTTTATTAGCATAAGGATCTTCGTTATGAAAAAAATCATTGCACCTTCTTTGCTGGCTGCTGTACTGGCGGCCCCGACTTTAAGCTGGGCTGGTACCGACAGCGGCTTTTATATCGGTGGTAGCATTGGCCAGTCGTCGATTAACGCCGATGACGTGAGTGTAGACATTGACGACAACAGTACCGCTTACAAAATCATGGTTGGTTATAACTTGGGTTTAATTCCGCTATTTGATTTTGCGGTCGAAGCGGATTACCGCGATTTTGGCTCGTTTAAAAGCCGTGACGGCAGCTATGAAGCGGATATGACATCTTACGACCTCTACGGATTAGCGGGCTTTGATGTTGGCCCTATAGGCTTGTTCGCTAAATTAGGCTATACAAGTGCCGACGGTGACTTCAACTTTGAAAATGGCAAAGTTAATCGGTCTGATTCCGATGTTAGCTATGGCTTGGGTGCCAAGTTCCAGCTGGGTTCGCTGGCTGTTCGCGCCGAGTATGAGTCGTTTGAGTTTGAAGGCAGCGATGATTTGTATATGTTTTCAGCGGGTGCCGTGTATACTTTTTGATCAGCGTAATCAGCAAAGCTCAGCCGAAAATTTTGCGGTTATCTAGGGCTTGGCGCTATTGGCCGTTGGCTAAACGCGCTAATCGAAAAACACTTGAAGAGCGCAATTAACCGCTGGCGTCTGAAATCCTGCTTTGAAAACAGAGCGGGATTTTTTGGTTTTTAGCTTTGCCAAAGGTTGTTTGATGAGCCTTTGGTTTGGTGGAGTTGCTTACTGACTGCCAAGGTGGGGGCATGTTTAACGCGGTAAGCGGCTGGTTCTGCGAAGGTGGCCTCGGCTGAGCTTCGGCTCCCTTGGCAGGGTGAAACCAATGTTAAACACGGGGCCGTTATTTCAATTGGCAATATAAATACGGCTGCCAACCCTTTGTTAACAGCCTGAACAAAGCTACCCGTCGGACTACCAGTGACGCCGTGATAAATACGCACAGACGATAGCCTACTAAAAGCCTATTCGGGTAGCCATTCACCATTTTTTTGACGTGCAATAAAGGGCACGGAAAGCCAGTGGTAACGGCCGCTATCAGCACGTGCCGTGCAGTTATAGCGCGAGCGACCTGCGGGCAGTGGTGATGTGGCGCGAAAGGTGACTTCGGTGGGTGAAATGTGCTCTTTGTGGGTATTGCCTTTAGGGCTTAGGTAACAATTAATGCGCCCGAGCAGCTTCTTGTCATCCAGAGAGATTGCGAGCGTGGGTTGTCGCTCGCTGGTGATTATCGGCGTAAAAGGTTGGTGTTTTTGGCCTGTTTTTAGTGAAATTTTGGCATTGTCAAAGGGTAAGGTGTTTAATTTAAGAATGAAATCGTCCTCACCGCCGTAGGCGCCACCCATTGGAAAGCGTGGAATGGCGTAGCGCTCGCCTTCAGCGACGGGCCCCGAATGTTGGCCCATGCCGAGGTAGTCTAGCTCCTCCATAATTTGAATTAACGCGGGATTGAATTCGCCGTAGGGGTAGGCCAAGACACGATGGTCTTGGCCCGTGTGCTGTTGAATGAGTGACTGCGCTTGTTGTATTTCGCGCATCATTCGTTGGCGCCATTGTTTATGCGATTCGCCTTTTTGCATGCGCACCATATGGGTGTGGCTGCTCGTGTGGTTAGCAATGCTACCCCCGTGTTGGGTTAGCGCTTTAAGTTGCTGCCAAGTCATAAAGTTTTTTTGTTGGTCTTCTACCGGTTCGGTATTGGCAAAAACAACAAAGGGATAGTTGTAATCTTTGAGCGCTGGCAGCGCCGTGGTGTAGATCGAACTATAGCTATCGTCGAAGCTAATCAGTACGGATTTATCGGGCAGTGGTTGTTGATTTCGAATTAATTGGCTGACCTCTTCGAGCGAGACGACATCGAAGCCTTGCTCTTTTATCAGTTGCAGGTGCTGGCGAAATGTTTTTGGTGCCGTGCTGGTTGCTGCTGGCGTATCCGTTGCTATGTGGTGGTATTGCAGAATTACCAGTGCGTGTACCTGCGGGCTTAGTTGCCACAACGCCAGGCAAGCGGCCAGCATTTTTGCACCCGTTTTTAACCATGACACTATTGAACGTGCCTCTGAATGTATTAGTGAATGTTTCGGACTCATTGTACGGCTCTCTCGTTCATATCGCGATCGTAAGCGCTCAGTTTGTTAGAGCGAATCAGCAGCTGAATGTCTTCGACATACGCTTCTCGGCGCTCGGAATACTGAAGTAAACCCGGCGTTAAGGCTAAACCGGTAACAGCTTTTCCCTCCTCCCGCAATTGGGCCCTGATAATGCGCAGGTCTTGGTAAGCGTAGTGGGTGTTGATGTTGTCGTAGTAAGCGGCGATTGACTCGTTAACGGAATCGAATTTCCGGACTTCGTGCGTCGCGCCCTCTGGGCGGCGAGACGGTAGCAAGCCGCAACCCTTGGTATAGCACCATTCGCCGAAAAAATTGTTACCAAGACGAGCGAATCGCGAGGTGCCCCAACCCGACTCGCTAGCGGCTTGCGCCAGTGTCATCGACGGCGGCACAATATCCACACGGCGTTTGAGTTGCGCGGTTTGTTCGTCGTCGAGAGGGGCCTCTTGTTCACTTTCGATAACACCATAGCGAACGGCTAACTCTGCTAAAAACCGCTTGTCAGCGCGTTTTCGTGCGTCCGCGGGCTTAGCTAATATTGACAACATTTTTTCGCGTTGTTCCAGTATTTTGGCGTTTTTACTTTCGGTGGCGGGTAATAGGTAGTTAAAAAAGGCGGCCTTTTTCGCTTTAACATCAGTAAACGCAGAAAAGTCGGGTTTTTTAACCGGTTTTTTCTCGGGCGCAGCCGGCTGCCGCAGCACTACAGCGCTGATAAGCCAAATTGCGATTAAGCCGGCCATTATTGCTATTAGCCAGGGTCGCTTTAACTGTGTCATAGAAGTTCTCTTTGTTGGGTTAAGTCGGTTATGGTCTTGTAGTAGGTTATGGTTTTGTAGTAACAGTGTGGCCGCCGAAAAATGCTTGCTTACTCGCGCCAGTAAAACATTGCGCAAGACCTGTCGCGTAACAAAGCGTGGCCTTTACTGTGTGTTTCTTATCAAAACTCGCAAGGCGCATCAATACGCGGTATCTTCTAGGCTTTGCGGTGTTGGCATAAAAATAAAGTTTTTTATTGCAGTTTGGAAAAAATTTAGGGCGCTTTAAAATGTTTCACTCGCCTAGGTGATTTTTTAGAGTTTCTTCCTGGATAATCCTGTGTTAACCGCTACGCCTTGCCCGACAGTATGGTTTTATAGTGTTTAAAGGCCGCCTATGTAAGGGTAGATGATGGACTCGGCCGCTGCCCTTAACTTTTTGAAGGTTTTTTGGGCTTTAAAGGCATTTTTGCAATAAGCTTTTTACTTGTTGTAACTCCGCATTGTTTAGCGGTGCAAATATCGCTTGATGGGCCTCCAAACGCACGGTATTGAGCTGCTGGTACAACGCTTGACCTTTAGCTGTTAGGGAAAGCCTAACACTGCGTTTGTCTTGCTCATCTGGAAGTTTGTCGACCAGTTCGTCTTGCAACAACTGTTTTACAATACGCGTAATGACCGCTTTATCATAGCCGCTGTGACACGCGAGCTTCATTGGGCTATTCATGTCTGGGCGGTGAATTAAAATCAGAATGTGGACCGCCTGTACAGACAAATTTATGTGGTGTTTGCTGACGCTACGTGCCAAGTTGCGCCGCACCCGCACCAGTAATTGCCGCACCACTTCACTGACCTCGAACAAGGCCTCGGTATCCGTGACCGAATCAATCGGCTGCGCATCCTGTAGACCATCGTGCGCCACGTCACCGTCCGAAATTGCTTTGGGCATTGTTTGGCTACCTTTTTATTATTGGGCGTTTAGTGTTTAACGCAATTAAAACCTAAGCCCTAGCGATGTAGGCAGGTGTGCATGCGCGGGCGACCTCTGACGTTGATAGTGCTACTCGTCTGCTAAGGTCAGCGTTGACACTACAGTAAGATTAAGTGGTTGACATTGTCAATTAATATGCAATATGGTTGACAAAATCAACTAAATTATACCGTGCAAGGGTTTATGTCTCACCTTCGAATAGCGATTCCATTGGCCGCCACCGGGGCGGTCGCACCATTTGCGTTAGATACCTATTTGCCTGCTTTTCCACAAATGGCGGCGGCTTTAGGCGTCTCTGCGCACGACATTTCGCTTAGTGTTTCAATTTACATTCTTGTACTGGCGTTGGGGCAGCTTGTGGGTGGCCCCTTGGCTGACCGATATGGTCGGCGAGTGGTGATGAGCTTTGGGTTGGGCTTATTTATCGCCTCGAGCCTAGCCATTAGCCAAGTGCAATCGCTATTGCCGTTATACAGCCTAAGGGCGGTTCAAGCGTTTGGCGGTGGCTGTTTAATGGTCTGTGTGCCGGCGCTGGTGCGCGACCGTTTGCACGGCAAGGAGGCGGCCAAAATGTTTAGTTTAATCGGCTTAATGGCTGTGGCGGCGCCGGCCATTGCGCCGAGTGTCGGGGCTTTTTTGTTGCGCTGGGATTGGCCTGCGGTATTTTACTTTTTGGCGGCATATGGCTTGATAAATTTAGCCGTGTTGCAGTTGACCTTGTTTCGACGGCCCGCAGCAAGCCCAAGCCGCTTGGCTACAACATCGTCAAGCAACGCTGGCGATCTCGGTGATAGTCCCATGCCGAGTGCATGGGGGCGCTATTGGATGGTATTGAAAACCGCTGGCGCACCTCGCTATGTGTTATTACAAGGCTGCATTTTCTCGGTCATGATGTTGTTTGTGACCCACGCGTCTTTTATTTATCAGTCGCATTTTAACGTCAGCAATTCAACCTTTGCCTTGCTGTTTGGTGCCAATATCGTCGCCATGTGGTTTTCGATGTTGGCTAATCGAATGCTGTTGTCATATTTCGAGTCGCACGCGTTGCTGCGGGTTGCAGTCTGTGTGCAAGCGTTGGCTGTGGTCGCTTTAACCGCCGGTGTTGCTTTGCAGTGGCCGGTGTATTTTTATGCGCCAGCGTTAATGCTGTGTGTTGGTATGGTGGGGATCACCTCGCCTAATTGCCAGGCGTGCTATATGGACCATTTCGCTGTCAATGGTGCCACCGCCGCTGCGTTGATGGGCGCGATGCAATTTGGTTTATCCGGGACCTTGTCTGCGCTTTCCACCTTTTTGCCGGAAAATATGCTGTCGATTGTGCTGCTTCAGTTGGCCTGCTCGGTGGCTGCAGTGGTTTTGGTCGTGTGGCCGTTACTGCGCCAGTTCGTCCCTTATAGGGGCGCCCCCATTACCGCCAACGTTAATAACGCAATTGATTAATGTTGCCCCGTTAAACCTTAGTGCAATCTTTGGGTAATGATTTGCCTTTATGCTCGGTGCGATGAAGTCGTCTGCGACAATGCCGCTTGGCGACTGGCAAACGTGACCGAGGAATAAAGCATGTTAGAAACATGGCGTTGGTTTGGCCCAAACGATTCAATTGCTTTGCAAAAAATTGCGCAAGCCGGCGCAAAAGGTATTGTCAGCGCGTTACATGACATCCCAACTGGAGAGGTCTGGCCGCTCGGCGAGATTGAGGCGCATAAGCACCTGATAGAAGCAGCAGGTCTGTCGTGGAGTGTTATCGAAAGTATTCCCGTGCACAATGACATCAAAACCCGTACCGGCCACTATCAAACCTATGTCGATAATTATCGGCAGTCGATTATCAACGCGGGCAAGGCGGGTGTGCGCACCGTGTGTTATAACTTTATGCCGGTCGTCGATTGGACTCGCACTAGCTTGACGTACTCCCTCGCTAATGCCAGCCAAGCCTTGCGCTTCGAGATGACCGACTTTGCCGCTTACGATGTGTTTATATTGCGCCGAGCCCGCGCGCGCGAGGAATATTCCGACGAGGTTCTCGCCCGCGCCGAAACGCGCTTCGAGGCAATGAGCGAAGCTGATAAGGCCCTGCTCGAAAAAAACATTATCGCCGGATTACCCGGCGGCGAAGGGTCCTACACGCGCGACTCGATTCGGTCGGCTATTCAGCAATTTACCGACTTGGGCACCGAGGGGCTCCGCAGCCATCTGAACGCGTTTTTGCAGGCTATTGTGCCCGTTGCCGAGGATGCAGGGGTTAAGCTGTGTATTCACCCCGATGATCCGCCGTTTTCTTTATTTGGTTTACCTCGGGTCGTTTCTACCGCCGAGGATGCACGGCGGCTTTTGGCGGCGGCGCCTAGCCCTGCAAACGGGCTTACCTTGTGCGCCGGCTCATACGGTGCGCGTGGTGATAACGACTTGGTTGCGATGGCCGGTGAGTTCGGTCCGCGTATTCATTTTGTCCACCTGCGCAATGTTATACGCGAGCACGATGGCTCTTTCTATGAGTCGGACCACTTGGCGGGTGATAATGACATGGTTGGCTTGATAAATGCGCTACTCTGCGAAGAACGCCGGCGCGTGGCGGCAGGCCAGCGTGATTGCGCGATTCCTATGCGGCCAGACCATGGCCATCTTCTCGCCGATGAAATCGGCACACCTGGCTTAAAACCCGGTTATTCATATATTGGCCGGCTCAAAGGGTTAGCAGAGCTGCGTGGGGTTATTCACGCCCTAGATGCCACTTTGCGGTAATGGTGCACGGCGTTCCTAAGCGCGCTGTTTTGCGGCGCCGGCATAGCTCGATTAAAACCGCTTGCTGTCGTGTGGCGTAGTAACCGCTACATGAATCTTGAGTGCCTCAATGGAACGCCATGAAAATTGCTGTGATCGGTGCCGGCGTTGCCGGCCTAACATTGGCGCGCGAATGTAAAAGGCGTGGTGCTCGTGTACAAGTCTTTGAGAAGTCTCGCAGCGTTGGTGGCCGTTTGGCGAACCGCCGCCTTAGCTGGGCGACCGTTAACATGGGCGCGCAATATTTTACCGCACGCGACCCGCGCTTTGTGGCTCAAACCCAGCTTTGGTTACAGCAGGGAGTTGTTCAGCGGTGGGCGCTTTCGCCGCACGTGGTTAAAAAAGGGGTTTTGAAGCCATCGCCTGATGTCACTCGACGTTATGTTGGTATGCCCACAATGACAGCGATCGCCCACGACCTAGCGGACGGCTCGAATATCCACCTATCGAGCCGTGTTACGCGGCTTGTGCGAGCGCAATTTTCAATGCGATGGCAAGTCGAGGTCGATGGCAGTCTCTTAGAGCAATACTATGATTGGGTCGTATTGGCGATACCGCCCGAGCAGGCGGCTGAGCTTGTAAGGCGCAGTGGCTTAGCGCCACCGGCTGAGCTTGACAGCGCCTTGGCGGGAAGCGTGCTCGCCGGCGATATGGGCGCAACCAGCGATGATCCATTGGCTGCGCCTTGCTCCCTATATCGCACATTGACGGCACCGGTATTTACCCCGTGCTGGGCACTGGCGGTTGCAACTTTCGGCGCGGTTGATCCCAAAGTACAAGGTGTATTCGGTGATGAAACAGTAAGCTGGGTGACGCGATTAAGTCCGCCATTAACGTCATCAACCGAAACGTTTGACGACGCATGGCTATTGCACTTTTCGCCCAGTTGGTCACAAGCCCATGGCCAACGTCGCGACCTGTCCATTTCTGAAACGGGTGTAAAGTGGCTGAGTGATGTTTTTAAGGCGCCCTTGGTGTTAAGCCATGCCAGCCAACATTTTTGGCGCTACGCAAAACCCGTTTGCGATAGCGCGACGGATCCTATCTTTCTCGATAGCCAGCAGGGGCTGGCGGTAACTGGTGACTGGCTGTGCGGTGGCCGGGTCGAGGGCGCGTACTTATCGGGGCTTGATGTGGCCCACGGAATTTTTTCGAGCCGCGTTTCTGGCGAAGCCTAGATAAAATATTTAACGAAAATAGAGGTCGTGAAATGGGAATATTGAGTTTATTTAAAGGGCAGCCACGGGAAGAAAAGGCGTTGCAAAAACAATACGATGGTCTGCTATCGCGCGCTATGGCGGCGCAACGAAACGGTGATATCAAAAGCTATTCAGGCTTGATGAGCGAAGCGGAAAAGATCGGCGAACGCCTCGATAAAATAAAGCAGCAGTAGTTTTTGCTGAGCAAAACGTTTTGGAGGGCACTTTAGTGAGCGATATAAAACACGTGTTATCGCCGTTTTGCACAATGCTATGGACGGCGTTTTAGGATAAGAAGTCGCTGGCCCATGTATTGTGTTTTTAGGTATTTTAGGTTGTTATGACAGATAACGTTGAGTCGCTGATTGAAGCGGCAATATTTCCAATTCCCGGCTGCGTTGTATTTCCCGGTATGACGTTTCCGCTGCACGTTTTTGAGCCGCGCTATCGCACGATGGTGAAAGATTGTGTTAGTCAAAATCGCCCTTTGGCAGTCGCGCATACTCAAAAAGTGGTGAGTGTGCCCAAACGCGATAACGAGACAGATGCCTTAACGTCGAATCAGGCGACCTATAAGCCGTTTGCAGTATTCTCTGCCGGGGACTGTGAAATTGTCGAAACGTTTTCTGATGGGCGCATGCGGGTCGACGTCCATGTGAATCAGCGGCTAAGTTTAATAACCGAAAAACAAACATTGCCGTATTTAATTGGTGAGTGCAAACCAGTACCAGACCGGCAATTGGCGGCCGGCGAATTAACCGAGGCGCAGCGCTTGCAAGCTGAGGTGGTACGACGGCTTTTGGCTCTTGTGCGGCAGTTTCCACAGCAATTAGCCTCGATTAAAACCGTACTGGAACAAGAGCAGTGGCAAGACAAAACGCCAGAGGCCTTCAGTTTTGCAATTTTTCGCCTGATTCAAATTGACGCCCCGGTACAGCAAAAAATACTAGAAAGCACCTCGCCCATTGAGCGCCTGAGTATTACGCTCGAAGTGTTAGAGCTTTCATCGTGATTGCCGGTTCATTATTTTAGCGCCGCAGCTCATCGACGGCCGCCAGCCCTTGGCGTTTGCGATACGCGGCGTTAATGGTTGTGTTTTTGCCAAGCTCGGCGTCGCTAATACTAGCTGGGGCGCGGTTAGTCGGCCGAGCCGCGGTTATCGCCGATTACGTTAGCTATCTTCATGCCCGCCGAAGCCGGCTGCCAAATCATCAAGTTGTTGGCAGGTTGTATCGAAAGTGGCATCAAGGGGCAGTGGATAGCGGGCAAGCACACAAAGGCCACCGTGTTGGCGCCGCACCTGTACACCGGAAACAGCACCGGCTTTTAGGCGATTTAAAAAGCGATCTGCTGTTTGGCGATCGCTAAAGCGGTAAGTGATGTGATTGTCCAAAGCGCCTTCTCAAATCTGCAAATTTTAGAGCACCGACCCTCGCTTGGCTAGAAGCGCAAGCGTTACCTACTGATTAGCAGCGCTGCGTGTTAGCGAGCCTATAGAAGCTGGCAGAAACAGTCTCGGCTAGAAAATCGCGCGATAACTTCTAGACTTACAGGGGTCGAATACTCAATTTAGGATTTAACCATGCGCCATACGGGCCCCGTCACACAGCGTGAAGTTCACCTTAGAGACGATGATGAAATCGTCTCGGCAACTGATACCAAGGGGATTATTACCGATTGTAATGACTGTTTTTGTGAAATAGCCAAGTATTCACGTGATGAATTGCTGGGCCAAGCGCACAACCTTTTACGCCACCCAGATATGCCGCAGGCCGCATTCCAGATGATGTGGTCGTCGCTTAAAGCGGGCAAACCTTGGATGGGCATTGTCAAAAACCGCTGTAAAGATGGTGACCACTATTGGGTTAGTGCCTATGTTACGCCTCGTAAAAAAGCCGGGGCCGTTACCGGTTATGAGTCGGTTCGCGTAAAAGCGTCGGCTGCGCAAATTGCCCGCGCCGAAAAAGCCTACGCGCGACTGAACGCCGGTAGAGCGCCGGTCCCGTTGGCGGTACGGCTTTGTTCTCAGCTGCGCGCCCCTGCGCTGGTTGCCACGCTGGTGTTTGCGGTTAGCGCTGCCATTATGGCGTTTTCTGGCGCTGCAGGCGTCGGCGCAAGCATGGCCTTGGCGGCTGTGGTGGCTATTGCGGCAGCACTGGCGAGCACCGCCTTAATGGCGAAGACAACAGCCCACGCGTTGACAGCGGCGAGGCAAGTATTGCACGACCCTTTGTGCGCTTATGTCTATACCGGCCGATGCGATGGCGTTGGCGACATTGAATTTAGCCAGTTGGCGCAAGCGGCCCGCCTTAAAACCGCACTCGGCCGATTTTTGGCGACATCCTCGGAGTTGCAGCGTAAAAGCGCCGGAGTTGAGCAAGCCGCCCAAGAGGGCGATGTGCAAGTTTCCCGTCAACAACGTGAACTCGCTGTTATTTTTAGCGCCATGGAGCAAATGGCTGATGCCGTGCAGGAAGTCGCCCGTAGCGCTGCCAATACATCGGTCGCGACCTGCGAGGCGGTGAGCGATGTAAACAATAGTCAGGCTACCCTCGGCGAAGCCAGTGAAGCGGTCACCCATCTTGCGCAGCAGGTCAGTGGTTTAAGCGGCTTGATCGAGCAGTTGTCCCACGATAGCGACAGAATTAGCAGCGTTGTGGGGGTGATTCGAGGGGTGGCCGAGCAAACGAACCTGTTGGCGCTTAATGCCGCTATCGAGGCGGCCCGGGCCGGCGAGCAGGGGCGGGGCTTTGCCGTTGTGGCTGATGAGGTTCGCACCTTGGCGCAACGCACCCAAGAGTCGACCGCGGATATTGAAGATATTATTGCCGCGCTTGGTGATAACACCGACAACACCTCGCAGGCCATGGAAAACTGTTTAAGCTACGTGACTCACAGTGTTGACAAAATGAATGGCGTCGTCACCGCGTTGACTAGCGTGAAAGGGGCGGTTGAGAAAATTGATGGTTTAGCGCAGCAAATTGCCGCCGCCTCCGAGGAACAAGCAACAACTGCACAGGATATCGAAAGGAATACCCAGTCGATTTCCGGTATTACGCAATCTGCCCATCAGCAGGCGGCCGCGACGGCGGGGCTTAGTAAACAATTGCTGGCACTGGCCGAGCGCCAATCGGATATGATTGAGCAATTTCGCTAGCCGCTTTGTTTGGCGCTGAACGAAAAATTTTAAAGGCGAAAGCAAAGGCGGGTGATATCGGTGATATAGATGGCGAGCCTTGGGCAGCTGTTGAAAGGCGGCATTGCCTTTGACCTTCGCATAGAACAAAATGCGGTTTGCCCCCTCAAACCCATTAATGCTTATTGGGGTAGAGCCCACAGCCGAAGAGTGATTTTTACTATGCGAAAACTGTTTTTGTTAATGGCCCTATTTTCGATGCCACTTAGCGCTTCGGACGGTGAAAAATCCCTTGGCAAAAAAGACGCCCCGATTACGCTGGTTGAATATGGTTCGCTAACGTGTGGTGCCTGTAATTATTTTCACCGTGCGGTGTTACCGAGTATAAAATCCGATTACATCGACGCTGGCAAGGTGCGGTACGTTTTTCGGCACTTTCCTACCGGTCACGAAGCGCTTGCAGGTGCGGTGGCGGCGCAGTGTGCCGGCGATAACTACTACGCAATGCTCAACCTGCTATACCTGAATATTGAGCAATGGCACGACCAAGAAAACCCCGCGCCAGTGTTCACAGGATTTGCCCAAACGCTCGGTAACGATGCCGTCGCTTATAAGCAGTGCTTAACGGATTTGGCAGCACAGGCGCAGGTTGTCGATCAGCAGCGCGAAGGGGCAAAAAAATACGGCGTCATTGGTACTCCAACCTTTGTGATTAACGGCCAAGTTGTTAAAGGTAAGCGAAATTTCGCTCAAATGGAGGCGCTGTTTCGCGGTATTGTGCAAGACTCAGCCGAAAGCCTGGAATAACACGTTAAGCGGTGGGGCCGTAATTTAATGCCTCGCTTTTGTTAACTCGATTAAAGCCCCAGGGCATTTAATACGGCGTTATTAGCCGAGCATGCCGTTGACTAAAACAGCGATAGCTAACGTTAGGCCCAACCAAATAAATATTTTCGTTTTTTGCCACCATTCACCGGAAAGCATTTCGTTGTCGGAATGCCGGTATTGGGATGTAAGCCAATATTTAATGCTTTCGGCGAAATCTTCGAACCCTTTGAACATCAGTAGGTACAGTACTGCAGCGGCGATAAGCCCAGCTATAATTGCGCCAGCGCCCAAGTCGAGTAATCCTAGAATAAAGTGCTTGTTTTCATCCATTAATGCGTCCTTAAAAATTGTTGCTGGCTGCCATACTCGATGGCGCAGCGCTTTTTTAGTGTCGGCAAAAGCGCTGCGCGACTTGGGCAGCTAACGCGCCTTAGACGCTATTGCTTGGCAGCATCCCAAACGCGGCCGGAGGCGGTGCCGTCTTTCGGTGGATTAAACACTTCAACCGCCATCACTTGGTAGGTTGGGTCATCACTGGCGTCAAAGTTGTTCATGTCGGGGATGATCCAGCCGGATTCGGCCCAGGCCTTAACGTGGTCTGCAAAGATAATTTTGTGATCTTCGCCGAGTGCCCGTTGAGTTTTGGGTTTACTCCAGTACTGGTAAAATGTTGTCGGCCCGTTAATTGATGGCTTGACCTCGCGCACTGAGCGGTAAGTGGAGTACTCGACGCCATCGCTGACAAAAGTGGTGCCGTAGATGCCGTCTTGGCTGGGGTCATAAGTCCAGCGTTGGAGAATGTAGTATTCCACCAAGTGTGCAGGGTCGGATTCGGGCATGGTTTTGTCGTAACCCCAGCCGTAAAGGGTAATGTAACTCGCGCCACTGTCCTCGTTAAAGCGGTAGCCGATAATGCGGTCTTCATCGCCATAATGCCAGCCCGGGCCGCCCACGTAGTTATAGCCGCCACCTTCCCAGCTCACGCTAAAGGCCCCATTGGTATCTAGGTTCAGCGCGGTAGAGCCCCCGTCTTTCCAGTGGGTAAAGAAAAAATCCCCAACATGGCCGGTGGCATGGTTTTGCGTTAACTGCGTGCTGCCGGTGAATTTTTGTGTGTAGGCAGCAAACTGGGTGATCGACTTGGCTGGTGCGTTAGTTGTAGTTTTGGTGGCTTCTTTTTCGGCTTGTGGTGCCGATGTGCAACCTGCAAGGCTCGATAAGCCCAGCAAAATAGCGGCACTCAAGCGGAGATGTTGTTTCAAGTTATTGCCCTCTGTTGTCGTCTCGGTAATCGCTAAGCTAGGCTGGCGAGTCCGCGGATTAGTGATTGCGGTATAAAAAACGTTGTTTATAGATTAAAGCACTTATTCACGGTAAATCCAACGTTAATGGGGGGCGGTGGTGCGATTGGCTACGGGCTGCTACGCGGTGGAGCGCGCCTACCGTGGTTGTCATAGTCGCTGGGGTGGCACCGTGGCTTATACCGTTATTTAGGCTGAACGCAACTATTCAGCTAACCAGCTAACCAGCTAACTAAAAATGAATCCTTTGAAAGGGTACGGGTTGATTGTTTTTTAGGCATTGAAGCGCCGGCTCTGGCAGGTGCTGCAATAGGCTCGAAAGTGTATCGGTACAGGATGTACTTTATTAGACTGCGCAGCAGCACGCAGCCGAGGAGCAGAATTTTCCAGAGCGCTTGATTTCCAGCGAGCTTAAATAGTGCCCATGCTTTGGCATGATATAGCCCATGGTAAGCATCGCATCGCTACCGGGAGGTCGTTAATTAGAATAAGCAGTTATCGGTGGTGCGAGATGTCGATAAAGCCTGAACGGCCTAGACGATAATTAGCCATTGCCCACTTTTACCAGTCGCTGGATAGTTACGGCTCAACAAACCCTGCGTTCAGGTTTTGCAGTCTTGTCGTCAGTACTGTCGTGTGTAAGGGGCAAATCATCGGGGCGCATCGTTGCTTTTTGAGTTTTACACCGTTTTGAGCAATAAACCACCTGCTGCCAATTTTTAGCCCAGCGTTTGCGCCAGTTAAATGGGCGTTTACAGACTGGGCAGATTTTCACTGGGAGGTTAAGTTTTTTGTGCATGGCTTATCTATCGCTCGATCGCAGAGTGTGGATTTTCTCGGCACGGTTGTGCCGGCTAAGCGCTGGTAGTTGCTGCCTGAAACGGCGTTGCCACAATGGCTTCGCGTGCTGGATATCAAGCCGTCAGTAATCACTCGGTATCTCCGGCTTCATGTTCAGCCATAACAATGAGCAACGCCTTTTCCATTAAATGCCTCGCTTGCGCGGCGTAGGCGTAAACATTTTCATGAATGAGTTTTTGATGTTCACTTTCCGCTTTACAACCTTGGCTGTAATCTTCAAATGCGGATAGCTTGCGAATAAGCTCTACGATGTGAGGGGGACATTCGCAATCTAATAGGTGTTTTTGCTGCTCAATATGGGTGAGTTGCTGGCTGTTAAATACTTTTTGTGGGAGTGAGAAATCGCTATGTTCGAATAATTGCCGGGCCTGTTGCCGGGAAATGGTCGCCTCGGCTTTACTTTCCAATAATTTAAGGGCTGCGATAAGCGCCCTTTTATCGTGTGGTGCAAAGAAAATAATCGGAAGGCTTTTGACGGAGGCTTTAAGCGTCGGGTGCACGTAGTTAGTTGCTACCAGAAGTGCCGAAAACTGCTTTTTGAGTTGTTGCAAGTCGTCGTACATTGAGGCTTGCAAGGCCGGTATTTCAAATAGCAGTACCTGTTGTTCGCAATTGCTGGCGCCCGTGGTTGTCGCTGAGCTTGCAATAACGTCCTTAAAGTGGGCAAGCGATTGCTCGTGCTTGAAGCTGTAGTTGGCTTCGGTAAAGCGATACCGAGGGAACTGGTTTACAACGCCGCTACACAGCGCCATGTGCGCATCATCGCAGACGGTTACTGAAAACTCTGGGCGTCGAGCGGGGACCTGTGATTCGCCCTGGTCACGCAAAAGCGCGATTAAATCCTCTGCGGAAAATTTCGCGATATCGCCGATTCTCATGCCGTTATCGGTTAGTCGTTTTAACAGCTTTAAGTGATCGATGTCGGCAAGTGAATACGCACGCTGGCCGCTGCTTGTTCGCTTGCTGCCCAGCAAATTATAGCGTCGCTCCCACATGCGGATCGTGTGTACGCTAATGCCACTCATTCGGGCGGCAACGCCAATACTGTATATGGCCTGTTGACTCATCTATACCTCTCTCGCGCTAAATGGTTGAATCGCAAACCGCAAACCGCGAACCGCATTTAGGCTTTTTGCCTAGGTTTTGTCTAAGTGAAATCGGTAATATTTATACATAGACTCGTCGCGATGCGCAGTTGCTTACGTAAGCAGTCACAAATGGGTTCACTAAAGCGCATCAATGCCGCGATTTTGAACTGTGTGGTTGTTAATTGAATCAGAGAACCGCGATGTACGACGAAAATCACTGGGAGTTTCAATTTGATCAGGCCCCCCTTGTCTGGCAAGTATCGCCAGCAACAGATGATGCCCCCCTAGACAATTATTCGACAGATGATGATCGCAAGGTGGACTCAGAGCACGAGGGGCTCGACTTTTTAAAGTGGCTGCTGGCGGACATAAAAGTTTTGTCGCA
>DATBNJ010000175.1:0-8922 GCA_036554385.1 Marinagarivorans sp. | reverse complement strand
TCGCGTAAAAAGTGCATTTTTAGAGGTACCCTTAAGCCTATAGTTCATACCGCCAGCACCATTGCTGCTGCACAAGCTCAAGTGCAACTAACGAATAGCCGACTTTTTCGAACATCCGGCAGGACGCTGAATTAGTAAGCTTCACATACGCACAGAAACGCAATGAGCTTTCAGCGAGGTTTAGTAACTGGCAACTGGGGGCTGCTTGACGTAACAAACGTTGTTTGACCATGGCCTCGCGCAACAAAGGAGCAGCCAAGCCTTTCCCCCGAAATGCGTTATCCAAATGAATATCGACCCAAAAGCAATCGATGTCGGTATCAAAGCGCACTTGCCCCACCAACTGTCCATCGGCAACACCCAGCCAGATTTGTCGGTCGGGGGCTAACAGGCAATCATAAAACCAATAGAGATGGTCGTACCACGCAATAGCGCATTGCGAAAAAGCCTGCTGGCGCACCAGCGGCTGATTAGCCCATTGGTATAGGGTTACAGCATCCGCATACCTAGCTGCGCGAACCTTCATGTCAATCGCGATCCGCCAATAGGTGTCGAAGTACAACAAAAGCTTCGGCCGCCTCGAGCCCGACACTACTGCCGCGATAATGCGCCAGTGCCCGCAGAGCCTCTACACTGCGAGCGTGGGGAAAGTCGCGCATCTCTTCACCGTAACATTGCAAAGCCGCCAGCTTTATGGCCAGGGTACTTTTAATATCAACAAAAACTTGTGGCGTAAAACGTGGTAACGCATCGCCTCCCCAGCCCGTACTTGATGCAACCTCAAAGGCGTAAAGGCGCTTTACTGAGCTACCGGGTAACGGTCGGCAGGCCGTTAATACCGCCTCGCACACTCTCCGGTGATCAATATTTAAATCCCCCGCATGATGGGTATAAACCACGCTGGGTAAAAAATCATCGAGCACGGGCTCTATCGCCTGAATGAGCTCAAGTAAAGGGCGTTGATCTAAGCGATTATCCTCAAAGTCGAGAAAGTTCACGCTTTTAACCCCAAGAGTATCGAGCGCCGCCAGCGCCATTGCATGCCTCGCCTGTAAATCGGACTGCGCGCCCCGTGCGCCGACCCCATCGGCACAAAACAACACACTGACGTGGTCCCCTCTTTGACAGTGCCAGGCGAGGGTACCACCGCAACCAAGCACTTCATCGTCTGGGTGCGCCGCGATACATAAGACTTTTTCGCCCGCCATGCTAAGCCTCCATACGCGTTAAATCTTTTGCGACTGTGCGAATTAAATCTTCGGAAGGGTCAACACAATCAATTTTTGACACAGCAAGAATTAAGCGATTAAGGTCGACAGGGTAGTCACTTTGCACACGCTTAAAACGCGGCAAAAAACCCGAGTGAAAGCGGCTAATACCGGTAATAACATCAACACTGGGTTGCCCTTGGCTTTTAATCATTAAAGGCTCGACGGATTGCTCGATGGTTTGAAATAAATCAAATACTTCGTACGCGTCTCGCCCTAAACGGCGATTAAACAAGTGCGCCAGCACCTCAGTTTGTGCATTACCGGCACTGCGACCCATGCCACGCAATGTTCCATCTACGATAATAGCACCCGCATCCAAGGCCGCTAAGCAATTAGCGTTAACGAGATCGAGGTTATTATGACCGTGAAAGCCCGCGGCGACACCGTGCTGCGTGATAGCTTCGACATACTCGCCAACCTCGCTCGGCAACATACAGCCCGACGAATCGACAACGTATACACAATCGATAGACCAGCTCGCCAGCTGCGCCACTGTCTCGCGAAACGTCGCAACATCGACGGCATAGCTTTTCATTAAATTAACGTAAACCTCTAACCCCAGGGATTTAGCTTTTGCGCAGGCTTGTTGAGCCGGCGAAACATCCGTAACATTGACACCGATGCGAATAAAGTCAAGGCCCGCTTTAGTAGCGCTCTCGATGTGTCCCAAGGTACCGATCCCCGGGATAAAAAAAGCGCCGACCTTAGCGTGCGACAATACTGATTTTGCCGCGGCAATATAGTTTTCATCGGACTCAAAGGCTACACCGTGCTCGACACCAGACGCCCCCAAACCCAAACCATGCCCGACCTCGATAGCGCGGATGCCAGACTTTTCCAGCCCCTGGCAAATGCGCTTTGTATCCATTAACGAAAATTGAAAATGAATGGAATAACCGCCATCACGCAAGGTGCAATCGAGCAATGTGGGCGTTGGTGAACTGGCGTAAACTGTCGACATAAAACCTCCCGCTAGTCGAAAATACCTTGCGCGTTAGTGCACATAATCTTGCCGATGGAGTCGGCATCAACCCCGTGTCGATCAAAAAAAGCGTAGTGCGCATCCAGCGCTTTTTGTTCACTACAAAAGGGCGCATCGCTACCATACAAAAAACGATGGGCGCCGATTTTTTTTATCGCAAATGCCGTGTCCTGCTCCACCGAGCTACCCAACCAATAAGGCAACGAAAACGACGTTTCGAGAAAAACATGTTCATGAGCGTCGGCAATTAGCATAGCCTCTATAATTTTTGCGCCGCCAGCATGGGCAAGCACCACCGGTGAGCTGACCTTATTCGCCACCGCACTAGCTACCTTTAACGGATCGATACTGTACATCTTTGGGCTACCCACTGCGGTACAAATAAATATAGGCCGCCTACCAATAATACCGGCATCAATGCAGGCGCTTAAACCGCCCAAATTGTCGGCCTGCAGGCCTTGCAAATAAGGGTGCAACACAAAGCCAGAAAACTGCGCCTGCAATTGCCACCAGTAATCACCGGGTGATAAATTAGCCGGTATTAAGCCGAGCACACCAACGGAGGCATCAGCATCGACCTGCGACATAAAGTCATCACAGGCTTTAAGCGCGCGGGTAAACAAACACAAATAGCGCTTATCGGCACGCGTGCGAGGTAGCGACGAGAGCTCTACAGGGGCCTGCTCAAACAATGACAGCTCATCAGTACGAGTCACGGGAAAGCAAAAGCTATCGATTATCGCCATTGTGGTAACTCGGCATCATGTTTTAGCACAAGCTGAAATTCACGCTGTGGAATAGCTGCATAGTCATGAACTAACTGCACGTGTGGCGTTAACTGTAGGGCAAATTCAAGCATTTTAATCGGTGAATAATAGTAGACAAAATCCTCCTTCGGATAATCCCTACACATTTGATCTGACAACATATCAACCACCAAACCCTGTTTCGCCAAACTAAATGCGCGGCGAATAAACTGGCGGGCAAATGATTCATTATCAAAATCCGAAAAACGAAAATTGAGCACACCCATCGCACACACCCAATCGGCCAACGGGGTATCGTCATCATCTAATAGAATATTTCTAACCTGAAAGCCACACCGAGGGTGGCGTTTTTTCGCCTCGCCGACTAAGTCGGGGTTAATATCTATACCGCTGTACACGACATCGAGCCCACAACGATCCAGCGCATAACGAAAATCACCAAAACCACAACCAATATCACATAGCGTGAATGGCTGCCCGCTAGGTAGCGCACGACATACAGACGCAAAGCGAATTTGTTGGTGATCCTGAGTGTCCCACCCCAGCGTTTTAGGGTCGTAGCCAAAACTTTCAAAGCGTCCCGAGTAACGCGCCAAAAGCTGTTGATCGCTCGCCCTAATGGCCTGTGTTTGCACCGGCGTATCGGTTACTTTAATCGACATAAGTCACCTTAAATGTTTCGGCGACCCGCGCCCTAAGTTGTTCGAGCTCAGTGACATTAGCGGCCGATAAAATCACAAAACCGTGACGCTGAGCGCCATTTTTCGGCCGACTAAGTGTTTGCCCTTCGCTGACCAACAACTGCAAGTGTAAAACACCCGGCAATGTTGCAGCAGTATCGACACCATCGATACTTTTTACTCGCCCGTTGGCAAAAACAAAAAAACTGAGTAACACCGAGCACTGCTTGGGCTGCAAAGATAAAACAGCCGGTTCGCCCAACGATTGTTTAATTAAAAATTCGTACAGGTCGGCACTCGCCAGGTAAGGTAGTATTTTAGCACTGGTCAATACGCCGCCACCGCGATTAGCGGTCTCAACCAGAAAACACCGCCCCTTATCATCCAAAATATATTCTGAATGCGAAAAGCCTGAGTGAATGCCCAAGGCGGCAATAACCTTTTGGTTCACCTCGTAAACGTGAGACACCAATTCAGCACTAATTTGCGCTGGATAAATCACATCAGTAATGACTGGCTTCTCGCCGGATAAAATCGCTTTTGAAGCCATCGCAAGATTGTGATGGCGCCCGTGCTCATCGCAAATACCATCGACAGTAATATGGGTGCCTTCGACAAAGGCCTCCACAATAACCTGTCGAGAGTGTGCATTAACCAATGCATCTAAAAACGCCGCCTGCAGCGCTTGCTTATCGCGCACGATCGAAATCCCAAAAGCACCTCGATTATCCACGGGCTTAACAATCACCGGCAAGCCAATTAATTGCATCGCTTGCTGGGCTTGCTCTAAGGTATTGCAGGCGAAAAATCGCGGCTGCATCACTGCCGCATCGCGCACTTTCTCCCGCATCCACGCTTTATTCGTGGTGACCTGTGCCGCCGCCAAGCCATCGTTTGGCAAATTCAATTGGTGCGCGATAACCACCGCCGCATAGTGGGAATAATCACACTCGTCGGCGATGACGCCCACCACAGCGTGCGTTTGTGCAATCGCAATGAGGCGCGTGAGGTCTCGGGGCTCCACAATATAGAAGCTGTCGGCGAGAGATTTGGCCGCACACGCCGCATCGGGGTCGGTAAGTATCACCGTTAAGCCCATATTTTTGGCGGTTTCAACGAGCTTTTTTTGCTCCCAGTTGCCACCGATAATCATCAGTGTTTTAGGCATGCTCTCCCCCCATCGCTAAATCTGACCACTGCAATAATTGCCCAGCGGCGAGCGCCTTCGCCGCGCGACACCGCATCACCATGTGTGCATCATCGGCTAAAATACCGCTATTATTTGAACGCAAGAGTATAAAATCCTGTTCACGCAATGGCTCTCCAGCGCTGACATTCCGCTTAACAATCATCTTTAAAGCCACAAAGTCTCGATACCCTAACTCTTCTTGTCCTAAACGTTGACGCCGCGTTGAGCCCAGTGCCTTTTCTAGGTTTCTCACTTTTAACACCAGTTGCTCAAACTCATCAAAATGCAGTGAGAATTTGTGATCTGGCCCCTTTTGTTGACGATCCAAGGTAATGTGTTTTTCCAAAACACAGGCGCCCAGCGCCACCGATGCCACGGCTAGCTCATCGCCGAGCGAATGATCGGAAAAGCCCACGGGGTAATTGCTCATCGCCTTGAGAGTGGGAATAAAGTTAAGGTTGGCCTCTTCAGGTTTAACGGGATACTGAGAAACACAGTGCAGCAAAACAAGTTGCTGGTTGCCGACAGATTCACAAGCGGCAATGACGGCCTCAATATCGCGGTAGGTGCCGTAGCCCATCGATATAATCATAGGCTTTTGGCAAGCGGCAACCGCTTTTACCAGTGGCAGATTGGCTTGTGCCTGAGGCGAGGCGATTTTATAGGCGGGCACGTTTTGCGCTTGCAACAGACTTATCGCTTCAACATACGTCGGTGACGATAAAAAATCGACATTGACCTCGCGGCACTTACTGGCCAGCGCGGGGTACCAAGATTCATCAAGTTCAATAGCGCGAAGCCACGTTTTAAACTCATCGCTTTCCAAATCGGGTTGGTACAAGCCTTCCAGCTTTATCGATTGAAACTTGACGGCATTAACACCAATGGCCGCGCAGCGTTCGATCATTGCTAACGCCGTGGCCAAATCTTGGTTATGGTTCGCACCAATTTCGGCGATAATATACACGCGCTGCTGGCTATAATGTGTGCCACCGATAACAACTTCGCCAAAAGATGTAGCCATTATATTAACTCCATCATTTTTCTATGCTATTGCCGCGAATTTTTTTAATACCCATTAACTTTAACAGCGCATTTCGCCCAGCTCGCAGTTTGGGGTAAATATTTTTGGCGGCGCCTTTTTTGATAAATAGTCGGTTGTGCTGACGCTGAAGCCAACGACTCTCATCACTGTAAAGTGCAATAGCCTCTAGGCATTCATCGCCGTAGTACACATCATTGCCCAACTTCAAAAGCATGCCCTCGTCAATATCCATATTGCGTTCGGCCATCGCCTCAACAATGTCAGCACGCTCTCGGGCATTGATTAACGATACGGGCCCCACAGCTTTTTGAAACTTCACAAAGGTCGCATAGCGAGAACACACCGGGCATTCGCCGTCATACACCAACAAATTACTGTCGTCTTCAAAAATATCGTTCATCGCTGATAATCTCTCGCCGTGCGCACAACCGGTGGCGGTGAATTAATCCAGCGTGCCACCAACTTACCGCTTTCCATATACCCCTCATAAATATCAGTCCAACAGCCATCAAGCCAGTGAGCCACGTCGGGCTCATAATCTTTCGACGGATTTACCGCTTTAACCTGCAACGTCATTTTAGAACAACGCCCAGCCCTTTCTAAAGCGACGACCAACAAGTCATTGATGCGATCGTTACGACGATCGTCAAAGTGAGCACAATACCGCTTGGCAAGGCAGGCGTCGGTTACGCTGTACATAGCGCCTTGGTAGTATCGTGGATGCCAACGCTGCAACTGCCCCGGCCCTCCGTCATTGTTGAATGCAGGCACCCAGTTATGCCCTTGCTCATCAACCACGCGATAGAGGTACAAGCCAAACAAGTGTGCATCAGAAAATACCTTTACGGGGCAGCTCCCCGTCGCAATACGCACGACTTTATCCGCAGCGTTCGGGATCCAGCGCTTGTACAAGCTCTGTTCAGACAAGAAGCTACGTAGCGTAGCCATTATTATAAATGCGCTAACAATAAAAACGGTCGCCACCAGGCCAGCGGATGTACTGGCTTGAGTTAGCAGTACCGCACTTGCATCGCCGCCTCCAGTAGAAATCAATAAAAAGAGTAAAAACTGCACCACAAACAACTGGCCAATATATGAAAAGTCAACAATGCAAATCAACATAAGACCAAAAACGATTTGCTTAAGCCACAAGAACGGCATTAACACCGGAAAAAAATAACCTATGAATAATGTGCCTTGTCCCAACACAGTCAGCCAAGACGCTAGCTGGCAAAGCCACTTATGCCGCCGAAGCCAGTGCCACCGCGGGAGCACCAAATGCGGCAGCGCGACAAAATAATAAAAACTAAGGCCCTTTCGCCAGTTCTCAGTTAATGCCTTTTCAACAGCGGCAGATAACAGCATCAGTGCCAGTAACCACGCATACAAATTTAACACCAACAAAATCAGAACATGGGATTTAACCGAAAAATCCAAAAAATGTAGTCCTACAAGCGCATCGATAGAATACGATGAGTTCGTTGGCAAAAAAATAAGCACAAAGGTGGCCAGCTGAAAATAGATATCCTCAATCGAGTAGTATTTCGAGCGATAATACACAATAAAAAATAGCAGCAGATTCAGATAGCTGGGTAAAGATCCGCCAACACCCACCAACCCGCACAGCGCAACCACCAGCCATACCCCCCATATGGGCTGAAGATAACTACGAGCACTATAGCCCCACAGCAGTGATAAAGCCCAGCGCCCAAACCACAAGCGGCACAAGACCAACGCAAAAAAGGCGACCCGAAATACCGCGAGTATTTTGGGATGATTTTCGGGTAAAGCCTGAAAAGGGTACTGCCAAAGCAGCCCCGAAATCGCAGCGATGATAAAAACTACGGTAACGAATGGCCGCAAGAATTTCTCAACAGCTAAGGGTTTGCTCACGATAGTATCAGGTGTTTCCATTACGCAGCCCTCAACACGTTAAGAGCCTCAATAACACGCTGGGCACCACCGCCATCGCACAACTGCCATGCCGAGCGGGCATGTGCGCGATATTGATCAGGGTTCCGAGTATCACACCAGCTGTGCAGTACCTGCCGCAGTTTGTCAAAGTCGATTGCAAAAGGGTTATGATCTTGGCCTATTGAAACGCCAGCTCCCGCCGACACGAGAACGTCATAATTATTTTTCTGGTCTGCGCCAGCCATAAATACGGCGCTCGGTTTGCCAAGTGCGCACCGCTCCCAAATTCCGCTACCGGCGGTACCAATGGCAAAGCTACTACGATCAATTAACGCCGCCATATCCGCGGGGTCTATCACACACTGCACGCGGTCATGGGTATCGCACCACGCCATTACGGATTCGAGGTGCGGCGCGTTCCGCGCTAAAACACAGGTCAGCTGTAAGGGGAACTGCAGGTTTTGGTCGGCAAAAAATGCCAGCAGCGTCAGACTATGATTAGCGTGATCGGTGGCGCCGCAGCTAATAAGGCCATGTGTTGGCGCCGCCACTGGCTTAAATTGATTTGCCCTTAAATGCTGAAATGATGCGCGCAACGGTAAATAACGGTGCCCTAATAAAAGCTTAGCGGCATTGACGTTCCACGGCTGATAATCTGAGTCGCTGCGCGCGCCCGAGTCTACAATGACATCCCCATACACCGGTCGGTTACACAAATCATCAACAATCAGTATACGCGCCGCAACTGCGGCTAGCTGTTGCTGCTGTTGTGCGGCCCACGCGTAATGGTCGATAACTAACCAGGCAAAACTTTGCCCTTTAAGCTTAAGCCATGAATCCTGTGCATCCCATTCGGGATCGGATTCTGCCCAAGTTCTAAAATCGTCTTTTAATAGGGTACGTGGCAGCGCTGGGGCCGGCAAAACTATGACATTGAAGCCTTGTTCACGCAGCCACTGTATTGCATTTCCGCGCAAGGCTCGACAGGCAAATTGGCAACTATAACCCGCCGCTTTAAAGGCCTCAGCAAGCGCAACACAGCGCACGACATGACCATTACCTAAGTAGTGCGAA
>DATBNJ010000081.1:0-3246 GCA_036554385.1 Marinagarivorans sp. | reverse complement strand
TCACGCAATGGTGCGCGACTACCAGCAGTTATCTGCATCCGTACCGGTTGCTGTTTGCGCTAAGGTTTGGTCGATACTGAAGGAAGCGCAGCGTGTGTCGCCATCCTGCGGGCCGGGGTTTACGGGTGTTGCGGTTAATGTAAAAGTATTGCAGGTTGTATCACTGCAGGAGTCTTGACCGGTTAATGTGATCGTATACCAACCCTCTGGCGAAGTAGCCCCGCCCAGATCATCGAGGTCACGAGAGTAACTAGAGTTTTGAAAGAAAAAGCGCTCTTGCAGCGTTGCCATGCGCATTAAGGTTTCTTTAGCATCCACGCGCCGTGATTTTTCAACATACTGCTGATAAGACGGTAGAGCGATCGCGGCTAGTATCGCAACGATAACCACCACAATCATCACCTCGATCAAGGTGAAGCCTTTTGGGTTGTGCACTTTGGAGTACTGCAACATAGTATTCTCTTATTATTGACTCAGTTGCCGCTGTTAAGCGGCTTATTATTAGCTTAGATTACCGCGCTAAAATATCTTGTGCCTTTAATATCTATATATCTATAAGCTAGGCTTATAAAGTCTAGCTCTATATATCCAGCTGCGCACCTTTAGGTGCATTGCTAGATTACAATATAAACCATTCCCCGCTAAGGCCTCAGCGGGGAATGGTAAGCGTATTACCACGGCACGGAAATCTCACGCCATGAGTGGCGCTGCGAGTCGCCTTCGAAGTCTAATTCAGGTGCGGTTTGCACACCACCATCGCCGAGGTTCATCACATCCGCGGGGCTATTGAGCTCTGGGCCTATGCCCTCTACCTCTAGCGGGGCTTTAACGGCGCTTACATCGGTACCCGTTTGGTAATAAGGCGAGAACACACCCGAACGCATATCAATCACATAAACTTTGCCCTTGTCGCCCGCCGAGCACTGCTGGGCGCTGCCCGGTACAGTGGTACTAAAAAATAGCGTCGATGCTAAATAGCCCGTGCCCGTATGCTGCCGTTCGTTAGTCTCAAACGTAAAAAACCAGCCGGGCCATGCATCGGTGGGGGTACCATCGGCATCCTCTTTTCGTGCAAGTTCCGAACGTACGGCATCGATATCGGTTAACGCGGCACCACCTTCTCCCTTGGCGGTTGCATTCCCCACAATGCCAGCATTGGTGATAGTCACGTCTGTTGTGTTAAACAGGTCAGCTCGGCTGAATTCCCCCCCCGCTAACAGCACGTCTGCCTCTGTTGATTTACGCTCTTTAAGGCCGACGTACAGGTTATCGCTGTTATCGGCTTGGCCATCACTGCGCACATAAAAACGGCCTGTACCTGTAAATACCCAGTAATTATTGCGGTAATCAATAACCGTTAGTGGGCGGTTGGTCACGGGTTTTCCGAGACCGGAATCGCTATCATCCATCATCACACTCGGCGTGATGCTTATACCGGTGCCGCCGGCGCTCAAAAGCGCCCTAAACAATTGGCCTGACGGCGCATCTTGCCCACCGGCGACTGTACCAAAATAAAGCGCATCGTCGTTGAAGTCTCTATCCCAGTCCATACTGTTAACGCCACCAATAAATGCGCCGTTTTCGGCGTCGGTAACGCTTGTGATGGCTAACTCCGAGGTTTTTAAATTAAAGGCAAATATATTCGGCTTAGTGAAGCTGTCCGGCGTGTCATTCACAATACCGGCTACTTGGTAGTTTTGCTGGGCGGTACGACTGGCTACTGGCGAAGTGCCCCTAGGCCCAGAGCCAAATACGAGGTACCACTCGGTAGTACCATTTTCGGCCTTAAAGCGGGCAACGTCTGGCTCGCCCGTGGTAAAGCCCAAATCGTTATGGGATATTTCAGCAATTAATTTAGGCGGTGCACCGCGCTCGGTAATATCTAAAACAATATAAGCTGGGCGCGTCGTGATATCGGTATTGCCATCGTCGTCCAGATCTAGGCCAAAAGCTCCGCCGCCACGGCCAGTCCCCACGACTAAAATAGTACCCCAGCCACCAACGTGCACGCCATCATCATCAAAGGCTTTAATGTCAAAAGTGCGCATAAAACCATCAAAATAGGGTACGTGAACATAGCGTGGGTTGGCCAGCCACTGTAAGTGCGGCAGCAAATTAAAAGGGGCATAGGCCCACAGCTCATCACCAACGGTTTTACCGGGATAGCTAGCCAAGTAAGCTGCGTTACTCGGTGCATCAGCGTAAAACGCATGGATTAAACCATCGTTGGCCGCCACGTAGGCGATTTTGGCATCATCTTTATAGCGCTCTTGATACGCGGCATAGTCTGGGTCATTTAGCTCTCGGGCATAGGTATAGTTAGGTCGCCCTTGAATCACGGGGCTGGTCAGTACATTGCCCAATAAGTAGTTTGTACCATCAAGTGTTCGCGAGCGGTATTCGTCGCGTGGGTTAGCGCCTTTTATAAAGCTTATTAAGTCGTCTGCGGGCACGTTATTGCCTAACAGGCGGCGATTACGCTCGTTGGCATTAGTGAACGCAGTATTAAACTCAATCAATTCCCCAGTAACAATATCAGTACCCGTTGGTGCATTTGCGGTTACAGCTGCTGGAATTACCGTGTGTATAGCGCGCTGATCGGGCGCGGCAAAACTGTCCGTTGTTCGCCAAACATAGTCAATTTCATCAATTGAATAGGTTTCGCCCACTCGCGTTTCGCCGCTGTACTTTTCGACTCTAGGCTCTGCTTGCCCTTGCATGCGCGGTAAAAAGCGAATAATTAAATCGTTCGGGTCTAACTCCCCATTAATGCTGCCCAGGGCATCACTCTGTGTATCCTCCCGCAGACGGCCTTGATCATCAATAAACAAGGCACCGATCTGGCTAATCCAATTAACACGGTCTCCGGCTGCGTTTTCTTTTTGAGCGTAATAGGTGGTGTGTAGGTACATTTTGGCACCGGCACCATCGGCCGAGGCCGCCACTTGGCCACCACCGGCAATCGGCGTAGGGCCAATATCACCGATAATGGATTCCAGTTCGGCTTTTAGTGTGGTGGGGTCGGTTACACTTACATACTTACCGCCAGCGCCTTGGGCGGCGAACTCTAATACGGGGTTTAATATGGATGCAGACGAACCATTAGGGTCAATCGAGTGATTGGCTTCAGAGGCTGTCTGGTTCGATCCACACCCCTGAACATTCTCTTGAACGACTCGATTCTGATACACCTCAAAGACGGTTGCATTAGTGTTTTCATTACATCTGTTATAACGATAATTTTCC
>DATBNJ010000047.1:0-7392 GCA_036554385.1 Marinagarivorans sp. | reverse complement strand
GGAGCCAATAAAACCAAAACCTATCCCTGTGCCAGTAACTCTCGCAAATTAATAATCGCCGCATTCGCCCGCGAAATATAGCTCCCCATCACCAGCGAATGATTAGCCAGGATGCCAAAACCACTGCCGTTTAGAATAATCGGGCTAAATACGGACTCCTGAGTCGCCTCTAGTTCGCGAACAATTTGCTGGATGCTCACAGCGGCGTTTTTCTTTTGGAGGACATCGGCAAAATCAATTTCGACGGCACGTAGAATATGAATTAAAGCCCACGCACTGCCTCTCGCCTCATAGAACACATCATCAATTTCAAGCCATGGCGTTTTAACTTCTAACTCCCCGGGCACACTCGTGGACTGCACGGCGGCGTTATCGCCCGCCAAATCGATATTCAAACGACGCTGGCCAACGCTGGCACTCAAGCGTTGAGACAAGCTGCCTAAGCGCGACTCCACAGTCGATAACCAATAGTTTAGATTATCCGCTCGCGCGTAGAACTGCGCTGAGTGGCGGTCCGAATCCACTAAGCGATTCAGGTAGTCTTGCACCTGCTTCATCCCCGAGCGGTATTCTCTTTCGGTATTCGGCATGATCCAGCTAGAGTTATCGAAGTTAAACAGCGGGTCGGCAATCATCAGAGCCTTGTCTTCTCTGGACTGTGATTGCGAACGGCTGTAAGCCTCTCGCAATGCCTTGCTCAAATCGCGCACCTGAATCAATACGCCGTACTCCCAATTGGCGCGGTTATCTAACCACACGCCGGGGGGGAATATATCGTTTGAGACATAGCCATCAAGCATGGCCTCCATAACCTCCAATAGCGCAACCGTCGTAGCAACCCCTTTTACATTTACGTGCTCGGGCTTAACGTAGGCCGAAATGCGTTGCTGCACATCAAAGGTTTCTGGCTCTTGGCTTTTAAACCACCCCCAAATAATCAGTACCACCATCAGCACGGCAAAGCCTATCGCGACCAGCTTCAGCCAAGGGCGGCCGTCATTAACATCCTCGGACACCCCTTTATAAGTGTCTACGGCTTTCAACTTCGCCGCTTTGAGCCGTTGAGTGAGTTTTTGCAACATATGAATCCCCGTCCCTACCGATCGTCAATATTGAGCATGACCACTACTATAGTGGTTCCAGCAGGTGAATGGCAGGCCTATTTCTTAACTGGATATCCCCTCGTACTCGATACTCGGGCGTCGCCTCGTTCATAATCTGATATATCCATCGACCCTCGGAGTCATTGCGTGCCAAGATCAGCACCGCCTCCTTACTGTTCGAGACGCGCATAGCGATATCAGCCACTAGCGCACGAGCCTGCGCATTGCGGGCGCTCAAATCGCGAGGGTTCAACGGATACTCTTTTACCAATAGGTCACTCACATCGGGTGATGGCAGTGGCGCAGGAACGGCCTGGGCAAGGCGTTTGCGTAACGGCGCCAACTGCTTAGAGCGCGGATAATATTCGGCTAGAACCGCCAACAATGACTTGGCGCTCTGCAAATTGCCGCTGTTAAGCGCACTTTCAATTAAAGCAACATAAGCCTCTTCTACCCGCTGCAGCCCCATTAAAGCCCGCTTGTTATCGGGGTCGATCATTAGCACGGCACGGTAGCGGTCGTGAGCATTGTTGTGCTTGGGCTGCGTATAGCGCTTTGCCAGATAAGCATCATCGGCTTTGGTCAACACTCGTTCAAGCAGTGCTGGCGGTGCCGACGAGCCCTGCGCCATCACCTCATTGCGCCCCACACCTATAAATACCAATACGCAGGCAACAACTACAGGGGCTCTAACGCTTGCCAACAAGCGAACAAGGGACGTGAAAATCACAATTTTAGTCTCCAAATAATGTTGTCGTGCAGCCATATTAGCTGCGAACACGCCGCCACGATACCGCTAGCAATGGCTATAGAAAAGGGGTATAAGAGCGCCGGCTCAATGACTTAGCCCCCAAAACCCGCAACCTCTGTGCGAGATGAGTCACACGCCAGATCATTTTTTGAACAGAATGATTCCAAACCCTTACATTTTGAATAGAATGGAATCCTAAACAATAAATGCTGTCGAACAGCAACGCCACAACACCCACTAAAACTCACTCAGAAGTAATAAAACGCCATGAAACTGATCTCTAAACTATCGCTACTGCTCGTTTTGGCAGCGTGCGCATTAAGCGCGCTGGCTGAAACAGCATTAGTTGAAACAAAGGATGAATTCCTCCCTGTTGACAAAGCGTACCAAGTTTCACTTTCTGCCGAGGGCGACAAAGTCCACTTGGACTGGAATATCGCCCCAGGCTACTTCATGTATCAAGAGAAGTTTAAGCTTACGGCGAGCACGCCAGAAACTAAAACCACGCTGGCGCCACTGTTCGAGAAAGGCAAAATCAAATTTGACCCCTACTTTAATAAAGATCTCGAAGTCTATTACAACGCCACGCGCGTCACCTTTAACAGCGCCGAGCTCGGCGACCGATTTGAGCTAAAACTGCGCTCGCAGGGCTGTGCTGACGCGGGCTTATGCTATGCGCCACGCACCCAACACTTTCAAATCGATCAAACAACCGGTGCCGTTACCGAAACGAAAAAGGCAACCGTCGAACCTGCAGCCGACCAAAAAGAAGTCGTCCAAGAGGGTGTGACCGACCAAGCCATCGCAGCCATTATTCCCGAAGAGCAAACGCACTCCTTTTTCGTTTACATCTTGCTGGCCATTGGCGGCGGCATAATCTTGAACTTAATGCCCTGCGTTTTCCCTGTGCTATCCCTGAAAGCCTTGAGCTTTGCCTCTCACTCGGAAGGCACCCATAGCCACCAATCGCATGGCTGGGCCTATACCGCTGGCGTGGTTGGCTCATTCGTTATTGTCGCCTTTGCAATTATTGCACTGCGCTCAGCAGGTACAGCTGCGGGCTGGGGCTTCCAGTTGCAGTCACCTATTTTTGTTGCCGCCGTCATGTACCTTTTTTTAGTGATGGGCCTAAGCTTATCGGGCGTTATTTACTTCGGCACAGGCTTGATGGGCGTAGGCCAAGGCCTCACGAGTAGCGATGACTTAAAAGGCTCGTTTTTCACCGGTGTTTTAGCGGCCGTTGTTGCCAGCCCCTGTACCGGCCCGATGATGGCTCCAGCACTTGGCTTTGCATTAACCCAGCCTTGGTATACCTCTATCCTGATTTTCGTCGCGCTGGGCTTTGGTTTAGCACTGCCCTTCTTGGCGCTCAGTTACAGCCCCGCGCTTGCGCGCGCTCTGCCCGCACCCGGCACCTGGATGGAAGTACTCAAGCAATTTTTGGCCTTCCCCATGTACATTACCAGCGCATGGTTGCTGTATGTGTTTGGTAATCAGGTAGGCATGACCGGTGTATTTTTCTTGGTATTAGGTGGCATCGCCATCGTGTATGCCATTTGGGTGTTCCAACACATTCCCGAAAAGGGCGCCGGTAAATGGATTGCAAGAATCTCGGGTTATGCCGCTTTAGTCGCTGCGGCCTACATAGGTTACAACGGCGAAACCTTTAAAAAGGATGAAACCTGGATCAACTTTACGCCCACGATCGTACAAGAACTTCGCGCCGGAGGTCAGCCCGTGTTTGTCGACTTCACCGCAGACTGGTGCATCACCTGCAAAGCGAACGAAGCCATCGCCCTCGATCGCGACGAATTCCGTGAAACGGTTGCGGAGTATAACTACGCAAAAGTCAAAGGTGACTGGACCAATGAAAACCCAAATATCACAGCGGTACTTACCGAGTATAAGCGCAGCGGCGTTCCGCTCTACCTAGTCTTTCCAGCGGATACCAGCAAACCTGCGGAAGTGTTACCGCAAATTTTAACCAAGGACATGGTACTTGAGGCGCTGCGACGCAACGCCGGTGAAAGCAAAGTCGCGGTTAACTAGCTTCTATTCCTGAAACGCCATCTGCGGCGTTTCGCGGTGCCGCACCAGTTTGCCGCACTCACCGCCATCAAAAGGGCCCACTCGGGCCCTTTTTCGATTTCGATAGAACTCAACACTCTAAAAAATGCAACTCCCTTAAAATTCGCCAATTTGGCGGGCATTTGCATAGATTTACCCTAAACCCTCCGATTGATATAGACAGTCAGATACAATTTAGGCACAATCACGCCCTACTTTTTGCAGCGCCGCTTAGGGCTAACCTGCACACGAGAAATACCCGATGCGCCCCTGTCATTTTGCGCCGTTGCACGACCACCGGCGAAGATGAAGGGCTTCAACTGAGGAAGGCCCAATGGCAAACATTCTGGTTCTCCACGGCCCAAACCTAAACCTTCTAGGTACTCGCGAGCCGGAAACTTACGGACATGCAACGCTAGACGCCATAAATCAGACTATTGAAACTCAATGCCGGCAGGCCGGTCACGGTGTCACTATCTTGCAGAGCAATGCAGAGCACGAGCTGATCGACGCGATCCATAAAGCGCGTATTCAGCCGGTCGATTTTATAGTGATCAACCCTGCGGCCTTTACTCACACGAGCGTGGCCCTGCGGGATGCGCTGGCGGGCGTTGCCATTCCGTTTATTGAATGTCACCTCTCCAACGTGCACGCGCGCGAGCCGTTCAGGCAACATTCGTACCTATCGGATATCGCCAAAGGCGTTATCTGCGGGTTTGGCGCATACAGCTATACACTCGCGCTAAGTGCTGCCTTTGAAGCACTCAGCGCAACCAGTTAATTTACATTTATTGAGCCCCCAAAGAAGAGGTCATCATGGATATTCGAAAAATCAAAAAGCTGATCGAGCTACTTGAAGAATCCAACATCGAAGAGCTGGAAATTAGCGAAGGCGAAGAGTCTGTGCGCATTAGTCGCGGCTCACGCAACGCGCAGATGGTTCCGATGCAAGCCTACGCCCAGCCACCCGTGCCGGCTGCACCCGCGCCAACCCCTGCCGCCGCAGCGGCGCCGGCTAGCGAAGAAGCCCCCGCCGCGGCGCCTGCTGGTCACTCGGTTAAGTCGCCCATGGTCGGTACTTTCTACGGTGCACCCAACCCAGGCGCAGCTCCGTTCGTGAGTGTTGGTCAAAGCGTCAAGGCTGGCGATGTGATTTGCATTATTGAAGCGATGAAAATGATGAATCAAATAGAAGCCGACAAGGCGGGCGTTATTGAAGCAATATTGGTGAAAGACGGCGAGCCCGTTGAGTTCGACCAACCCCTTGTTACCATCGCCTAAGCCACTGAGGAATACCCATGTTGTTTGACAAGGTTCTCATAGCCAACCGCGGTGAAATCGCGCTGCGCGTATTGCGAGCGTGTAAAGAACTCGGCATTAAAACCGTCGCGGTCTATTCACAAGCCGACAAAGATCTCATGCATGTAAAACTTGCGGATGAATCTGTCTGCATCGGGCCCAACGCCTCGACCAACAGCTACTTAAATATCCCGGCGATTATTAGCGCCATGGAGATTACCGATTCCGTAGCGGTACACCCAGGCTATGGCTTTCTTGCTGAAAATGCCGATTTTGCCGAGCAAGTACACAAAAGCGGCTTTACTTTTATTGGCCCAGATGCCGACACGATTCGCCTAATGGGCGACAAAGTCAGCGCCATCGAAGCCATGAAAAAAGCCGGTGTGCCCACAGTTCCGGGGTCAGACGGCGCGCTGCCAAATGATCCCCAGCGCTGCATGGAAATCGCCTCGCGCATTGGTTACCCCATTATTATTAAAGCCGCTGCCGGCGGCGGCGGGCGCGGTATGCGCGTTGTTCACACCGAGGCGGCGCTGATCAACTCGATTAATTTGACGCGCTCTGAAGCACAGTCCTGCTTTGGTGACGGCACCGTGTATATGGAGAAGTTTCTCCAGAACCCCCGTCACGTCGAAGTTCAAGTAATGTCGGACGGGCAAGGCAATGCCGTGCACCTCTACGATCGCGATTGCTCCTTGCAACGTCGCCACCAAAAAGTTCTCGAGGAAGCGCCCGCGCCTCACCTTAATGAAGAGGCCCGCCAAGCCGTGTTTCAATCGTGCGTTAAGGCCTGTATCGATATTGGCTACCGCGGCGCAGGGACCTTCGAATTTTTATACGAAGACGGCAATTATTACTTTATTGAGATGAATACGCGCATTCAGGTCGAACACCCCGTGACCGAAATGATCACCGGCGTCGACTTAATCAAAGAACAAGTGCGCGTTTGTTCAGGCCTGCCTCTAAGTCTGAAGCAAGACGATATTCAAGTCCGTGGCCACGCCTTTGAGTGCCGAATTAATGCCGAAGACCCAGACACCTTTATGCCTTGCCCAGGTACTATCAGCGCCTTCCATGCGCCCGGCGGCTTAGGCGTTCGCGTTGATTCACATATTTACTCGGGCTACAAAGTACCGCCCTACTACGACTCGATGATTGCCAAAGTCATTACCCACGCGTGGGACCGCAAAGCAGCGCTAACTCGCATGCGCGTCGCTTTAGATGAGCTTATTATCGATGGCATCAAAACCAACATTCCGCTGCAAAACGATTTGGTGCGCGACGGCGCATTCGGGGAAGGCGGTGTCAATATCCACTATTTAGAAAAGAAACTGCAGAATAAGTAGCCGTTTAGCGCCTGCTGCACCCAAGCTTAAAAAGCTCACGGCACTTCACAGCAAGCGCCGCTTTTTAAGCTTGGGGCTTTTTACTTGAATCGATGCCCCGCCCGCGCGCCACGCAAGCGCACGTAGCTATAAGAGAGTGCCCATGCCTTGGCTTGAAATTCACATCAATACGAATCGCGAAGACGCCCCCCACATTGAAGATCAATTAATGGATGTCGGTGCACTTTCAGTGACCCTGCAAGACAATGCCGACCAACCCATTTTTGAGCCCGCCTTGGGCGAAACACCACTTTGGTCAGCAACTCGAGTCACAGGCTTATTTGATGCTGATATCAATACCTCATCTATAGATGCGCAACTGCAACTGCCCGTGCAAACAAGCTTTAAGTGGCACATTGTCGAAGACAAGGACTGGGAGCGCGAATGGATGCAGCATTACCACCCTATCCAGTGCGGCGATAACTTTTGGATTTGCCCCAGCTGGATAGCCCCCCCACACCCTGATGCCGTCAACCTATTGCTCGACCCAGGTCTCGCATTTGGCACTGGCACGCACCCCACAACTTTTCTGTGCTTGCAGTGGTTAGCCACTCAATCACTTAACGAGCAAGAGGTTATCGACTACGGCTGTGGCTCTGGCATCTTAGGCATTGGGGCATTATTACTGGGAGCCCGTCGCGTTTTAGGCGTAGATATCGACCCGCAAGCGCTGCTTGCCACACAAGACAACGCCCAACGCAACCACATTACCGCAGAGCGCTTTCCCGTCGTTTTCCCCGATAAGTGCCCTGCTACTCCCGTAGACCTAGTGGTTGCCAATATTCTA
>DATBNJ010000032.1:0-17907 GCA_036554385.1 Marinagarivorans sp. | reverse complement strand
TGTTAGTCTTTTTTGCAAAAGCCGGATTATCAAGAAACAGTTTAATTGCATTTTCATCACCTTCATTTAATGCATATACATCTTTTGATAATTTGGCAACAAATCTAGGTGGTAAAGCATCAGAGCGCATAAGGGTCTTCCTCCTTGGGCATATCGTTCCATTTACACGTTGTGCCAAGCAAGCCCGCATCGGATTTTACCCGCTCTAGCTCGGCTCCGTATTCACAAACAAGATTTTTTATGTCGCCGATTGGTTTAGGAGATTCACTCATGATCGCCTCATACCAGAGGTCGGACTCTTTGTTTTCATAGGTAATTGTTAAATTTGATTTTGCGACAAACTGTGTCAGTGGATTAATGGATAAGGTTTTGTATTCTGCCGGAATATTAAACCGTCCCGAATGGTCGGTTTCAAAATAGTCAACGACGCCCGCTTCATTGCCATTCCAGGTAAGTTTCCGGCTAATTTTGGCATTGGCCACGGGCTTACCATCCTGCTGCAATACGCCACTTAGTTCACGACAAATCAGGTATTGCTTAGGTTCAGGCGTTTTAATCATCATAGGCACCTCGGTTTCGGACTTTGCTTGGCAAGCACTTAAAAAACTCACCAAAGCGAATGCTAAGCAATTTGACGCGTTTTTAGTCATGAATTTACCCAACAGTGGAGCAAAGAAGATCTCTTTAGGCCGTGGCATTGTTGAATAGCATGCAAACTCTTA
Organism: Marinagarivorans sp.; assembly: GCA_036554385.1. Classification (GTDB taxonomy): domain Bacteria; phylum Pseudomonadota; class Gammaproteobacteria; order Pseudomonadales; family Cellvibrionaceae; genus Marinagarivorans. Next base: position 17,185 of record DATBNJ010000032.1, on the reverse strand, counting down.
GGTCTAAGAAAGCGAATCGATGCGCTCAGGTTTTCTGAGCAGGCACAGTAAGAATCCCGCACCAACATGGGAATCGATAAGTTGGTACGCTGGATGACCATATTCCTTCCGTTGGATAACGATTGACACTGAATCATATTTTAAGCCAATAGGGTTGGATTGCCAAGTACCCCCTCCCTCCTACCAGCGTGTTTGCCTCACAACCCTCTAAGGTCGGTGGGTCAGCGTGTGTGTTAGTTAAAAAAATCGCTCTCATCCAAACCAGAATAGCCTCAAACGCTTCTCTAGAATCCGAGTGGCTGACCGTTAATAATCTTTAAATGCAGCGCACCGAGAGCCGCGATGCCTATGAACATCAATAGTGTTAGGACAATTAGAAACGTCGCCGTGATGCTTTGAACGAGTGAGCCTCCCCTGTCTTTGGCGTAAAAGTAGAGCTGCAATACGGCCAAAGGGGCGACGAACGCGGCATAATCCCAGAATGCGAAAAACGGGTCTCCAAAGTTAGCTTCGCCGATGAGGTTACCCAGCGCCAGGTAACACAAGACACCAACACGTAAAAACCACTGCCCATTGGCTACCAAGTAGAGCCTAATAGCCCAGCGGCTATGGTTTTTGATGTCACCCTCTAACACTCGACGCAATACAAAATAGCTGCAAGCGAGAATCAGCACACCGTTAAACGTGGTTTTTAAGTCATTGAATGCGGAAGGCGGCGCATTTCTAATCCAAACAAGGTATAGCCCCGATAACGTCAAAGTAACGCAGGTGAGCAAAAACATACGGCCATTGTAGCGGTGAAATTTTGGGAAGCGCTGCCTCACCTGGGGGACAAGCTGGAGCCCCCCCGCAATTGCAATAATACCGGCCCCCAAAGCGTGGAAACCAAAGGCAAAATTGCCAATAGTGTCGCCAGCGATGTAGGGAATGACGCCGAACTGTTCAAAAACGTTCCACATCTCTAAATCATTAACGGCGATAGAAACACCGTAAAACGCCATAAGGTAGTAAAAGAACGCCAGCTGTCCAAGTAGAAAAGTGGACAACCAAAGCAGGGATGAACCTCGTAGTAGCTTGGCTGGGAAATCAAAAACTCGATGGCTCAGCGCGGCTTGCCGAATTGGGTCACTGCTAACAACTTTCATTATCGATCCTCTTGTCTGTTTCAAGTAGCGGCCTGCCTCACCAATGGCAAGGTAACTATTCAGCTAAATAAACATGAACCTTTTGAAAGGGCACTGGCCGATTATTTTCTAGGCATTGAAGCGCCCTCTTTAATGGCCGCTGAATAGTTACATGGCGACAAGCGTTAAGGATCGTAGTTTTAGCGTTGGCCGTCGTCCGAATGGGCCGATTCGTACGCATTCACCCAGCTAAAGTTTGTATTCAGGAGAGCCTTTCTTCTCGATCTACGCCTTTTGCGTAATTGCGGAAGCCGGTAGGCGTCAACCCGGTCTCTTTTTTGAAGGCTGCGTTAAAGGTTGAACGCGAGTTGTAACCCACCTCATAGGCAATGGTCGTTACGGTGCTGTCTGTCGTCATTAAACGTTGCTTTGCTTCGGCAACACGGTACTCATTGACGAACTTAAAGAAGTTGGTCTTTAAATACTGAGAGAAGGTTTCCGACAGATGATTGGCAGATGTGTTAGTCGCATCAGCGAGGTGGCGAAGTGACAACTCATTGTTGGTGAATAATCGGTCATTTTCCATGGCGTGCGTGAGCTTAAGTGCTATACGCTGCATGCGCTCTGGTGCAAGTGATGATATTCGATCAGTGACGGGCGGCGCTTTGCTTTCCGAGGTAATCGGAGCCTTAGGTCCAGAGCGTTGAATAGTCTCAAGCTTCGCAGGCGATTGATGCAGCGCAAGGTGCGCAAACAGGATAACGGCCAGCGCGTAAAGTACCGCTATTGAAATATCCAAACCGGGAGGGCGTATATTAAGCACCCAAAGTACGTTATCTAATATATAAAGTAGCCACACGCCGCCCCAAACCACGAGCATAAACCGTAACCAATCAAGAGATCGCGTTTCGATATTGGCATATTGCTCCATTACTCGCTGGCGGTGGCGCGCTTGCAGGCGAAGTGCAGCCATTAAATAACACAGCGTCACCGCTACAAAGATCACTGACGTGGCGCCACAGATAATCAGCGTTAATCGAAATAGGTCTGGGTCGCGCGTAGCTGGGCTAGCCAAAGCAAGTTTTTCGTCAGCCGTAAGCTGAAAAAAAGGCGCCATGACAATCACGATAAGAAGTGGCCCGAGTAGCGCCAGCCCCAGGGTAGGCCAAACCCTAAGCTGTTCCGTCGGCATCATGCTGCGCGCATATAAGTACAGCGCTGGCCCCATTAGCATTCTCAACGGTAACTCAATCCCTACAAGCTGCGGCGCAAACCGGTACCCTCCAGAGGCGATCAACAGCTCGCCCAAGGTGTGAAGCAATAGCAATACCAGTAAACCCATTAAAAATACATTTCTAGAATGCTGGGGATCAGGCCGGTGCACTGAAGAAACAATCGCCAGAACGATGGCTCCGGCCATAACAGAAAAGATTACCGTCGACATAATAACAACTTTAGCGTGGATAAAAAGAGGGCGAAGTTATACTAGAACACTCCCCCTTAAAAAGCATCGTCATCACGATCACAGGTTATCAAGGGTGATGTTAACGGAAATTGGCCTCTCTCAGCTCAGCATGAGTGAGTGACTTAAATTTACGAGTGTGACGGTTCTTTTCAACACAACGCGGCTGACCCACGCCATTAATCGCGACGGGCGACTTGGTCGGCTATGATCGAGCCGAGCGCGCTATTTTGCGAAAGTATTCACAGGCCGCTTTATTGACCTGTGGCGCTAACAAAAAGGTGGAGATCATTGTGGGTATCGCCATCACCGCATACATACCAATTAACAAGCCGTTGACCAATTCAAGCGTCGTAACTGCACCCACAACAACCATAAACAAATAGAACGACGTGTAGTAATGCGCTTTGTCGGCCCCCAGTAAAAAACCCACGCATTTAGAGCCATAAAACCAGAAAGTGACGATAGTCGAAAAGCTGAGTAAAGCCACCATTAATAACAGCAAATACGTGCCGCTGTTGGAAAATACCTGTTCTAGTGCTGCGGCGGTCAGGGCAACACCTTCCCTGTCGCCGCCGGTTTGCCAAACGCCTGTCAGCAGAATCATAAAAGCAGTACACGAGCACACGATTAACGTATCGATAATCGGACCTGTCATAGCCACCACGCCTTCGCGTATGGGTTCACGAGTTTTGGCTTCGCCGTGAGCCATCGATTCAGTACCAATACCCGCCTCGTTGGAAAAAGCGCCGCGACGCACACCAATCATGATCACCGTGCCCAAAGCACCACCGGCAACGCTAGCGCCACTGAATGCATCGTTGACGATCAGCATAAACACCGCAGGAATATCCTGCCAATAGTGCAGCAATACAATCAACGTCATACCGATATACAGCAACACCATACTCGGCACTAGCCGCACTGTTAACTTACCGATGCGCTCAATACGCCCCAGCACCACCAACAAAACCAACACCGCCAGAGCCACACCGACGGCTAAATCAAACCCCATGTGCTGGCTTTGTGTAGCCAGCCCCATGGGAATGGCTACTACCTCACGCAACAAGCTGACAAACTGATTGGCCTGAAAAACGGGGAGCGTGCCAAGCGCACCAGCGACGGCAAATAAAATAGCCAGCGGGTACCAGCGCTTACCCAGCCCTTCACGTATCACATACATAGGGCCGCCGCGAAGTACGCCATTGGAATCCTTGCCTCGATACATCACCGCCAACGACGCCGTATAAAACTTGGTGGTTATCCCGACAATAGCCGTCACCCACATCCAAAAAACGGCGCCCGGCCCGCCCGCGCTAATAGCAATAGCCACCCCAGCAACATTGCCCAGCCCCAGCGTGCCCGATAAAGCCGTACTTAAAGCCTGCGCATGGGAAACATGTCCGGGGTCGTGCTCGTCGTTATAACGCCCGCGCAATAACGCCAGCGCATGCCCCAAATGCCGGTAGGGGCGAAAGCGTGAATACAGCATCAAGCCAATACCGCCCCCCACCAAAAGCACCACCAACGGCGTGCTCCACATAAAATTGGCAAACGCATTAAATGCGGCCTCAAGCTGATGGGTAACAGACATAGACATTCCGGCGGTTAAAACCCATAGCCTACCAAAGGATTTCCGTCTAGAACATACATAGGCCCAATCGCGTCAATAAGCGCCCTGCAGTTCAGCATCGAATCCTGCACTGGCGATTTGACACACTCAGCGTATTCACGGTTTTAAAGCTGGTGCGATGTGGTGGTAAAGTATTTGCACCGGCATCACACACTGGCCACTCACCCTTTGTGGACATAAACGCACTCGATGCTATGATCGGGTTTGCTAATACTTTTGCGTCTATTGAGAAAGTGATGGACGCGTGGCATAGACAATATTCAAAATCCACTCAACGCAATCTGATGAGTAAAAAGATGCTGACACCTCAATATTCTATAAAAACTGTGCTTCCCCTCTTTTTAATGCTGGCTTTGGCTTGTGCAATGAACGCCGTTGCCGGGCCTTCCGGAGGCCCTTACGGACCACAAGCAAAAACCTACGCTCTACCCGATGCCAACAACCTGTATTTTGTTTCGCCTAGCGGCGATGCGAGTGCCTCTGGGCGCGAACTGGGAAAACCAACCACATTGACATCTGCCTTCGAGCGCGTTTCCAGTGGTGATGCGATAGTGCTTCGTGGCGGCCTTTACCGCACCGGCGATTTACTGCTTAACCAAGGGATTACCCTTATACCCTACAAAGATGAAAAGCCCATTTTAACCGGAGCTAAAGTGGCCAGCGATTGGGAAAAGGTTTCCGACAGCGTGTGGCGCACCCAATGGACATCGCTCTTCCCATCTGAGCCGATGTTTTGGTGGCGCAAAGAGCGCGAAGAACATCGCACGCCTTTACATCGCTTTAACAACGATATGGTTTTTTTCGATGGCGAGTTTTTGCAATCTGCAGGCAGTATTGATGAACTGAATGAGCACAATCACTTTATTGATTACGCCAACAAACACGTTTATATCGGCCGTAATCCCGCTGACCATACGGTTGAAATCACCGCTCATGAAGTCGCAATTACTCGCGTAAGCCGAGACGTCAACGGCAAGAAAACCGACAAAAAAGGCCCAAAAATTCACGGTATTACATTTCAACGCTACGCCTGGACAGCACTTTCCATTGAAGGCAAACGCTCATTCACCGATACCGACGAGCCAGTCGATGAGCCCATAGGGCCAGCCGACCCTTCAACTTACGGCAAGCAAGCCGTCGATACGCTGCTAGAGGATGTAACCATCCGTTATGTTGGGCGCGTTGCAGGGTACTTTCGCGGTGACGGGCTAATCATCCGCAACTCGCTGATAAGCGATACTGGCACAGAAGGCATCTACGTAATAGGCTCATCCAATGTATTGCTAGAGCGCAACATTGTGTTAAACAATAATATCGAGGCTATCACTGGGTATTACGCTTCTGCGGTCAAAATTATCAACCAAACTCACGATGTTGTCATTCGCGATAATATCGTTAAACACCACAAAAACTCTGTTGGCGTTTGGTATGACATCGGCAATAGAAACGGGGTATTTATTAACAACTATATTGAAGATACCGATATTGGCTTTTTCTTCGAGATATCCAGAGGCGTAACCGTAGCGGGCAATGTGTTTGTGAATAATAAAAATGGCATACGCATTTTAAATGCTGCCGACGCACACATTTACAACAACACGCTCGTCGATAGCTTAGTGCAGATAGACCGCAACGAGCGAAGCTCTGAGGGCGACCACTTTGGCTGGCACCCAGACACAGGCCCTGATGTAGAAGAGCGCGAGGGTCATATCTTTACCAACAACCTGCTAATTGAAAATAATGCCGCAAAAGGCCCACTACTGCGCATTGAACAACCCCCCTCTGTATGTACCAGGGTGCCAAACTCCCCTTTAACGAAGCTCGATGGCAATATTTACGTAAGACCCAACACGCCCTACAAAGCTAAACGCCCTGCGTTAATTGAGTGGTTTGATACCAGCGCAGATGACTGCAAAACGCACTATGATGATCTCGCCGCGTTTAAAGCTCAACACGCTCCGTTTTCTAGCCACGCCATACAGCTAGATGGCAATGCACGCAATGTATTAAAAGCCCCCGACCTCTACGACTACAGCCTACTCAACAATTTACCTACTGAAAAATCAACGGCCATGCCTAACACCGCAAGAAAGCACCTAAACTGGAGTAAAAAAGACGCGCAAAAAACCATAGGAGCCTACCCGCTGGATTAACGGCATAACACCCCAACAGCGCCTATTTATTTTTTTAGCCCGTAGCTAGTGACCACCGAAAACGCCAACTTTTGGTGGTCACTAGCACGGCAAAGGCGAATAGATTATCTTTTTTACTGCGCCACCGCGAAATACCATGCGCGGAATAAAGCCGGGCTTGGGCATGACGCGATGGCTAGCGTCTAAGTTCTGTTATATGCCAAAGCTCACCGGATGGCCCCCACAAGTAGACCACCCTGCCCCAGTGCTCCTCTTGAATCTCACTGTACTTTATGTCACTAAGCTTTATATCGTAATCAGCTAAATTTGACACGAGGCCATAAGCTTCATCGATATTTTTTACGATAAGCTGAAGCATGAGGTTTTGGGAAAACTCCTCACCGTAAAATTTATTCTGCAAAAAAAATGTACATCCGTTTTTTGTGAATATTGTGAGTTCATCTCCGGCACTCTCTGCTTCAAACCCTAAAGCCGCGTAAAAAATCTTAGATTTTTCGTAATCTTTACAGGGGATAAATAATCGAATTTCGTGTATTTCCATAATTCACTCGCATTCTTAGCTGGCACTCGACTTATAGCTTGGCATTGATATGCCGTTTAGCTATATCAGTTCCAGAACCTAAAAAAAGTACTCTACTCAAAAAGATAATCGTAACTGCTCACCCCTTGGATACGTTATTACTAACCTGATTCGTACGCAACCTAAGGTTGTGATTGCACTACAAAATGAGTGATAAAGGAGAGTAAAAGACAGGCTCTAATGGGCTCCCACCTGGCCAAGGCAAAGCAGCGCTTATAAGCTTCCCTGGTACGCACAAGTACGATCCCTGTAAGCTCTGCGCCAGCTTCCTGCCTCCGACGCCCCGAGAAGCTTACAAGCACGGCAACGCAATAAACTTTTGCACCCGCTCGACGTAGCTATTCACCCCATTGAGTCGAAATGTGGCCCGGCAGTAGGCTATTGCCTATAACGCTTTGCTAAAATACTTCGCCAGAACACGTCGATACTTTTTGTTTTACCCTGCCCATGTTGTTTTACCCTGCCCATGTTGTTTTACCTTGCCCGTGCGCAATTCCCGCTCAGCCCTATTGCCGTTAGATGAACCCTTTACCTCCGCCACAGATTGTGTGTATTAGATTTGGCGTTTCCCTTCGTGTTGCTTTGACTGTGCTGGCCGGTATTTAGTCTTGCAGTTAATACATCGCTTTTACCCATTAATGTAATTTTGGGATGGTGTTTTTTCGCATTTTTTGTAGATGTATCGCTTTGGGTAAAATTTTGCCGAGAGGAATTCCGGTAATTGTTGTGTTTGCCGCCTAACTGTTTTTAAAAATGCCATATAAAACAAACCATTAGTTGTTTGTGTGACTAAAACATGACCCGAAAAGCGCAAAGGTGCCGGCGTCTTGAAAAATAAATCACAAATTGGTTTGCGCTTTGCAATACATGCTTTGTTGCTGCGTTGATCAGAGTCAACCGCAGCTTAGGTTTAAATACAACGGGCCTAAACGCAAGGGACAGTCATTTCCATTGAGCTGACAGCGCTACTAACCGCACTTACGTTTTAGGCACAACAACGAAGTTTGAGGGTTTAATTATGAATACGCGTAATTTGAGACTATTGACTGCCGCTAGTGTTTTAATTGTTGCTCCCGTTTTTGCTGGCGATCAAGCCCATAAAACATCGGGTACAACAGGTGTAAAAGGCACCGCTGAGCATTCTTCGATGCAGCAAGCTCCATCGAAGCCTAAGATGGGCAGCAAAAAAATGGGACAGGCAATGAGTGATAGTCGATCATTTGATTCCGTTGATATGGACGGTAATGCCGAGCTCGATGTTAATGAGCTACGCGGCGTGCAAAGAGCGTTAAATGAGCTCGAGGGCACACAAGATAACAGCGTGAGTGCAGAGGATATTCTTAGTAGCTACGATAACGACAGCAGCGGCACACTTAACAAAGAAGAGTACCAAGCTATGCTGGACGATCGCACGGGTGGCGCAGAGTCTGGGGTTAAACAAACTCGCGCCCCAAATCTGTCCAAAGCACCAAGCCGGCAATCTATGCCTGCCGGCGCTGATCGCGTTGTTGGAGCAGGCACGGTGAGCTCTTCAAACAGCGGCAGCGGGTCTGAGTACAATATCCAAAGTGCGCAAAATGGCGGTGAATCTTTGGTGACACTGGATAACAGCGATGCCAAGCGCTTAGAAGCAAAGCAGACGGTAGCCCGTGAAGACCTAGCTCGCGCTGATCCGATGGACAATAAAGACATCCGTGAAACGGCCAAGGAAAACCCCGGTGAAATCAATCCGAGTGTAACTTCGCCCGCAGATATTAGCGTTAGCCAAAACGTTTACACCGCGCCAATCGATAGGATTGAGGGCAAGGACGTCGAGGGTGAACGAGGCGAAAAAATTGGCACAGTTGATAAAATTCTCGTCAAAAATGATGGTAGCGATGCCGCGCTCTTAATTGTTAACGAGCAAGGTGAAGCGCTTTTTACCCCAGTTGCTGATGTTCGCATGAACGAGGAGACACTGATTTTAGTATCCACCAGTCGCCCGACTAAGGATTACAATAAATCGCTTTACAGTGAAATCGACCGAACTCAGAAGAATATTACGAGCGCAATTGCGATATTGAGTATCTCTGCGCTGTGATTTGTCGAAAGGCGTGTTGCGCCGTTTAAGTAAGCGTCGTACAAATCCTGCTTTGGAAACAAAGCAGGATTTTTTTTTGTAAGAAATAAACAGCCGTGATTTATTGCGCCTTTATTGAGACGCTGCAAAACGCCAGGATGGCGTTTCAGAGTGGACACAAGCTTTTTGGGGCGTAAAACCAGAGCCCAAAAGCAATTTTTAGGTGCCCTTTAGCGTTTTTCCTATTCAAGGCGAGCCCAGCTTACGCGGCGCTGAATCATTACGCTATCTGAATGCTTTACCGACTGAGCAACCGTAAGCCCCTGTGTTTCTAAACATTCAACAGCACTGGCAGGTAAGAATGCGCCGGTCGGTGGTACTAATTGATCCTCGCCATCGTCGCCTAGGTAAGCGTGAAATGGTAGCGAGGCGATTGTGTTATTGCCTTCGACGAACGTCATCAACAGTAAATAGGCGCTGTTGGACCAGACGTAATATTCAATGGTGTTGCGCGCGGGGAGTTCCTCAAAGGCAAAGCTCTCTATAGGGTGCGTTTTTCGGCCATAAGGCAAGCGCGCCATAAACGGCGGGGTGCAGATAAACACGTTATTCGCCCCTGTATGCGCCTGCATCGCCGAGGCGTCGTTAGGTTCTGAGTGCGGCTGATTGCCTAGCGGGCTTGTTAGGTTTGTGTCGTCAGGGTTTAAGGTACTGGTACCGGCTAAAACAGTGATATTGGCCCGCTGTGCAAAGTGGGTAAAAAACGGCAGTAGGCCAGCATTGCAATTATTGTCGAGTAGCGCGTCGATTAGAATAATATCGTAGGGTTTTTCACCGGCAACGGCGCAGTTGTCAATAAGGTTGCGATACAGCGCAGATGCTTCGACCGCGTCGCAATGGCTTAATGCGTCCTCGGTTAGCGCGGACATGGGCGTGTCTACCAAATATAGGTGGCATGTACGGTCGGTATCAAGGCGGCGGTTAACCATGTCGAGCCCGCGCCAACTGGCTTCGAGTTGCTTAAATGCGCTAGCGTGCAGAATGCTGCGCAATAGGTCGGCGGCGGCATTTTCTACCGCCGCAATATAATGTTCGGCACGCGGATCTGGTTGTTTTTCGATATAGGGCGCAATGGTTTGGCGAATCAGTGCGTCTACCGAAAACGCGCCACTGTCGTGTTGCTGCACATTGCTTAAAACACTATCTAGCAGATTTTCGGTGGCTGCAGTGCGTTTTATATCGGCAGCGGGCGTGGGCGCGACGATTCCTAGCGCTGCCAGCCGCTCGACCGCGCAGTGAAAGCCTTTAGATGAGCTCAGTTGTGCCATGAGCTCGCGGTATTCTTTAAAAGCGGGCACATTTTGGTAGATGTGGTCTGGGTTTAGGTCGTCGATATCGTCGAATGCGATTTGGGTATCCTCAATCGGTAAGTGCAAGCTAACCTGCAGGCGCTCGAATAGGTCGTCGAAGGAATCTTTAGTAACACGCAGGTGTTTACGGTTCAGTAAGGCTGCAGCAGTTTGATGCTGGCCATTGCCGCTAAAGCTGCCAAGCACGGCAACTTTTAACGGGCCGTTTTGGCGGGCTATGGGCGTGCCATCGTTTTGGGGGTGAGTAATATTGGATTGCACGGTTAGCTGGGGCAAGAGGCACCTCGTCCTAATGTTTGTGAGTTGTTCGGGCGCGTCCTTGTGGTTGCCGCCCTGTTAAACCTAAAAGCCACATGGTAGCGCAAACGCTAGGGCCAAGACTATCTCGTTGGTCGTGCAGGCGTTAGCCCCTTGTTTGTGCAATTGACCAAAAAGAAAGCGCGCAATGTTATTGCGGCCCGCGAAGGGTATGTTCGGGAGGTAAGGCGTTAGCCCAGACGCGCTACCTTTTAGGATGGCGCGATATAGAAATTATTGCGGCCGTTTTCTTTGACGTGGTAAAGGCTTTCGTCGGCGCGTTTTATAAGGGTAGTGGTGTCTTCATTGCCGTCGCTAAGTGCGGCGCCAATGCTGGTTGAGGGCGTGCACTGCTCGCCGTCATCGAGCGTTACGGGCTGCCCAAGGGCTTGGTGCAGGCGTGTCAGCTGCTTGCTGAGGCCATGGTGCGACTTTACATCAACTAACACTAAGGTGAATTCGTCGCCTCCCAAGCGGGCAACGGTATCGACTTCACGAATGGCGTTTTTAAGCCTTTGGGCTGTTTCTTTTAATAATAAGTCGCCAGCGGCATGACCGAGGGTATCGTTAATTTGCTTAAAGTGGTCGAGGTCGAGGTAGGCCAGCGCGATTTTTGAGCCGCTGCGTCTCGCATTGCGCAATGCGTGCTCGAGGCGTTCTAAAAACAAGCGACGGTTGGCGATACCGGTTAAATCGTCTTGGAAGGCGAGCATTTCCAAACGGGTGCGCTCTTCTTGCAGCTCTGACACTAAGCGGTTAAGGGCCGAGGTCATTTCGCTTTCGATATCGGCCTGGTCGCAGGTTTCTAGGTTCTTTTCTTTAATGACGCGGCGCGCAATTTCGGCAAGGTGCTGCAACTGTTTTTGGGTTGAGGGTTTGTCTTCTTCGGGGGCTATGTGGGTGTGTTTTTCAAGCAGGCTAGAGGGCACGTAAATGCCGCCGTCTATGACTTGCTTAACAGCGCTGACAATGGCTTCCGGCGCAAGGTTTTTTTGAATAAAGCCGCTGGCGCCGCTGCCCAGTGCACTGAGTATAATTTGCGGGTCTTCTCGCCCGGATATCATGGCAATGGGTAGCGCGGGGTCGCTTTGTTTTAGTTTTTGCAGAATATCTAAGCCGTGATCTGACCCTAGGTGGTAATCGAGCAGCACTAAGTCGATGTCGGGGTGTTGCTGTTGGCGCTCTAGCGCTTCTCGGCCGTTTGCGGCGTGCAAAATGGTATCCAGTGCTAATTGTTCGACCAAAAGCATTTCCAGCCCGTGCCGGAATAGCCCGTGGTCATCAACGATTAGTACTTTCATGCTCATAGACGGTTCAAACTCACATAGCTCGATCAAAGGTAACGTAACGGTTAATGCTAGCAGGTGCTAACGCCAATACGGCTCGCTCTTCCGCTTAAGCGCGATTGCTGGTAGGTCAGGGCCACCAAGACTGCGGTCCCTCTTACCGTGCGACCTTTCCCACTTGCGTTTACGCACTTGCCGGCAAGCCGCTGTTTCGCGGTAGCCTCCACCGGTTTATTGGGTCACTTTGTTTATTTATTCCTATACCTAGGATGGTCCATGGCTCAGTGGTTGGCAACTGCCGCAAGGCGAGTATTGGATGAAGTTTCGCTAAGGGGTCACGAATAGCACTTTTGACGGGTTGAACTATATTTAGAGTCAGTGTGCCGGTGTATAAATTGTTGCGCCTCTTATTCGCTATTTTGGTTTAAAGGCCCTGCGGTTCACTCGTTAAATTTGTGGCGCTTTTGGGTTTTATGGCGCCTTGGTATGTCGGGCCGTCAAAATGTTGGACCGTCGAAATGTTGAGCTGTAAAACTTGGGCGTTTAAGCGCAACTGTTGTGCTGGCGCAGGGGTGTGGCGATAGGGTGATGTGAGATAACCGCGAACAGGTAGCGGGCTTTAGGGCTGGTTGCCAAGTGCTTACCGAAAATGCGACCAAAAAATACAATACGCTATGTTGTTGGGAGTTAAACAAATTTATAAAAAAACGATAGTAATGCTCGCGTTGCTTATTTCGGCATCCTCGCTTTGGGCACAATCGCTAACGGTGTTGACTGACGATACTCGGCTAAAGGTCACCCTGTTTTCGTTACTTGATGAGGATATGGCGCAAAAAGACAGCCATGTATCGCCCAAATTGCCGATGCCGGAGTTGCTAGCGCAATTAACGCGAGAGCGTGACCGTTTTGGTGAAATGATGTCTTTGGATGAGCTTCATCAAGTGGCGGATGCGTTGACGCTTTACGTTCGCAATAAAGGCTATGTGTTCCACTCGGTGTACCTGCCGCCGCAGGAAGTGGAGCATGGCTTTGTGACCTTGCGCCTGCAAAAAGGCAAGCTGGGTTCGGTGCACGTGATTAATAATACGAGCCTGCCCGACCGGCGATTCTCTGCCGTGTTTAGCGATTTATTGGGCGATATTCTGTATGCACCGGATGTCGAAGACCGCGTGCAAGCCCTAAAGGCCCAAGGTGGTTTTGACGTGTTCGCCTTTTATTCACGCGGCGTCGAACCGGGCCAGGCGCGCTTAAATCTTAAAGTATCCGAGTCCCGTCAACGTGCGCTGGCTGTGAGCTTAGATAATTACGGCAGCGCCAGTAGTGGCGAGCAGCGACTGATTGGCCAGTATTCTGAGTTTCAGCTGACTGGGCGTCACGACCGATTATCGCTAGCGGTGCTGCACGGTGTTGACGGTGTCGCAAATACCTATGGCAGTGTGGCCTATAACCTGCCATTTGGCGGCTTGCGCTACGCTTGGGATATCAGTGCCAGTAATAATCAATTTGAAGTGGGCGATCGTTACGCAGCGTTGGGTTTAGAGGGCGATGCGATAAATCTGCGCACAGGTATTACTCGGCATATGCGCTTTCACCCCAAGCACCGTTCGCGCATACGTTTTGGTATTTACGAAAAGCGCACCAGCCTTGATGCACTCGGTAATACCACCGTGCAAAAAGAGCAAAGCCAAGCGCTAAACCTGCGTTGGTCCAAAGATAGGCAGTGGCCAGAAAGCGGCACCTTGTTTAACCGTGTGATCGAAGCGAGTCATGGCCAGTTTGAAGTTGAAGGCGTGCCCGACGGAAAATTTAATAAGCTAAATGTCAGTGGCTTTTGGTTAACGCGGTATGCCAGTGGTCGAGCGCGTAATCTTGTTCAGCTCAATGTGCAAGGCCAGGCGAGTGATACTGCGTTGCCCAGCGTCGAAGGCTTTAGTTTAACGGGGGCCAACGGCGTGCGAGGTTTCGAAGCCGGCGGCTTTAATGCGGATAGCGCTGTGTTGGCATCACTGGAATGGCGTTTTCCGTCACTGTGGCCGGGCACCGCCGAGCAAAGGTGGCGGCTAGAACCCATTCTGCTGGCAGATTGGGCAACGGGGCGCAAAGAAGGGCTCGGTGATAGCTTAGCCACAAAAGCAACCTATGCCAGCGCGGGCGTGGGGTTGCGCATGAGTTGGGGGCAGCATGTTGCGGCCCAGCTGACCGCGTCTAATGCCCTTAAGGGTGACTTGAACGGTACAGAGGTAGATAGCGATGGCCAAGTTTTATTTGAAATCCGCTGGTACTAATCCGTTGTTGCGCGCTAAGTGCGCGCGCCCTTGGGTATTGATGACGGCGATCTTGTCGGCGCCTAGCTACGCACTGCCCGAAGGCGGGCAAGTGGTCGCCGGTGACGCGCGCATCGACAATGCGGGCGACGCCATGAACATTCAGCAGGATTCCCAGCGGGTTATTATCGATTTCGAAAGCTATAACATTGCTGGCCACGAAACCGTCAACTACAACCAGCCCAACAGCGACGCCGTCGCACTCAACCGCGTATTGGGCTCTGATTTATCGGCAATTGACGGCACGATTAATGCCAACGGTCAGGTGTATTTAATTAACCCCAACGGCGTTTTGTTTGGCGATGGCGCGCAAGTTAATGTCGGCGGTTTGGTGGCTACGTCACTGGATACTGATAACCAAGCTTTTCTCGATGGGCGCGAGCACTTTACTGGGGATACTCAGGGAACGGTGGCTAATCGAGGTCAAATTAACGCGCGCGATCGTGTTGTGTTAATGGCGCCGCAAGTGAGCAATAGCGGCGAAATCAATGTTCCCGGTGGTGACATTATGCTGCGCAGCGGCCGCGACGTTTTGTTGCATTCGCCCGGTAGTGAAATCCCCATTCTTGTTGAAGATGCCGAGTTGAATGGTCAAGTGGTTAATACCGGCACGCTCAATGCTGGCTCTGTGGCCTTGGTAATGGACGGTAAAAATGGCCGAGAGGTCTACGATAATGCCATTAATAACTACGGGTTAGTGCGCGCGGTGGCGATCAATGGCGAAGGCGGCAAGGTACAGCTGCTGGCACCCAATGCCGATGTTGTGCAGGCCGGCACCATCAATGCCAGCGCTGATCAGGGCCGCGGGGGCGAAGTTGATATTCGCGCAGAGCGTTACGGGCAAACGGGCGATATTAGTGCCAGCGGTCGGTCGTCCTTGTCCCCCGAAAACGCGCAAGCACAGGCGGATGGTGGCGATGTTAATATCCTAGCAAGTGAGATGATTGCGTTAACCGATGACAGTCGCATCGCGGCGGATGCGGGCACTGACGGCGATGGTGGAGATATTATTTTATACGCCGAGCACGATACCTGGTTTAACAGTGATAGCCGTATTAGCGCTCGAGGCGGAACCGTGGCGGGCGACGGTGGCTTTGTTGAAGTTTCGGGGCAAGAGTTTGTGAGCGTTGCGGGGCAAGTTGACGTCGGTGCTCCGCAAGGGGAGGGGGGGCTATGGTTTATCGACCCTACCGATGTAACCATTAGCGCAAACGCGGATTTAAATAGCACATTTTCAGGCGGTAATCCTGCAACTTGGGCCCCTACGAATAATAACGCGAGTGCTCAAATTAGTAGCGTGACACTGCGCAATACACTGCTAAATAATGGCAGCGTACTCATTGCAACTGCAAGCGGCGGTAGTGGCGCGGGGGATATCACGTTTGACACCACCTTGGACTATGACGGCGTAGGTGCGGGCGGTGGACTCACACTACAAGCGGATAATGCCATCATTTTTACCGCTAATGGCGTGATTCGTGATTCCAACTCGGCGAGTGCTGATAGCCTTAATTTTGTCGCTAACGCTAACAATGGTTTTACGATGGACGACGCGGCGAGGATTTCTGTGGGCGCTGGGTCTATCAATATTTCCGCAGCTTCGGGTGACGTCAAAATAACAGGTCTCGTATCAACGAGCACAGCGAATAACACCGTTCAAGTTAACGCTGTCGCTGGTGCCGTAACGGGGTCGGATATTGAGCAGAAAGATATCGATGTGGGCGATGGTGGCCTGCTGGTCCATGCATTAAATGCTATCGGTGAGCTTTCCATTGAATCTAACTTTGTGGATATCGTTTCTACCACGGGAGATGTGACAATACACGAGGAGGGCAGTACTAGTGTATTGCGGTTAGAATCGCCTGAAACGGTGAATTTTACGACGGGCTTGCAATTCAGTGTTGATCTTGCAACGGTATTTAATGTTAATAATTTGAATGTTGATGCCGGGACAGATTTCCGCATCGCCGATGCGGGGGTAACTGTTTCAGGTAATCTGTCGGTTGTAGCCAATACCATCCGGGGAAACGCAGGCACAGTCGCTAGTGGCACTGCTGGCACGCCGGTTATTATGTCTGCGGCCAACGCCGATATTACCCTGCGAGACGGCTCACTGGCACGCCATTGGTCGACAAGCTTCGATCAATTGGCACTTAGCGTTAGCGGGGGAGCAAGTACGTTTACCCTTGTGGATACCAATGCGTTGGTACTCTCGTCTATCGCGCTTGAAGGCGAGGGAAGCTTCACTAGCAACGGCGATCTCGCTATTTCGTCTAACCCCAATGTTGGTGGCCCCTTAGCCTTAAATACCATCACCAGCGGCGATGTGATTATTCCTGCTGCCGGTTTAAATCACGCGGGCACATTAACGATTAATGCGGATAATCTTTCAGATGGTGATAACGACCTAACCTTAGCCGCCACCGATGCGACTCTTAATCTGCGCGATGGCAGTGCAGCGCAAACTTGGAATACCAGCTTCGATCAATTAACCGCAACCATCGCCGGCACCGGCGACTTAACGGTGGTTGATAGCAATGCATTAACGATTGCAGGTTTAAATACCGGTGGGGCTGCCAGCGTCAGTGCAACGGCAGGGGATTTAACCTTAACGGCAGCGCCCGCTGTTGGCGGTGATTTAGTGTTAAATACTATTGCCAGCGGCGACGTGATTATTCCTGCTGCCGGTTTAAATCACGCGGGCGCATTAACAATTAATGCGGATAATCTGAGCGATGGTGATAACGATTTAACCTTAGCGGCCACCGATGCGATGATTACATTGCGAAATGCCAGTGCAAACCATTTGTGGAATACAGCTTTCGATAGCCTAGCAGCCAATATTGCCGGAGGGGCGGGCTTAACGGTGACCGATAGCAATGCGCTAGTATTGGCCG